>CAZMZM010000023.1:0-31647 GCA_964570865.1 uncultured Melioribacter sp.
TGTAATAATTGAATATGTCGGTGCTCAATTTAAATTAACTTGGCGTATTGCTTACCACGCTCCGGGTACTCCGAATGTTCGTCCGATGGAACCTGTTGCCGGAGACGAGTTTTTCATTAAAACGAGAAAACCGTTCTATCAAGGAGATAAATTCTCATTCTCGACCAAAGCTTCAAATATTGATAAGGACTTAGCTAAAAGCCAGCTTGATAAAATTAATGTTGTTCCTAATCCTTATATTGGGGCGGCAAGCTGGGAACGGAGAAATCTAAACCAAACAGGACGAGGTGAAAGAAAGATTGAGTTTATTCATCTTCCGGCAGATTGTACAATCAGAATTTACAATGTAAGCGGTGATTTGGTTAAAACGCTTCATAAGGATTTTTCAGCAACTGACGGTTCTATTTTCTGGAATTTGATAACCGAAGACGGAATGGAAATTGCTCCGGGATTGTACATCTACCACGTAGATGCTCCGGGAGTCGGAGAACACATTGGTAAATTTGCAGTTATAAAATAAGGATTATCATAATGAAGATTTTTAATAAAATAGTATTAATTTCTGCAATTGCTTTATTCTTGGTTAGCAGCATCAATGCTCAGTACGTCGCTAATATTTCAAAACGCGGAACGTCGGTTACTCCGTTTCTGAAAGTAGCACAAGGAGCTCGTGCTACAGGAATGGGAAGCGCCTTTGTCGGAATTGCCGATGACGCATCCTCTATTTTTTGGAATGTTGCCGGAATTGCAAGACTTGGTAAAAATACGGTGATGTTTGACCATACTCAATGGATTGCCGACTTACAATATAACTATCTTGCCGGCAGTTTGGACTTAGGTAATTACGGAGCGCTTGGCGTAAGTTTGGTTGCATCTAATTACGGCGAGATGAACGTTACAACTATCAGTGAACCGGATGGAACCGGACAGGTTTTTTCCGTAAAAGATTACGCATTCAGTTTGGCTTGGGCTATTAACCTTACGGAAGATTTTGCCATCGGATTTAATCCTAAAATCATTTATGAAAGTATTTGGCAAACTTCCGGTTATGCTCTCGGAATTGATATGGGAATCCTTTATAACACTCCATTTAAAGGATTTACACTTGGAATGTCGATAACAAATTTCAGCTCAAAGATGCGTTTGCAAGGAACCAGTGATATTGTCCTTTACGATCCCGATCCTACTACTACGGGAAATAACGGAAGAATACCGGCGGATTTATATACCGATTCATGGTCGCTTCCATTAGTCTTTACAATGGGGCTTTCGTATAAAGTTTTGGATTCCGATATGCACAAATTGATTATCGATGTTGACGCTCACCATCCAAGCGATAATTACGAAAGTGTTAGCGCCGGAGGCGAGTATGTTTTTAAAGATTTTCTCTCACTTCGCGGTGGATACAAAACTCTCTTCTTAAAGGACGCGGAAGAATCTTTTGCGCTTGGGGCAGGTATAAAACAGCAGATTTTAGGAAATATAGCTTTTCATGTTGACTACGCTTATCAGAATTTCGGACGGCTTTCCAGCGTTCATAAAATTAGCGTCGGAGTTGACTTTTGAGTCTTCTCAAAAAAATTATATTATTATTTGTTGTGATTACTTTTGCGGTTACCGCACAGAACAGATTGTTTGTTAACCAAGCGGGATATTTAAATAACGGATATAAATTTGTGGTTGCAAATTTCCCTTCGGATTCCTTTAGTGTGGTTGCGGAAGGGAGTTCGGAAACACTGTTTCGCGGGGCGTTTTCATCATTTTACAATGATGACGCCCTCAGCGGAATGGATTTGTTTGTAGGAGATTTTTCGTCGTTTACAACTTCCGGTAATTATAAGATTATTTCAGATGACGGTACGGAATCCTTTCCGTTTAATATTTCCGATACTGTTTATAATCAGGTTTATCGGTTATCGCAAAAAGCGTTCTATTTTCAGCGATGCGGAACTCAACTTGTAATGGCAAATGCGGGAGTTTATCATCATCTTGCTTGTCATACTCAGGATGGTTTTTATCATGCTACAACCGGTTTACAAGGATTTCGCTATGCGATTGGGGGTTGGCACGATGCAGGGGATTTTGGTAAATACATTGTGAATGCCGGAATTTCAGTCGGTACTTTACTGATGGCTTATGAGGTTTTCCCAAACTATTTCAGTGCAGATGATTTGAATATTCCCGAAAGCGGTAACGGGGTCCCCGATTTGTTAGACGAAATCCGTTACGAACTTGAATGGGAAATGAGAATGCAAGACTCAACCGGAGGCGTTTTTACAAAGCTTACGCCAAAAAATTTCAGCGGTTTTATTATGCCGGAAGAGGATAATTCCATTCGTTTTCTTTATCAAATATCTTCTACGGCTACTGCAGATTTTGCGGCACAAACCGCTCGTGCTTACAGAGTGTTTCTCCCGTTTGATTCAAGTTTTGCAGCAAGCTGTTTGAATGCGGCTGTTTTAGCATGGCAATTTTTAGAACGGAACCCGTCTATTGTTCCGCCGGGCGGATTTGTTAATCCCAATGACACAAATACAGGTGAGTATGGCGACCGAAACGACAGAGATGAAAGGCTATGGGCGGCAGTTGAACTTTTTGCTTCCACCGGAGAAGATACTTACGGAAATTATTACTTGAATAATTATAATTCCGTTGGTCTGTTTTCCTCTATGAGTTGGCAACAAGTTGCACCAATTGCGCATCTTACTTATTTACTTAACGTCGCTAACCCGGACGAAGCTACTTATGCGATACTAAAGAGTTCACTTTCTCAGCAAGTTTTGACAATAAACGGGAACATGCTGGCAAACGGTTTTTCAATCCCTTTAAGCGATGGAGAGTTTTATTGGGGAAGCAACGGCGAAGTTCTGAATGCGGCTTTGTTTCTAATTGCTTTTGATAAGCTGAATCAAAATAATACAAACTTTAGCAATATCTCTAAAATTCTTAATTACATTTTAGGAGTTAATCCTCACAATCAAAGTTTTATTTCCGGAGTCGGGAGTAAAAGATTAATGCACCCACATCACAGACAGTCGGAGTCGGACGAAATTACCGAACCGGTACCCGGTTTGCTTGCGGGGGGACCAAATCAATATTTAAATGATCCTACATTGCAAAACTTGTTCAACGAAGAAACTCCTCCGGCATTATGTTATGTTGATACGGTTTCAAGCTATGCTTCAAACGAAATTGCAATTAATTGGAATGCTCCCCTTGTTTTTGTTGCCGGATATTTAAACGGAAAGGGAATTTTCACCGATGTGGAAGATGATTTCGGAGTTGTGCCGACGGAAATTAAACTCTACCAAAACTATCCTAATCCTCTTAATCCCGATACAAATATTAATTTTTTAATCAATCGAGATGCTGACGTTAATCTTTCCTTATTTGACATTTTAGGGAGAAAGATTACAACGCTGGTAAACAAACGACTGGAGAAAGGGAAATATACCGTTCGGGTCAATTCGTCTTCACTAAATTTATCTTCGGGAATTTACTTTTATCAATTATCCACCGGAGAAAATTCAATAACAAAAAAAATGGTTGTAATTAAATGAAAAGATTGCTTACTATAATTTTTTTCTTAACGTTTATCCAAATATCATTTGTCAATGCTAAATCTTACAAGGGAGCAGAGTACAGAACCAAAGCCGCCTTCACTTACGGGCGGTTCGAAGTCAGAATGAAACCTGCCCACCGTGCCGGGATAGTTTCCTCTTTTTTTACTTATCATGAAATTTCAAATTTATCCGAATGGAACGAGATTGACATCGAAAATATAGGAAGATATGACGACCAAATTCAGTTTAATACTATTACGCCTAATCAAACTAATCATGTACGTAACCAGGCTACAGGCTTTAATCCTTACGATGATTTTCATACTTACGGATTTGAATGGACTCCGTTTTACGTGGCTTGGTTTATCGACGGAAATGAAGTTTACCGCCAGACAGATTCTCACATCGGTACGTTGACACAGGCACAAAAAATTATGATGAATATTTGGCCTGCCGAATTTGAAAATTGGGTCGGGAATTTTAATCCTGCTTCACTCCCTACGTTTTCGTATTACGATTGGGTTAAATATTATGAATATACGCCGGGAACCGGAAACTACGGAACGGATAATAATTTTACATTAAGCTGGACAGATGATTTCAATTTTTTCGATACTGCGAGATGGCAGAAAGCTAATCATACGTTCAACGGAAATCTTTGTGATTTTACTCCGGAAAACGCCGTATTTCTGGACGGGAAATTAATTTTATGTTTAACCGATGATACGTATCTCGGTTTTCAGGATAATAGTGCTCCTTTTGTCGATTGGGCAAGTGCTCTGTCTGACGGTAAAATAATAGTTAAATTCTCGGAAGAAGTTGAAAATGCCAGCGCAACAAATCCGTTAAATTATTTCATTACTTCCGGAAATGTAACTGACGGTGCGCTCAGCGCAGATAAAAGGATGGTAACCCTTACAACAGAAGGCTATGACGGGACACAATCTGCAAATGTTATTATCCAAAACGTGAAAGATATATTTGGTAACACAATTTCTCCTTCGGCACACTCAGTGTTGCCGTTAAATTATCTTACTTTACCTGCTAAGATTAATGTTGGCGGAGCATCTGTTTACGGCTATTTCGCTGATAATGACTGGAGTGTTGATAAACCATTCGGACATATTAGCGGAAATAGTAGAACGTGGAACTCAGTTAATATTCAAGGTACTACCGAGGAGTTGATTTATCAGAATGATATGGAAGGTTTAACTAAGTATCGGATACGAGTTCCTAACGGTAATTACAAAGTTACGTTTATGTTTGCCGAAAAATTTTGGGATAACCCGAATCAAAGAGTTTTTGATGTTTATTTGGAAAATCAATTAAAGATAAACAATTTGGATATTGTTGATTCGGTAGGGAAATATACCGCATTAGATATTACGGTTAATACAACTGTAAACGATGAGTTACTCGATATTATTCTGTCACCCGAAAAAGATTTGGCAATTTTAAGTGGAATTAAAATTGAGGAAATTCCTAATTCGGTCGGCTTTTTGGAAAATGTAACGGATTTCAAATTGGGACAGAATTATCCCAATCCGTTTAATCCGTCAACAACAATCAAATATTCAATACCTGTAGATGATGCAAATTTTACATCTCTTACAAATGTAAATTTATCGGTATATAATATGTTAGGAAAGAAAGTAGCGACTCTTGTAAACCGGAGGCAAATACCTGGCGATCATTTAGTTACGTTCAAAGCAGACAAGCTATCTTCCGGTGTTTACTTTTACAGATTGTCGGCAGGAAATTTTCTTGCAACAAAAAAGATGTTGCTTCTTAAGTAAGGGGAGATTAATTCAGTGAAAATAGTATTTTAAAATAATAGGTGATTTATGGGAAAGTTTATTACTGTTCTGATTTTGTCTTTATCGGTATCTATTTTAGGACAGATTCGTGTTAATCCTATCAATGAAAAGAAAATAGATAATTTGTTAAAGAAAATGACACTTGAAGAAAAAGTGGGGCAAATGACACAAATTACTCTCGGAGTTTTTTCGACTCGAGAAAGTGAAGCAAGCGAACCTAAATTAAATATTAAAAAATTAAAAGAGGGTATTTTAAAATACCATATCGGCTCAATTCTAAATACCGGCGGCGCTGCAAACAGCGTTGAAAAATGGAACGAGATAATTACAACAATCGAGGATATTGCCACAAAAGAGACAAGATTGAAAATTCCTGTGCTATATGGGATTGACGCAATTCACGGTACAAACTACACAAAGCGCGCAACAATTTTTCCGCAGGCTATTTCAATTGCCGCTTCACGCAATAAGGACTTAGTTAGAAAAGTAGCGGAAATCACCGCTTATGAAACAAAAGCTTCAGGAATACCATGGGATTTTAATCCGGTGCTCGGTTTAGGCCGCCAACCACTTTGGTCTAGATTTTTCGAAACATACGGAGAAGATGTTTATCTAACCAAAACTCTTGGCGCCGAGTATATTAAAGGGCTTCAGGATAATAAACTCACGAAAGACGCCGGAGTATTGGCTTGTATGAAACATTACATGGGCTACAGCGTGCCTCTTAACGGTTATGACAGAACACCGGCATGGATTCCGGAAAGACAACTTCGTGAAATGTTTTTGCCTCCTTTTGCCGAAGGAGTTAAAGCCGGCGCTTTAACCGTAATGGTTAATTCATCCGAATTAAATGGAATTCCTGTTCATTCGGATTATCATATACTCACTGAAATTTTGAAAAAGGAACTCGGCTTTAAAGGTTTTGTAGTTTCCGATTGGGAAGATATAAAACGCCTTTATGACAGAGATAAAGTTGCCGATTCACCGGAAGAGGCAGTGCGTATGGCAGTAATGGCCGGAGTTGATATGAGTATGGTGCCTTATGATTATAGCTTTTATAATTATTTGGTTAAGCTTGTCAAAGAAGGGGAAGTGCCGGAATCAAGAATAGATGATGCTGTAAGAAGAATATTAAGAGCAAAGTTCGCAGCCGGTTTGTTCAATAATCCATATCCCGTCAAAACTATGGCGGAAAATATCGGTTCAAAAGAGTTTGATGCCGTAAATCTTAAAGCGGCGGAAGAATCGATTATTTTATTAAAAAATGAAGAGAATCTTCTTCCATTAAAAAAAGGCACAAAGATTTTAGTTACCGGACCAACTGCTAATTTGCTAAAAGTATTAAACGGCGGTTGGACATATACTTGGCAAGGAAACAACGAAGATTTGTACCCCGAGGAGAAGGAAACAATTTACGAAGCTCTTCGTAATGAACTTGGGAATGAGAATGTAAACTACGTGGAAGGCGTTTCTTTTGATAAAGATATTAATACTTCCAAAGCTGTTGAAGCTGTCAAAACAGCGGATGTAATTGTTCTCTGTTTAGGCGAAGATACTTACTGCGAAACTCCCGGCAACATTAATAATTTGGAGTTACCGAAAGCTCAACTTGATTTTGCCGAAACATTGGCAAAAACCGGAAAGCCTGTAATTCTAATTTTGGCCGAAGGAAGACCGCGGGTTTTTCATAGAATATCCGATGAAATGAATTCCATTGTTCTTGCCATGCTTCCCGGAATGGACGGCGGAAAAGCAATAGCAGAAGTAATTTCAGGAAAGGTTAATCCAAGCGGAAAACTTCCGTTTACTTATCCGAAGTCGGTTAACGGAATTATGCATTACGATTATAAACCGATAGAAAATTTTGACGTTAATAAATTTAGTTGTGAATATCCGTTTGGTTACGGATTGAGCTATACAACATTTGAGTATTCAAATTTAACTCTTTCAAAAGATGTTGTGAATAAAAATGATAAATTGATTATTTCGGTTGAAGTAAAAAATACCGGAAACAGGGCAGGGAAAGAAGTTGTGGAATTATATGTTACCGATTTATTCGGCTCGGTTTCCCGTCCGAATAAACAATTGGAAAGATTTGAAAAAATTAATTTACAACCTGGAAAAACAAAAATTGTTAAATTTGCACTTCCGGTTGAAGAACTTTCATTTATCGGAAGAGATAACAAACAAGTATTGGAACCTGGTGATTTTATAATTTCGATTAATAATTTAAGTAAACAATTTAAGTTAAAATAAGTAGGTATTTTATGCACTTTTCTATTGTTGATTATGTAATATTTGTTCTCTACATTCTGGCGATTATTTTCCTCGGGTTATTTGTTTCGAGGAAGAAAAAAGGTGAAGAGAAGAACACAAAAGATTATTTTCTTGCAAGCAAAGCGTTGCCTTGGTGGGCAATTGGGTCATCACTGATTGCGGCAAATATTTCCGCCGAACAGTTTATCGGAATGTCCGGTTCGGGTTTCGCAATCGGATTGGCTATTGCTTCGTACGAATGGATGGCTGCGGTAACGTTGTTGATAGTAGGTAAGTATTTCCTCCCGATTTTTATTGATAAAGGTCTTTATACGATTCCGGAGTTTATCGAAAAAAGATTCGGCGTTGAGCTGAAGACAATCCTCGCCGTTTTTTGGATTGCACTATTTATTTTTGTCAATCTTACTTCAGTTCTTTTCCTTGGCGGAAAGGCAATCGATACGATAATCGGAGTTGGAAACGGGAGTTTGATTTTTCCCGCTATTTTGGTGTTAGCATTTATTGCTGCGGCATACTCTCTTTACGGTGGACTTTCAGCAGTTGCTTGGACTGATGTAATGCAAGTAACACTTTTAATTCTCGGCGGATTAATTACCTCCTTTATTGCGCTAAACAGCGTAACGCCCGAAGGAGGATTAATTCACGGATTTGAGCATATTCTTAAAGTTGCTCCGGATAAATTTCACATGATTCTTTCCCGAGATAATCCGCAATTTTTTAACCTGCCGGGCATAGCCGTTTTGGTTGGAGGAATGTGGGTTGCCAATCTTTATTATTGGGGATTTAACCAATATATCATTCAAAGAACGCTCGCTGCAAAATCTCTCAAAGAAGGGCAGCGTGGAATAATGTTTGCCGCATTCTTAAAACTATTGATTCCGCTGTTGGTTGTAATTCCGGGTATTGTGGCTTTTGTACTCTTTACTCAGCCTGCGGGAACTACAATTATCCCGGGTGTTAAAGAGGCTTTTCTAAAAACAGGGGGCGGAGTAAATTACGATAAAGCATATCCGTGGTTGATAAGCGTTTTTATCCCAACGGGAATAAAAGGTTTGGTCCTTGCCGCTTTGGTTGCCGCAATAGTTTCGTCACTGGCATCGATGCTTAATTCAACTTCAACTATTTTCACAATGGATATTTATAAACCGTATATTAATAAAAATGCCGGCGAACGGAAGTTGGTAAGAACAGGACGAATCACTGCTTTTTCCGCACTGATTATTGCAATTATTGTTGCCCCGCTATTAGGAAATATTCCTCAAATGTTTCAATATATTCAAGAATATACCGGTTTGGTAAGTCCCGGAATATTAGGCGTATTTTTAATGGGGTTATTCTGGAAGAAGACAACAAACAAAGCTGCCGTTTATGGCGTAACGCTTTCAATTGTGGTTGCATTTGTACTTAAGCTTCCTATTATGGACTTGCCTTGGATGGACCAAATGCTTTACACATTATTGATTACGATTGTAATTATTATGGGAATAAGTTTAACTACATCGCCTGACGTGGATGACCCGAAAGGGATTCCGCTTACATCAAAAATGTTTAAGACGGATAAAGTTTTTAACATTGGTGCTTACGGAGTTTTAATTATCTGTGCTTTTTTATATGCAGTGTTCTGGTAAAAACTTTTTATATCTCTGCGAAAAGTCAGTAAATTGACACACGGTCTCTCTTTGCAAGATGCAGCTAATCGACAAAGCAATCAAATCAGATTGCGGCTAAATCTGCTGTAACTTGCAAAGACGGAAAGGTAGAATTACGCTATCTTATTTGTTACTCTATTTTTCTACTATTAAAGTGCCGGTTTCTTTACGGATTTGGTACTCGTACTGCTTGGTGGAATACTTTAATTCGGAGATGCTGTTTTTAGTATTAATAAGATTTAGTTGTGCCTGACGGAATTGAGTAAGAGTTACTTCTCCTAATTCGAAACGGTTCTTTGTACGGGCGAAATTTAATTGAGCTGTTTCCAAAGCTTTTTCTTCCAGATTTAATGCGGTTCGAGTATCCGTGTAAAGTTTGAATAGGTTAGTGAGATTTGTGATAAGAGCAAGTTTTACATTTCGTTCTGCGATTTCGGAGTTATCCAACAAAATTTTAGAGTTCTGAAATTGAATTTCATTTCTAAATCCGTTAAACAAATTGTATTTTAACGTTAGAGCCGCGTAAGATATTCTTGAAGGGTCATTAAATCCCGTATCAAATTCATTATTTGTTTTTGTAAAGCTGTAACCTCCTTCAAGTAAAAGAGATGGTAAAAAAGGTGAACGGCTTATTTTTAGCTCTTCCTTGGCAAGATTAATTTTTTCGAGTGCTGAAAGGTACTCCGCATTTCTTTGAAAAGCTAATTTTATCAACTCATCAAGCGGGGGGATTGTATCAAATTGTACTAATTTATCGAGTGTGAAATCATAATCTACATTTCTGTTTAACAGTAGATTCAAATTCTGTTTTGCATTGGCAAGAGTTGTGTTTAAGTTAATGTAGTTCAAACTGTCCCTGTCAAAATCGACAACGGCGCTGAGATAATCGATGTTTGTGCATTGTCCCAAGTCCAGCTTATTTTTTTGTCGCTCAACTCTTTCTCGCGATATTTGCAAGGCTTCACGAGATGTTTGTAATTTATCCTCTAAGTTCGCAATTTGGTAAAATAAAACAGTAGTCTGTAGAACTACTTGCTCAATTGTCGAACGGGTTTCGTAATCACTGATTTTCCCTGATAATTTCAATTTATTAAGCTGGGAATAATTGTTAAATCCGTCAAAAAGTGTATATGAGGCGTGAAGCCCGACTAAATTAACACTGTTTGAAGAATAACCTGTTGACATTGGAGTAACCAATTTATTATCATTGTAAGTTGTCGAAGTTGATAAATCGATCCGAGGCAGTAGGTTTGCATTACCGATGTTAATATTATTGTTTGCAATCTTGTTCAGATTTTTAGCGATTTTGATATTTAGGTTATTTCCCAGTACTATCTCAATTGTCTTTTGCAGAGTTAACTTGTTCTGCGAAAAGATAATTGATGATGTGCAAATTAAAAGAATTGTTAAAAATTTATAAAATTTCATCTGAATCTCCGTGATTACGATTAGATATATTTTTTGAGATTATTTTCTTCTTTTACAGCCGGTTCAACTTCTTCGCGTGTAACCTTTGTTTTACTAAACTTATTATGGAACTTAAACTTAATAGTATTTGCTACGACCAAAAGAGAAGGCAAAAATGTTAAAGTCATTCCGGTGCCGAATAACAGACCGTAAGCGATAGAAATAGCCATTGGGGATAGGAACTGTGCCTGAATACTCGTCTCGAAAACAAGTGAAGCTAACCCGGCAACAGTTGTTAAAGTAGTTAACAATACCGGTCTGAACCTGTTCATCCCTGCGTTCATCAAAGCTTCCTCAAAAGTTTGCCCCTCTTTAAGGTACCTGTTAAAAGCGCTAACCAGTACAAGGGAATCGTTTACGACAATTCCAATCAGTGCAATTGCACCGAATCCGGAAAGTATGCTGAACATGTAACCCTGAATTGTGTGTCCCCAAAGAACCCCAATAAAAGAGAAGGGAATCAACAAACTTACTACTATTGCTTGAAAGAAAGACCTGAAAGTGAGAACAATCATCATAAACATCAGTATTAAAAACGGAGGTCCGAAAATTTTAACGGACTTCATTGTTTTATTGCTTTCGCGGCTTTCTCCTTCAAAATTCCAAGTTACTTCATGATATTTTTCTTTAAGGGCAGGCAGTATGTTAGCTTGTATATTGGTTAAAACATCCGGAACGGAAACCTTATGATTTACTATATCGGATTCAACTTTTATAACTCGCTGTCCGTCGATGTGGTTTATGGTAAGAATTCCTCTTTGTAATGAAATGTCCGCTATCTCGCTTAGCAGATATTCACTTCCGTTTGGTAAACGAATGTGCATGTTTTCGAGTTGTGAGATTTTCCTTCTGTCGTTTTCATTGTATCGTACCCAAATTCTGACTTCATCGATTCCTCTCAAAATTCTTTGCACTTCACGCCCGAAAAATCCACTTCGTATCTGATACATTACCTGTGCGGTATTAAGTCCAAGATTGTAGGCGTTATCATTTAATTTTAATTTAATTTCTCTCAATCCGGGCGGGTCGTTATCCGAAACGTCTTTCAGCAGATTTATCTTTTTTAATTCTTTTTTCAAATCTACTTTTGCATTCCGGATTTGGCTTAAATTGCTGCTGTGAAGAGCAATTGAAATTGGCATACCGAAAAAACTTCCGCCTCCGATTTGTAATTTTGTTGCTCCATTAACTTCACCAATGTAATTCCTTAGCTTTTGTCTTACTGTAAAGTTATCCCAATAACGTTCCTCACTTCCGGCTAATGAAACCTGAACTCCCCCTTGGTGTGTTCCCGGTCCGTCGGTTCTTATTACATTTGTAACCAGCGGAAGAGCTTTCGGATATTTTTTAACGTAATCATCATTTACTTCCCACGCCGCATTCTGGATGTCAACCAAAATGCTGTCGGTAACTCTAATACTTGTTCCCGCAGGCATTTCTAAAGTAATTTTAACATTATTAAATTCAATATTCGGGAAAAAGGTTAATTTTATAACACTTCCTTTTACGGCTCCAATTGTAATCAAAAGAGCAGCTACAGGAATTGCGATAATTACAAAGGGATGTTTAATACTAAATTTTAATATTGGATTATAAATTTTATCTCTGAGGATAAAAATATATTGTTCGGCTTTTTCTAAAATACCTTTTTTATCACCCGGATTTTTGTGTAACGCTTTTGAATGAGCGATGTGTGCAGGTAAAATAAGTATTGTTTCAACTAACGAAATTAATAGAGTAATGGCTACAACAAAAGCCAAGTCATGGGTTCTGTCGCCAAGTGCGCCTTGCATGAAAAAGAAAATCAAGAAGACAATAACCGTAGTCATAACTCCGGCGGTTACAGATGGAATAACTTCGATTGTACCGTTTACGGCTGCGGTTATCGGGCTTTCGCCACGTTCGTAATGCGAGTAAATATTTTCACCGACAACAATTCCATCATCAACCAAAATCCCGACTACGAGAATCATTGCCAGCAACGACATTACGTTCAGTGTTAAACCGTACATCTGTCCGAAAAAGAACATCCCGAGAAAAGCTACGGGAATGGAGAGGGCAACCCAGAATGATATTCGCGGATTTAAGGAAAGCCCGAGAAGCAGCAGCACAAGGATTGCCCCAATCATTCCGTTATACTCAAGAATATCAATTCTGTCTTTTATTACTTTTGAGCCGTCTCTGATCACGTCGAGATGAACATCGTTGTGTGTTTTGTTAAATTCTGTTATGTAATCTTTTACTTTTGAGGTGATGTCAAAAAGGTCTTCCTGGTTTGTTTTTTGCAACTCGACACTTACAGCCTGCTTACCGTTGAAATAGCTTCGGTTAGGATCTTCGCTCCATTTTTCTTTTACATCCGCCACATCTTTCAATCTGATTACAATCCCGTTAGGTGTAGTTTTTAAAACTTGATTTTGCAATTCTTTTGCATAATACTTTTTATTGTCGGCACGGATTAAAAATTCTTCCCTAGACCCTTTTATTTTCCCGCCGGTAATTTTAACGTTTTCACTTGCAATTGCAGAAGCTATTTCATCAAATCTTAAATTGTAAGCTCTTAAATCTTTTTCCCGGAAACTAACTTCAATTTCTTCATCCGGAAAACCGGAGAGTTTTAATTTGGAAATTCCGTCTTTTGCCAATAGATCACGTTCGATTTTTCTTCCGTAAGCTTTCAATTTACTTAACGGCAAGTTTCCGTTTATCGAAAAATTAATTACAAATTCCCTTGGCTCCCGCTTATAAACATTTAATTTATCCATTCCTGCCGGGAAGGAGCTGATGCTGTTTATAGCGCTTTGAACATCCTGCAAAACCACATTTGCATCAGCAGTACTTTCCAATTCTACAGAGATTTTCGCAAAATTTTCGCTTGATGTGGAAGTTGTTCGTTGGATTCCGGTAATTCCTTTGATGGCATCTTCAATTTTGATTGTAATCCCTTCTTCAATCTCTTCGGGTGAAGCGCCCGGATAGGAAGCTGTTACGGTTAAAAACCGAGCCGGTTGTTCGGGGAAAAAGTTAACTTTTGTATTCAAAAATGCAAATAGCCCGAAAACAATAATCAGGAATAATAATGAATTGCCAAAAATGGGATACTTTACAAAATATTCAATAATTTTTTTCATCTGTTTACCTAAAAGAACAATTTACATCGATTCAGATTTAATTACTATTTCGGTTCCGTCTTTCAAACCGCTTACTAAATAATACGTTGAAGATTTTTCTTCAACATTAACTTTTATATACTCTTCTTTGCCGTTATTTTTTACTACTACTTTGCCGTCTCGCCCAATCGCGGAAAGTGGCAATTTAGCAAGTTTTTCCTTTGACTTAACTTTAATTGTAACTTCCATAAATTGCCCGTCAAGTATCCCTTTGTTATCTGTTTGAATGTAAACATTAATTGTTTGGGTCTGTTTATCGATTGATTTATTAATTCTAACAATTTTCCCTGAGAATTTTTCTTGTGAGTTCAAAGCTTTTAATTTCGCTTTCATACCTGTATTAATTTTATTTATATCTTTAACTTTTACCGGAACCGCCATTTCAAACAAAGTCGGGTCAATATATTCTCCTAATTTTTGTCCGTTTCTAACCAATGTTCCCGGAGTAATATTAGATTGAATTACGATTCCATCAAAAGGGGCGGAAATTGTATATTTGGAAAGAGTTGCTTCCATACTTTTAATTGAATAGAATAAGTTATAAACATTATGGGAAGAAACATAATTTTTTTCTTTTTTATTGCTAATCTCCGGTAATGGCTTCAGCGGCAAGGTTAAATCAAAATTGTTTACATATTGCTCCCACTTTAAGTATGAGTCGGGGAAGTCAATCTTAAAATCGGAAAGCATAAGCGTTACAGTATTTAACAATGTACTTTTCTGTGCAAGCACCGTGTTTTTGAAAACATCGGAATTAATATTGATGAGTGGTTCGTCTTTTTTATACCGAGTACCGGCTTTAAATTTAACTGAATTCGGCAATAAAACTCCGGGGACTTCCGCAAAAATATCAACCTTATTAAAGGCGTACATCCTTCCGCTTGTCTCAATAGTTTCGCTCTGAATTTCATTTTTTACGGTTATAATATTTTCGGATTTTGCTTTAACCGGTTTTTGGTTACGTAAGTCATTTTTATTTAAAGTACTCATTAATGATGACAGAAAAAAAGCTCCCGCTATTATAACCAAAACTAAAATCGCATATTTAAATCTTTGCATTATGCATCCTGATGTTTTTTATATATTTCATTTGATAATTAAAAATAAATATAAAGCTAAATTTAAGAGTAATCTAAATAATATCTGACGTATCTCCAACCAAATTGTTCAGTTAATTCAACTTCGAGTAACTTTAAAATAGAAAGGGGAAAGGTAAGCTACGGACAAAACTCTTCCGACTACAAAAGCTAAAGAGGCGGCATAAATTCCGATAGTATCGAAAATAGAAATTTTACCATTTCCATAATACCAATTGTACATGAATGAATAATTAATCTAATTTAATAAATTTTGTTTTTATCTTTGCAGAAAAGAAAAAGGAAAATGAGCAGTACAAAAAAAGGTTTAATTGAAGAGCTGAAAAATTCGGGTATTACCGATACAAAAGTTTTGGAAGCTTTTAATGTTGTTGACAGAAAGCTTTTTGTTCCGGAAGCGCTTAAGATACATGCTTACAAAAATAGCGCTTTGCCTATCGGAGGCGGACAAACAATTTCTCAGCCGTACACGGTTGCGTTTATGACACAGGCACTGAAAATTAAAAGCGGCGACAAGGTGTTGGAAATCGGTACCGGTTCAGGATACCAGGCTGCAATTTTGTCTCGGTTGGGAGCTAAAGTATTTACTATTGAAAGAAATCTCGACATTTATAACAAAACCCTTTTGTTATTTGATAAACTCCCTTTCAGAGTAATGATGCGCTATGGAGACGGCACAATCGGGTGGAGCGAGTTTGCGCCTTACGATAAAATAATAGTAACCGCCGGAGGACCTGCAGTGCCGGATAATCTTAGGCGGCAGCTGAAAATCGGGGGCAGAATGGTAATTCCGGTTGGAGATAAAGATAAGCAAACAATGCTTATTGTAGATAAACTTTCGGATGATGAATTTGAAATCACAGAAGTACCAAACTTCTCATTTGTTCCTCTAATTGGCAGGGAAGGATGGAGCGGAGAGTAATTGTAATTGCAGGACCTACTGCATCCGGAAAAACCGCATTTGCGATAAAAATAGCCGAAAAACTCGGTACCGAAATTATCTCTGCGGACAGCCGTCAACTTTATAAAAATCTCAATATTGGAACCGCAAAGCCAAGCGCCGAGGAACTTTCCGAAATTAAACACCACTTTATTGATTTGCTTGAAATTGACGAGGATTATAATGTAGGCAAGTTTGAATCGGACGCCCTTGAAGTGATTAGAAAACTACATTCCGAAAATAAAATTCCTGTTGTTGTAGGAGGTTCCGGATTATACATTAAAGCGCTTGTCGATGGAATTTTCAATGAGGTTGATACGGACGAAGAATACCGGAAAGAACTGTTGCGTTTGAAAGAAGAAAAGGGGAATGAATATTTATATGAACTTCTCAGGCGTTCTGATCCTGTGGCGGCAGCGGAACTTTTACCGCAAAATTGGAAACGGATAATCCGTGCTCTCGAGGTTCTGAAAATAAGCGGTAAATCGATTAAGGAGTTTCATAAGTCTTACAAGCGTGAAGACGACTTACGGTTTTTCCAATTCGCACTAAATTGGGATAGGGAAATTTTATATAAAAGAATTGAGAAACGCGTCGATATTATGATTTCTCAAGGCTTGGTTGAAGAAGTTAAGGAAGTCTTGAAAGCCGGTTATAGGAAAGAGCAAAATGCGATGAATACTGTGGGATACAAGGAAATAATCTCTTATTTAGAGGGAGAAATTTCATTGGAAAGAGCGGTTGAATTAATCAAACGAAATACGAGAAGATACGCCAAACGGCAGATGACTTGGTTCAGACGAGACAAAAGAATTAAGTGGTTTGATATTTCGTCTTCCGCTACGCCGGACATATCCCGGTTTATCGAAATAGTCTTTGCGGATTTGGGCGTGTAATTTATTTTCGGAAAAATATCCAAGATTCAATTAGTCAGTGTACCGCAAAGCTAAATAATTAATTGCTGTTTTGTTTTGTAATGAATATCTTATTATTTAAATGTTTTTAATTTTGAATTAGTTCAGTAATCTAAAAATGGAATTATTATGAAAGAAAAAATCAGAATCGCTTCAGGACAAGGTTTTTGGGGAGATTTAATCGAAGCGCCTGTTTGGCAAGTTACCGAAGGCGATGTAGATTATCTCGTGATGGATTATCTTGCCGAAGTTACAATGTCAATTTTACAGAAACAAAAAAACAAAAATCCTAATTTTGGTTATGCCCGCGATATTCCGCAATTGATGGAAAGAATATTACCGGTTATCAAAAAGAAAGGAATAAAAGTAATTACAAACGGCGGGGGAGTTAATCCGATAGCTTGCGCCGAAGCTGTTTTTGAAGTCGCTAAAAAGTTGAATATCAGCGGGCTGAAAATTGCCGTTGTTTTAGGCGATGATATTAAAGATAGAATTGACGAGATTCTGGAATCCGGCGCCGAACTGAAAAATATGGAAACAGGCGAACCGATTAGCCCTTACAAAGACAAGCTTTTGAGCGCTAATGTTTATTTTGGCGCTTTCCCTATTGTGGAAGCTTTGCAGAAAGGAGCGGATATTGTAATTACCGGAAGAACAACGGATACGGGACTTACATTGGCTCCGATGATTTACGAATTCGGTTGGGATAAAAACAACTACGACTTGATGTCAGCCGGAACAATAGCGGGACATATTTTAGAATGCGGCGCACAGTCAACCGGTGGAAACTTCCTCGGGGACTGGCAATCGGTTCCTAATTTTGCTAAAATCGGTTTCCCGATTGCGGAAGCTTATCCGAACGGGGATGTTGTTATTACCAAACACGAATCGCTTGGAGGAATGGTTACGTTCGATACCGTGGCAGAACAGCTTCTATATGAAATCGGCGATCCCAAGGAATATATTACTCCTGATTGCGTAGCTGATTTTTCTTCAATAAAATTAGAGGATTTAGGCAACAACCGTGTTAAGGTATATGACGTGAAAGGGTTTCCCGAAACAGAGTTTTACAAAGTTTCCGCATCATACGAGAGCGGTTATTCGGCAGTGGGGAATTTAACTTACACTTGGCCTCAAGCTCTGACAAAAGCAAAGGCTGCCGATAAGATATTACGCGAAAGGTTGGAAAATCTCGGACTTCACTTTGATGAAATTTTGACGGAGTTTGTCGGTTACGACTCGTGCCACAGAAATCTTGCAACAAAGTTAGATGAGGATTTAATCAACGAGGTAGTTCTTAAAATTGCCGTTCGCTCAAGCGATAAAGAAGCGGTAGCAAGATTCGGGAAAGAAATAGCTCCGTTAATCTTAACAGGTCCTCCGAGTGTTACCGGTTTTGCCGGAGGCAGACCAAGACCAAGCGAAGTTGTAGCTTACTGGCCTGCATTAATACCTAAAACATTAGTGGAACCTGAAGTAAAAATTATGGAGATATAAAATGAAGAAAATCAGATTAATAGATATTGCCCATGGCAGAAGCGGAGATAAAGGAGATGCGGCTAATTGCGGCGTTCTTGCATATGACGATAAAGGTTATGAAATTATTAAAAGAGAATTAACCGTTGAACGTGTAAAAAAACATTTTGAAGGTATTTGCTTGGGAGATGTAGAACGTTACGAACTTCCTAATTTACGCGCTCTTAATTTTATTCTGCATAATACGCTTGGCGGCGGCGGAACGGTATCGTTAAAGCATGACGCTCAAGGTAAGACAATAGCTTCGGCAATGTTAAGAATGGAACTGGAAATAGAAGACTAATAATTTTTGAGAAGGATGATTTTATGTTCGAAGAACAGATGAAAATTGCCAAACAGTACAGAGAAAAAATAGATAATTTACGAGGTTATCTTTGACATCGATAAAAAGATTGAAGAGATAGCCGACCTTCGTAAAAAAACAGAATCTCCGGAGTTTTGGAACGACCAGCGTAAGGCACAGGCAATTCATAAGCAGATAAAAAATCGTGAAGTTTGGGTTGACGAATGGAACGAGCTAAATGAACTTGCTAATGAAGTGCTTGAATTTATTGAGCTTGCTCAGATGGAAGACGATGAAGCGTATGAAAACGACGTACAAGCCGAACTGGATAAACTGAAGAAAAGAATTGATTCCGCCGAACTAAAAAGCATGCTAAGCGGCGACGATGACGATAAAAATTGCATTATGACAATCCATGCCGGAGCCGGTGGAACCGAAGCACAGGACTGGGCTGAAATGTTGATGCGTATGTATCTGCGCTGGGGCGAACAAAATAATTATAAGATGACTTTGATTGATTTGCTTGAAGGTGACGGTGCCGGAGTTAAAAGCGCATCGATTGAAGTTGAAGGCGATCATGCTTACGGATACTTAAAAGCTGAAAATGGTGTTCATCGTTTAGTTCGTATTTCTCCGTTCGATTCAAATAAACGCCGTCACACATCGTTCGCATCAGTGTTCGTTATTCCCGAAGTTGATGACACGATTGAGATTGATATTAATCCGGCTGATTTGAAAATCGATACTTTCCGTTCCGGCGGTAAAGGCGGACAGAATGTAAACAAGGTTGAAACAGCTGTCCGTATTACTCATATTCCCTCTGGAGTCGTTGCAGCATGCCAGAACGAGCGTTCGCAACTTCAGAATAAAACCAATGCAATGAAAATGCTTAAAGCAAAGCTATATCAGCTTGAAAAAGAAAAAGCTGAAGCCGAGCACGACGAAGTGGAAAAAGGAAAGATGAAAATCGAGTGGGGAAGCCAGATACGTTCCTATGTTTTTCATCCTTACAATATGGTTAAAGATCATCGTACGGGTTATGAAACCTCCGACACTTCGGGAGTTATGGATGGAAACCTGAATGGTTTTATCAAGGAATTTCTGTTGAAATTTTCACAAGTCTAACTGAAATAATTGATAAACGAAGTTCCGGCTCATGCAGGGAAAGGAATTCCGGTTATTAAATAGTAATAAATGACTGATTATTAAGGTTATGGGATAACAGAATTTCATCTTCTCCTTTTGTCGGAACTATTTCTCTAAAAATTTGTTAACTTTATTAAGAGATTATTAGAGTTTTTAATTGACAAAAGGAAAGGTATTTCTTAAGTTTTGTTTTAAATTTTTGTTTAAAAGGAGAAAATAGTGGCTTTACCTAAAAATCCGAAATATGACCTGAGACTGCATTATCAGCGAGTGTGGGAAACAGGCTTGATAATTGCTCTTGCTGTTTTGATTATTTCCTTTAAATTCTTTCCGGAAGTGAAAAAACAGGTTGTTAAGCAAGAAGGTCCCCAAGAATTAGTACAAGTTGAAGATGTAGAACATACAAAACAGGAAACAGCTCCTCCTCCTCCTCCAAAGCCTCCGATTCCAATCGAAGCGCCTTCGGACGAAGTATTGGACGATGTTGAAATAGAAGAAACCGATTTGAACGAACAAGCAGATGTTCCTCCTCCGCCACCTCCGCCAAAAGTTGATAAGAAAGAAGAAGAACCTGTATTCTTTGTAGCTGTTGAACAACAGCCGACACCAATCGGCGGAATTCAGGGAATACAGAAACGAATTGTTTATCCTGAAATTGCTAAAAGAGCCGGTGTACAGGGCAGAGTTTATGTCCGTGCTTATGTTGATGAAAACGGTATAGTTCGTAAAGCGGAAGTTGTTAAAGGAATTGGCGCCGGTTGCGATGAAGCAGCCGTAAAAGCCGTAATGGCAACTCGTTTTAAACCGGGAAAACAAAGAGGTAAACCGGTTAAAGTTCAAGTAATGGTGCCTATTTTGTTTAAGCTTAGATAATTTGCAAACTAACTTTTAGCCCATCTTCGGATGGGCTTTTTTTTTATCATTTTGGAACAAAAAATATTTTTGTTTGGTATTAAAGTAAATTCAGTTATACTTGAAAACACATTTAACTTTAGTTAAATTTAATAATTAAATAAAACGGTAATAGATATGGAATTTAATTTTTCCGAAAGAGTTCAGGAAGTAATAAAATATAGTAAAGAAGAAGCTTTTCGTCTTGGTCACGACTTTATTGGTTCGGAGCATTTGTTGCTCGGAATGATTCGTGAAGGAGAGGGAGTAGGTATTACAATTCTCAAAAATTTGGGAGTTGAACTAATAAAATTGAAGAGGACAATTGAAGACGCAATCCGGTCATCGGGAGGAACAATTACTATCGGTAAAGTTCCTCTTACAAAACAAGCTGAAAAAGTTTTGAAGCGTACTCAAATCGAATCAAAAGTTTACCGCAAGCAAGTTATAGGAACCGAGCATTTATTACTCGGAATAGTCCGTGATATGGATAATGTTGCAGCAAACATTTTAGCACAATTTAATGTTACTTACGAAACCGTGCGAGCTGAGCTTAATGCAATCTACGGCGCTTCCGGTTTTGCTGCCGGACAAGAGTTTACACCACCCCAAAGCCCTGCGGGGAAAAGACAAGAGAAATCTAAAACTCCGGTTTTAGATAATTTCGGGCATGATTTGACAAAGCTTGCCGCAGAATCAAAACTGGATCCGGTAATCGGGCGCAGCCGCGAAATCGAGAGAGTTACTCAAATACTAAGTCGTCGTAAAAAAAATAATCCAGTTTTAATCGGAGAGCCTGGTGTCGGTAAAACTGCTATTGCGGAAGGCTTGGCACTTCGCATCTTCAAAAAAGAAGTACCCAGAATTTTGATGAACAAACGTGTTGTTACTTTGGATTTAGCCGGCTTGGTTGCCGGAACAAAATACCGTGGTCAGTTTGAAGAGAGAATGAAAGCGTTAATGAATGAACTAGAAAAGGCGGATGACATTATTTTGTTTATTGACGAACTTCACACCATTGTCGGTGCCGGCGGGGCTTCAGGCTCTCTTGACGCATCCAATATGTTTAAGCCTGCTTTGGCGCGTGGCGACATTCAATGTATTGGAGCTACTACTTTGGACGAATACCGCAAGTTTGTTGAAACAGATGGCGCTTTGGACAGACGATTTCAGAAAGTGATGGTCGAGCCTCCTAATGTTGAAGAGACAATTGAAATTTTAAGAAATATTAAATTTAAGTATGAAGAACATCACCATGTCAAATATTCCGACGAAGCTTTAATTGCCGCTGTTAGGTTGAGTGACAGATACATTACCGATCGTTATTTTCCTGATAAAGCAATTGATGTTTTGGATGAAGCGGGTTCAAGAGTTTACATGGGTAATTACGATGTTCCGAAGGAAATAATAGATTTGGAAGCGGCAATTGAAACTGTTCGCGAAAAGAAAAAGAAAGTAGTAAAAGATCAAGATTTTGAAGAAGCTGCGAGATTGCGGGACGAAGAAAGATCGTTGCTCAATAAACTTGAAATTGCCCGTAATAATTGGGAGATAGAAGCCGATAAACTTGAGTTTGATGTTACCGAAGAAGATATTGGCGAAGTAGTTGCCATGATGACCGGAATTCCGGTAACAAGAGTTGTGCAAGCCGAATCGGAAAAGTTGTTAAAAATGGAAGACGCTCTCAAGCAGTTTATTATCGGGCAGGATAAAGCGGTAATAACTTTAACTAAAGCTATTCGCCGAGCGCGTGCCGGATTAAAAAATCCGAAGAAACCGATTGGCTCATTTATCTTTCTCGGACCTACCGGAGTCGGGAAAACAGAGATGGCTAAAGTTTTAGCGAGATATTTGTTCGATTCGGATGATGCGTTGATACGAATTGATATGTCGGAATATATGGAGAAGTTTGCCGTCTCACGTCTTGTCGGAGCGCCTCCCGGATATGTCGGCTATGAAGAAGGCGGTCAGCTTACCGAGAGAGTTAGACGCAAACCATATTCGGTTGTGTTATTTGATGAAATTGAAAAGGCTCATTCGGATGTATTTAATCTTTTGTTGCAGATTCTGGATGATGGCACGGTTACCGATTCGCTGGGACGTAAAGTTGATTTTAAGAATACGATAATAATAATGACTTCCAATGTCGGGACGCGTAATCTTAAAGGGACCGGAGGTTTCGGCTTTAACGAAAATAGCGCAAACGATAGGTACGAACATCTTAAAAACACAGTACAAGATGCGATGAAAGATATGTTCAATCCTGAGTTTTTAAACAGAATTGATGATATAATTGTATTCAGAAATCTTGAGAAAGATGATATTAAGCAGTTAATTAATCTTGAGACAAACGACTTGGTACAAAACTTAAAAGAAAAAAATCTAAAGTTCAAACTCTCAAAGAGTGCCGTCAACTTTTTGGTTGAAATAGGTTTCGATCCTAAATACGGAGCCAGACCTTTGAGAAGAGCAGTTCAAAAATACTTGGAAGATCCTTTGGCCGAAGAGCTTCTGATGAACACATTCGATGAAGGAGATACCATTGTTGCTAAAAATAGAAAGAACTCCAATAAAATAATTTTTACTAAATTTGTAAAACGGATTAGAGAAAAAAAAGACAAAATCAGTGAATCTGAAAAAAAAGAACTAAATTCTACCAATTAACTTTAAGCAAAAGGGAACAACATGGCATTACTAGATCGGAACATCATTGAGGAGCAAATAAAAGATTTAGACGGATGGGAATTGAAAGGGGAATGCTTGGAAAAGGAGTACCAGTTTGTTGATTTTTACAATGCACTCAGTTTTGTAGTTAAGCTTGGTGTTGAAGCTGAAAAATTAAATCATCATCCTGATATTTTTATCCACTCGTATAATAAGGTAAAAGTAACAACTACTACACATGACGAAAATGGTGTTACCGAAAAAGATATTAGATTAGCCGATCGTTTGGAAAGGATATAATTAATGACAAATAAAGAAATTATTGATCTTTTTATAAATTCCGATGCCCTTTTAAAAGGGCATTTTTTATTAACTTCAGGAAAGCATAGTAATCAATATTTTCAGTGTGCTCAGGCGTTGCAACATCCGGAAATAACTACGAAAATTTGTTCGGAACTTGCCGATGGATTCATGAATTTTGAAATAGATGCTGTAATTGCCCCTGCCATGGGTGGAATTATCGTAGGTCAGGAAACCTCCAGACTTTTAGGGAAAAGATTTATTTTTACCGAACGTGAAAATAAGGAGATGAAGCTTCGAAGAAATTTTAAGATTAATTCGGGAGAAAAATTTTTAATCTGTGAAGATGTAATTACTACAGGTGGCTCGGTAAGGGAAGTCATTGATATTGTTAAAGAAAATAACGGGGAGGTTATTGGTGTTGCCGTTATAGTTGATAGAAGCGGAGGGAAGATTGATTTCGGTTATCCGCTGAAAAGCGTTTTGCAGTTAAATGCGGATGTTTACGAACCTGATGAATGCCCGTTATGTAAAAGTGGAATTCCACTTGTAAAACCCGGTTCAAGAAAAATATTTTAGGAGAAAAAATGAGAGTTATTTTATTTTCCCTTTTAATCTCAGTTTCACTTTTAGCACAATCAAATTTTCATAACTATTTTCTCGATAAAACGCTTCAAATTAATCTGATTGAAGCGGGAGATTCGGAAACTGAAAATATTTATCTTTCGTCGATGATTGAAACACCCTACTACAGCGGTTCACGAGCAAATTTGCTGGATACTTTAAATCTCGGATATTATTACGCCTATCTTTATTCAACTAAGAATAGTCAGTTGATTTTTTCCGAAGGATTTTCCACCCTTTTCCAAGAATGGCAGACAACAGAAGAGGCAAAAAAAAGTAAACGCTCACTAAATTTTTCTCTTCGCATCCCTTTCCCGAAGGACTCCGTTAAGCTTGTGATTAAAAAAAGGGATAAAAGCAACGAGTTTGAAAATCTTTTTTCATTGATTATTGATCCTTCAAATTATTTTATTCATAAAGAAAAAATTGATACGACCGGAGTTTTTAAAATCAGCTATTCCGGTAATTATAAAAATAAGTTGGATATTTTATTTTTGCCCGAAGGCTACTCGAAAGAAGATACTGAGAAATATCATAAGGATTGTAAGAGATTCGCTAAGTTCCTTTTGAGTTATTCGCCGTTTTCGGAGATGAAAAACAAGATAAACATTTGGGGGATTAATCGTTTCAGTAAGGAGAGCGGGGTTGATATTCCGGGGAAAGGTATTTTCAAAAATACTTTATTAGATGGAAGTTTTTATACTTTTGACAGCGAACGTTATCTGATGATAAAAGATTATTTTAAACTTGCCGGTGTTGCAGCCGCCGTACCGTACGACAGAATTTTTGTCCTTGTAAACTCGTCAAAATATGGCGGAGGAGCTATTTATAATTTTTACTCTACCGTAGCGAGCGGAAATCCGAAAGCCGAGCTTGTTCTTGTTCATGAGTTCGGACACGGACTTGCAGGGCTGGCCGATGAGTATTATACTTCTGATGTTTCTTACGAAAATTATTACGACCTTAGCGTTGAACCTTGGGAAAAAAATATTACCACTCTTGTAGATTTTGGCAAAAAATGGAAAAGTATGTTGAAACAGGGTACGCCCGTTCCGACACCGCCCGACTCGATTTATCGCGGTCAAACCGGAGTTTTTGAAGGGGGAGGCTATGTTGCCGAAGGAGTTTACAGACCTTCCTTTAACAGCATTATGAAATCCCTTTCTGCGGATGGATTTAATGAAGTTTGTAAAAAAGCAATAATTGAAGTAATTAATTTTTACTCGGAGTAAATTGTGCAAAAAAGAATATATAAAACATTACAGCGAATTGCATCTTTGAAGTACAAAGATGAAAAGGAGTTATTTAAAAACGTAATCGGAGAACTTGTTAAGGATGATAAGGTTAAAATTTCCGGAGGGAGAGTTTGGCATTTATCTTCTAAGGAAAAATCATATAGAATTTTATACCAAACCGGAAAAGTTAAAAGGATAAAGAAAGATTTCTCACTTTCTCTTAATGGGAACGAGGAACTGTTTAATAGAATAGAGCAAGAGAGAACAATAACCTCTACAGAGGTAAATCGCGAACTATTGAGTAAAGGTATCTTCCAATATTCAGCTTCAGGTTTCGGAGGAAAAATTAAAATCGGAGATAAAAATTATTACGAATATTTACTTGCTTTAAGCACTGATAACGTAAACAACGATTTCCTTTCAATACTTAATATCGTCTCAACTCTTCTTACTTCAAAATTAAAGGAACGGGAACTATCCGCAACTACAGATACTTTGCTACATGATTTGGACAAAGCTCAAAAACTGCAAAAAAGTTTACTTCCTGAACATGAATATTATTTTCATGATTATTGTATTTACGGAATTACGATTCCGGCAAAAACATTAGGCGGAGATTTTTTTGATTATCTGAAAATCGGAGAGGGGGAAAACCGCTTGGGTATTGCAGTTGGTGATGCCGCCTCAAAAGGTCTGGATGCTGCCGCCGAAGCAATGTATATCTCCGGAGCTATCAGAATGGCTTCGTATTTTCAGATTAAAATCTCGGCTTTGATGAGCCGACTAAACCATTTAATTAATCAGATTTTTAGTGACGATAGATTCACATCGTTATTTTACGGTGAAATATCCGAGGATACGAAAGGATTATTCCTTTATGCAAACGCCGGACACAACCCTCCCTACATGTTGAAAAAGCGAAACAGGATTATTGAACTTAGTTCAACCGGCCCTTTGTTAGGTCCTGCACCCAATTCCAAATACGAAACGGATTCCGTTTATTTTAATCCCGGAGATATACTCGTAATATACTCTGATGGAATTGTTGAAGCGGCAAATGAAAAATATCAATTTTTTGGCGAAGCCCGTTTTAAGAGATTGATAAAACAATATTCGGCATTACCGCCTAAAATGATGGCAATTTCCATTTTGGAAGAAGTTCAAAAATTTGCAACTTTGAATAGTAAATATCAAGACGATACTACATTAGTGATAATTAAAAGAAAAGAGACCGATGGAAATAAGTGATAAAATTTTTAACGCCGGAGTTGTCGGCGCCGGTGGAGCCGGATTTCCGACTCATGTTAAATCCAAATCAAAAGTTGATTATGTAATTGCAAACGGTGCCGAGTGCGAGCCGCTGCTTCACAAGGATTTTGAGATTACAAGAAATTTTCCGGAGCGTGTAGTTCACGGCATGGAATTAATGGCAAATGCTACCGGCGCAAAACGTGGATATATCGGAATAAAAGATAAAAACTTTCTTGCAATCGAAGAGGTTGAGAAATACCTTGAAGGGAAAAATCTTGAGGTCGTTCATCTGCAAGATTATTATCCTGCCGGGGATGAGTACGAACTTGTATATAATGCAACGGGCAGATTAATTCCGCCGCACGGCATACCGCTTGATGTCGGGTGTGTCGTTAACAATGTGGAGTCGCTCTATAATGTTTCACTTGCCGATGAAGGAGTTCCTGTTACTGAAAAATTTATTTGTGTAACCGGAGCCGTTAAAAACCCTTCTACATTTTTTGTCCCGATCGGAACAACATTTGAGGAAGCGATTAAATTTGCAGGAGGCACAACTGTTAGTGATTTCGGAATTTTTGTCGGCGGATTAATGATGGGCTCATTAACAGATAATATTTCCGAGGTTGTAACAAAAACTATCGGTGCGCTGATAATATTACCGAAAGAACATCATCTTGTAACGAGAATGGATAGACCCGTTGCAGATATGAACAGAATCGGGAAATCGGCTTGCGACCAATGTTCGTACTGCACCGAATTTTGTCCCCGCTATTTAATGGGGTATGATGTGCAACCGCACAAAGTAATGCGCTCATTGGAGTTTACCAAAACCGGTTACGCTGTTTGGAATGAGTATGCCGATCTCTGTAGTTCGTGCGGATTATGCACTCTTTATTCATGCCCCGAAGAACTTTACCCGAGAGAAGCTTGTAATCAAGGTCAAACGTATCTTCGCGAACAAAACCGGAAACATGAGCAGAAGAAGGAAGTGAAAATTCATCCGATAAAAGACGGACGAAAAGTACCCGTCAATCAATTGATGAAAAAACTTAATGTTACAAAGTATAACGTTCCAACCCCTTTTGTTAAAGGATTTCCGGAACCTGACAGCGTAAAGATATTGCTCAAACAACATGTCGGCGCTCCTGCCGTTCCGGTTGTTGATATTGGAAACGAAGTAAAAAAAGGGGACTTAATCGGGAAAATCGATGACGGGAAATTAGGTGCTCCGGTGCATGCATCTATTAGCGGAAAAGTTTCCCATGTTTCAGATGAATTTATAAGAATAACAAAAGTTTAGGTATAAAATGGAAATGAACTCATTAGGTTTGGTTGAACTCTCGAGTGTTGCATCAGGAATGCAGGCTGCCGATATGATGTTAAAAACTTCGGAAGTGGAATTAGTGTTGTCTCGTACAATTTGCTCGGGTAAATATATGGTAATGGTCGGCGGGGATGTAGCCGAAGTCCAGTCGGCAGTTGATGCTGTTGAAACACAGTTGGATTATTCGATAATTGACACATTTGTAATCCCGAATGTTCATCCCGATATTTTCCCTGCGCTTTCAGGGCACTCCGAACACGGGGAATTAGAAGCACTCGGTATTTTGGAATCGTTTTCTGTTGCGTCTCTTATTGAAGGAGCGGATGCCGCAGTAAAAGCAGCGAACGTTCGTTTAATTGAAATCCGTTTGGCGATGGCGCTCGGCGGAAAAGCATTTTGCACAATTACAGGCGAAGTTGCGGCGGTTACAAGTGCGGTGGAAAGCGGCGCAGATTTAATCTCGCGAAAAGGATTATTGGTTAACAAAGTTGTAATTGCACAGCCTCGTAAAGAATTATTAAGCGAGATGATTTAATGCCTAAGATGTCGAATAAAAAAAGAGCGACATTTACCTTTATCGTTCTAATGTTTCTTTTTCTTGCCGTTGAGTTATTTAATATTATTCAAGAAACCAAATCAGATAAACATGATGATTTTAGTTTTGTCGGAGCAATCTATATGCTCCATTCCTTACAACCTACTAAACTTGAGAGCT
This sequence comes from uncultured Melioribacter sp., assembly GCA_964570865.1. Classification (GTDB taxonomy): domain Bacteria; phylum Bacteroidota; class Ignavibacteria; order Ignavibacteriales; family Melioribacteraceae; genus WGAL01. Next base: position 28,864 of record CAZMZM010000023.1, read on the forward strand.
TTTATAAAACCCGTTTTAATTTTTATGACGTTGCCGATAGGCGTGATGATTTAATCTCAATCGGATATGATGCGGTTTTGATTAAGATTGACAGCGCTGAATCTCATATTCCGAAGGAGCTTATTTTCAGGACTGAAAAAATCTCGCATCTTTTCGGTAAGATGATTGCATTGCATGTAAAATTTAAGGAGAGAATGCATATTGACGAAAACGATAATATGCAATTTTCATTATTCGACCCTGATAGTAATGTAATTACTTGTGTCGGGTTATAACCTTCGGATTTTTTCATGAGGATTAATGTAATTACTTTTTTTGTATTATTATTTTTAATGATTCCATTCTTCGGAAATGCAGAAAGTCTTTATTCTCAAAGTTTACCGGAAACCGGAGGAACGAACTATTCGGTATTTACTTTTTCTTTTGATAATGATGCATTACTAAAAACCGATAGATATTACACAAACGGTTTTCTTTTTTCGTTACTTAATAAACTCCCAAATCCCGGTTTAATTTATCATAAGATTTTTGCCGGAGCAGATTTATATAATTATTATTCACTTAGTCTCAAGCAAGAAATCTACACACCCGAAAATTTTTCCCAAGATAAAATCTCCGAAGGGGACAGACCGTTTTCTGCAAATTTGATTTTATGTTACAATGAGTTTTATTATTCGAAATCCCGAAAATTTATTGCTAAATCGTTTATCAGCGCCGGAATAATCGGACCAAGCGCTTTGGGGAAAGAAGTTCAAAACGGAATTCATTCTCTTTTGCCGCATTCTTCCGACGTTCCCGGATGGGAATTTCAAATCCCGGACGGAGTTTTGCTGCAAACCGGAATGTCGTTTGAGAAACAAATTGCCGCTTGGAAATCATTATTAATTAATGGAGAAGGTGATTTTTCTTTGGGATTTCCTAAAACGGAATGTGGTTTTGGGATTCATCTTGTAGCTCTATCCGCTAAGGATTATTATAATCTGCCATTTTATTTTAATGACGCTCAAAATAGTTTTCTATTCGATTTCGGAGTTAAAATTATTTCTAAATTATATGATGCTAATTTACAAGGATTGCCTTGGGGAAAATCAGCGCCATATACAATTCCAAATCCCACAGTTTTTCTTCTCAAAATATCATCCGGAATTAAATATCGCCTTAATAAGTGGGCGTTTGATGTTAACCTTTACTATCTTTCTCCTGAGTTTGCTTCAGGTAAAAGACATTTATGGAATAGATTCTCGGTAAGTTATATGTTCTGAAATTTTCAATCAGAAAGTCTGTTGAAAGTAAATTTAAAACTTAATTTTAGAAATAAATTGGATGCAGAAATATCCTCAAATAATTGCTGAATATTTAATTGTCTAAAATTATTTCTGCATACTCGTTATTTTTTTAAATAATTTAAAAAAAATTAAACTAATTTTCGCGTCTTCCGATAATATCCCCAAATAATTATCGGAATTATTATTATATCTGGAGAGAGTTATGAATAAGTTCGCATTTAAAAATTGGTCCATTTTCTATAAAATATTTTCTATCACAATTGTAACCTTTATTCTTGTTGGGATAAATTTTTATTTTTTAGCAATTCCACGGATTAATAGGTCGGTTTTTAATGAACGAAAGTTCGGATTAAAAAATACTGTTGACGTTGCCGCCTCAATTATTGAGAACTACAAAAATTTAGCTGATAAAGGTGAATTGACAGATTCTGTTGCCAAACAACAAGCCCTTAATAATATTAAATGGTTGCGTTACCAGGGGAAAAATTATTTTTGGATTAATGATATGAATGCCGTTATAGTTATGCATCCTATTAAGCCTCAATTAGATGGTAAAAATATGATGAACTATAAAGATAAAGAAGGTAATCAATTATTTAAAAATATGGTAGATGTTTGTAGAGAGCATGGTCAGGGGTATGTTCACTACGTTTGGCCAAAGCCGGGATTCGAGAAACCTGTTCCTAAAGTTTCTTTTGTAAAACTAATCCCGGGGTGGAATTGGGTAGTTGGAAGCGGAATTTATTTGGATGATGTTAACGTTGTTTTATCGAATATTATGTCAAATATCGGTTCTTCAATGCTGTTGATGTTATTGTTTGCTCTTCTTTTCTCGTATTATATGGCGAAAAGAATTTCAAAATCTATCAAAAAAATTAATGAAGTTGCTCAAAGGATTGCTAACGGGGAAGATGTTCGAGTTAAAATAAATAGTGGAGCAGAAGTTGGACAATTAGCCGAACAGTTTAACATTATGGTAGATAATATACATGAAAAAATGAATGAAGTTAAGGAAAAAGAGTCTGTTGCTCAAGAAGCACTGCAAAAGAGTGAACAAATTCAAAAAGAGATGGAAGATTATCAAAATTATTTATCTGAAAGTGTTAATATAATGATTGAATCATTAGATAAATTTGCGGAAGGCGATTTGAACGTTGAAATTGCTACTGATAATGCAAATGATGTAATAGGTAAATTGTTTGCCGGTTTTAATAAGACAGTAAGAAAAATTAAAGAATTAATTATTAATATAACTGAGGCTGTGCAGGCAACGGCAAGCGCAAGTACACAAATTTCATCAAGCGCCGAAGAGATGGCAGCCGGTTCACAAGAACAAAGCTCACAAACAGCCGAAATTGCTACTGCGATGGAAGAGATGACTTCTACCATTGTTGAAACTAACAACCATACCAATATGGCGGCAAAAGCTGTGCAAAGCTCCGGCGAATTGGCACATGAAGGGAAAAAAGTTGTTGAGCAAACCGTACAAGGAATGAAC
>CAZMZM010000024.1:0-30904 GCA_964570865.1 uncultured Melioribacter sp.
AGGTAACTATTAAATCTCCCATTCCGGAAAGACCTGCAAAAGTTTCACGTTTAGCTCCCATAGCAATTCCAAGTCTGCTGATTTCCACAATTGCCCTTGTCATAATTGCAGCTTTTGTATTATCTCCAAAATTAGCTCCGTCAATAATACCGGCTCCGATTGCGATTACATTTTTAAAAGCTCCGCCAAGTTCAACGCCAATCAAATCTTCCGAAGCATAAACCCGAAAGTAAGAATTTGTAAAAGCGGCTTGGATTAATTCCGCCGTGTTGATGTTATCAGCGGCAGATACAACTGCAGTAGGAATTTTGCGGCTAACTTCCTCAGCGTGACTCGGACCGGAAAGGACGCCAATATTTTTTGTTTTAACTTGCTTCAACACATCCTTAATAATTCCGGAAACCGTTAACAATGTCCCTACTTCAATTCCCTTTGAAACACTGACCAAGATTGTATTTTCAAGATTAACTTTAGTCATCTTTTTCAGAACACTTCTGATAAATTGAGTTGGTACTGCAATCACAATCATCTGCTTATTTTGAACGGCATCTTCCAAATCGTGAGTAATATTTATTGTTTTGGATAATTTAACATTCGGAAGGTAAATCTGGTTTACACGTGTTTTAAGTAATTTTTTAGCGTACGATTTTTTGTACTCCCACAAAGTTGTATTATGCCCGTTGTTATCTAATACTATTGCAAGAGTTGTTCCCCAACTACCTGCACCCAATACTGAAATATTCATAGTTATTTTTCTTTTTTATTAAATGAAATTCTACTTTCTTCTCCGTTAAGAATTCGGATAATATTTTTTTTATGCTTAAAAATCAGCAATGATGCAATCAATACCACAAAGGGCAATATTGTTCCGTAACCGTGGATATTAACGCCAAAAACATTTTCACGGATAAATATTATTATCGGTAACGAAACTGCTGCAGAGATAGAGCCGAGTGAAACATAACGGGTTGAATAAACAACAATACCGAAAACAACAAGCGCTAATAACATATCTGTTGTTACCAGAACAAGCATAAATCCCAATGCCGTGGCAATTCCCTTACCACCTTTAAAGCCGGCAAAAACTGTCCAAATATGTCCGAACACAGCTGCCATTCCGGCAAGAATTTGAACAAGAGTGAAATCATCAAATGGCGTATGATTTACAACGGGGAAATTACCGTAGAATAAACGAGCCACAAAAATTACTGCAACAGCACCCTTTAATGCATCAAAAATAATAACCCCAAGTCCGTACTTCCAACCAAGGACTCTGATAGTATTTGTACCCCCGGCATTGCCGCTCCCGTGGTCACGAATATCTACACCTTTGACCAATTGTGTAACAATAATGCTGGTAGGAATTGAGCCTATCAAATAAGAGATAACAATAACAAACAACAAATTAATCATAAAAACCTCAGTTGAATTTCAAATTTAATATATTAATATTATCGTATTTACACAAATTTACTTTAATAGTTTTTCAGCAATTACCAAATCGTTTTTAGTTGTAATCTTAAAATTAGAAATATCACCATCAACAATTTTTACCTTTTCTCCTGCTCTAAACAACAACATAGATTCGTCTGTTCCTAAAAAATTATCCTCTTTTGCTTTATTAATTGCGTGGGAAAACAGAGAAAACCTAAATATTTGCGGTGTTTGAACATAAAAAATATTATCACGGTTCACGTAATCCGTAACTACGCCCTCTTTTGCATTTAACAGTGTATCTCTTGCTTTGATTGCTACAACTGAGCACCCGTTTGTTTCAGCTGCTTCAATAGCTTTTTTTAAAATCTCATTAGATAAAAGCGGGCGTGCCGCATCATGAACACATATTATATCTTCGGGGTTGGGATTAAGAACCGAAACAGCGGAAAAGACAGAATCTTGTCTCTCTTTTCCGCCTTCGGCAATCATAATTTTTTTCTTGAAAGAATACTTCGTAATAATTTTTTCCATTGTTTGAAAGTATTCGGATGAAACAGCAACCGCTATTTCATCAATCAATTCGCAGTTATCAAAAACCTCCAGAGTGTAGGCAATAATCTCTTTGGAGTTTATCTTCAGAAATTGCTTCGGAATATTTCCGCCCAATCTCGTGCCGTTCCCGCCGGCCGGTATAACTGCAAATCTTTTCATTATAATATCAGCATTGCATCGCCATAACTGAGAAATCTGTATTTTTCCTTCAATGCTTTTTTATAAGCTTTCATCGTGTAGTCATAACCGGCAAATGCGGCAACCAACATAATCAAAGTGGATTCAGGCTGGTGAAAGTTTGTAATGAGCTTTTTAACAACCTTAAATTCGTAAGGAGGAAAAATAAATTTATCCGTCCAACCGGAATTAGGTTTCAGAAATCCTTCGGCTGTCGTACTGCTTTCCAATGCTCGTGTTGCGCTTGTACCAACTGCGAAAACATTTTTCTTTTTCTTTAACGCTTCGGTTACAACTTCCGCAGTATGTTCCGGAATTTCAAAAAACTCGGAATCCATTCTGTGTTTAGTTAAATCTTCAACCTCAACAGGTCTAAATGTGCCAAGTCCGATATGCAATAAAACGGGAACTACTTTAATTCCCTTTTTCTTAATCTTAGAAAGTAATTCTTTCGTAAAATGAAGACCGGCAGTCGGAGCTGCAACCGAGCCGTCCTGACTTGCATAAACAGTCTGATAATGAACTTTGTCTTCCGGCACAGCTTCTCTTTTAATGTAAGGAGGAAGCGGAGTTTGCCCGATATTTTCGATTGCTTTAAAAATATCGCCGGCTTCTTCGTTAAAGCGAACCGTGCGACCACGTGAAGTTGTATTATCGATAACTTCGCACCAAATTTTGTCTGTAAAATAGATTCTGTTACCAATTCTCACCTTTCTTGCCGGGTCAACAATAACATCCCAGATGTTATCTTTTTTATTAAGCTCACGCAAAACAAAAACTTCAATTTTTGCGTTAGTTCTTTCCTTGGTGCCAAATAAACGCGCTTGAATAACCCGCGATTCATTTACAACAAGAACATCGCCACGGGACATATAATCAATAACATCAGAAAATTTCTTCTCTTCTATCTCCTTTGTAGCTCTGTTCAGTACCATCAATCTGGATTGATCTCTTTGCTCAAGCGGAAATTTTGCAATAGCCGTTTTGGGCAAGTTGTACTTAAAATCCGATAATTTCATTTATTCTCCTATCTTTTCTTTTCATCAAGAAAAATCGGAGCGGGTAAAAGTTCCCGCTCCGAGTCTATTTTTCTCTATTATTTCATCGTATCTTGAATTGCTGCTCTTGCTGCCGCCAAGCGTGCAATCGGCACTCTGTATGGCGAACAACTGACGTAGTTCAAACCGATTCTATGACAAAATTCCACAGAAGAAGGTTCGCCGCCATGCTCACCGCAAATACCAACTTTAATATCAGGGCGAGTAGCTTTTCCGTTTTTAACAGCCATTTTAACTAATTGTCCCACACCTTCTTGATCAAGCACTTGGAAGGGATCAACTTCAAGAATATGTTTGTCTAAATACTCAGGCAAAAAGGATCCGATATCGTCGCGTGAAAATCCGAAACTCATCTGAGTAAGATCGTTAGTTCCAAAGCTAAAGAATTCTGCAGCTTCAGCAATTGAACCAGCAGTTAAAGCGGCTCGTGGTGTCTCAATCATCGTTCCGACCAAATAACGAATTTTCTTTTTACGTCTTTTGAACACTTCTTCAGCAGTTCTAATAATTATTTTCTTCTGTAAATCAAATTCCTTTTTGGTAGATACAAGCGGTACCATAATTTCAGGAAGAACTTTAATTCCTTTCTTAGTCATGTTTAATGCCGCTTCAATAATAGCCTGCGTCTGCATTTCGGTAATTTCAGGATAAGTAGTACCTAAACGGCATCCGCGATGTCCTAACATTGGGTTAACTTCGGAAAGTTCTTCAACTTTATGTTTAATTTTTGAAACGGGAACTCCAATGATTTCAGCCATCTCTTTTTGCTCGGCATTCTCTTTCGGCAAAAATTCGTGCAGCGGAGGATCCAGTAAACGGATTGTTACCGGTAATCCTTTCATTTCCCTGAAAATTCCTTCAAAGTCTTTTCTCTGAATTGGAAGTAATTTTTTAAGAGCTTCTCTTCTTCCGGCTTCATCATCGGCAAGAATCATTTCGCGTACGGCAAGTATTTTGTCTCCGCCGAAAAACATATGTTCCGTACGGCAAAGTCCGATTCCCTTTGCACCAAATTCGCGTGCAACTTTAGAATCGTGGGGTGTATCGGCGTTTGTACGAACTTTCATTGTTGCGCGTTTATCGGCAAGCGACATAAGCTTGGCGAAGTCGCCGCTTAATTTAGCTTCGGTATTTTTAATTTTTCCTTCATAAACAAGTCCGGTTGATCCGTTTAACGAAATCCAATCACCTTCCTTGTAAACTTTACCGTCAACAGTGGCGGTTTTCTTTTTGTAATCAATTTTCAAAGCGCCGGCGCCTGTTACGGCACATTTGCCCATTCCTCGAGCAACAACGGCAGCGTGAGATGTCATTCCGCCGCGTGCGGTTAAAATACCTTCGGCAGCATTCATTCCCTTAAGATCTTCAGGTGAAGTTTCTAATCTTACGAGAACAACAGTCTCACCTCTGTTTGCCCAATCTTCGGCATCTTCGGCGTGAAATACAATTCTACCTGTAGCAGCACCCGGTGATGCGGGTAGCCCTTTAGTAATTACGGTTGCCTTTTTAAGATCATTTTCATCAAATACGGGATGAAGGAGTTCGTCCAATTTTTCCGGTTCAACTCTCATCAATGCCGTGTCTGCATCTATTAATTTCTCTTTAAGCATATCAACGGCAATTTTCACCATTGCAGCGCCGGTACGTTTTCCATTACGTGTTTGAAGCAGCCAAAGTTTACCATTCTGGATTGTAAATTCCATATCCTGCATGTCTTTGTAATGCTTTTCAAGTTTGTCCTGAACTGTATCAAGTTCTTTATAAACTTCAGGCATTGTTTCTTCGAGTGAAGGATATTGTTCCCTTCTAACTTTTTCGGAAATATTCTGAGCCTTTGCCCAACGTCTTGAACCGATTAGAGTAATTTGCTGAGGGGTACGAATTCCGGCAACAACGTCTTCGCCTTGTGCGTTTACAAGATATTCGCCGTTAAAAATGTTTTCGCCTGTTGCCGCATCACGCGTAAATGCAACGCCGGTAGCGGAGTCGTCGCCCATATTTCCGAATACCATTGCCTGAACGTTAACTGCCGTTCCCCATTCGCCGGGGATATTATTCATTTTACGATAAAGTATTGCACGATCATTATTCCAACTATCGAATACGGCAAGTATTGCGCCCCACATCTGTTTCCAAGGATCGGTCGGGAACGATTTTTTTGTTTTCTTTTTAATTATCGCTTTAAAACGAACTACCATTTCTTTTAAATCATCAACTGTAAAATCAGTATCGAGTGTGATTCCTCTTTTCTCTTTCAGCTCCTCGATTATTTCTTCAAACGGGTCATGATCTTCTTTGTTTTCCGGTTTCATTCCCATTACGACATCGCCGTACATTTGTATAAATCGGCGATAAGAATCCCACGCAAATCTTTCATTATTAGTTTTCTTTGCCAATCCTATAACAACTTTATCGTTTAATCCGAGGTTCAGTACCGTGTCCATCATTCCCGGCATCGAAGCTCTTGCGCCTGAACGAACGGAAACAAGAAGAGGATTCTCTTTATCCCCGAATTTCATCTTCATTATTTTTTCTACGTGTGCAATTCCTTTAACTACTTCGGGTTCTATCATTTTCTGAGTATTGGCATTGCCCATTTCATAATATTTATTACAAACTTCAGTCGTAATTGTAAATCCGGGAGGGACAGGAACTCCGATTCTATTCATCTCGGCAAGATTAGCGCCTTTACCGCCGAGAAGATTTTTCATTGAAGCTTTACCTTCGGCTTTCTTGTTGCCGAACAAGTAAACGTACTTGGGAGCTTTGCTCTTTTTCCCTTTACTGCTTGTCTTTGTTGCTTTTTTAGTAGCCATTATCTGACCTCCATATTTATTAGATTATTGATTGTAAAATTTTTTCAAACTCGTTCTCATTTTCGATAACAAGTTTAATTCTGATAAAGTATATGTCTATATCATCCAACTCTTTTGCGTAGTGAAACAATTTAACCGCATCTTTCTCGGTGGTTAAAACCGAATATGCATTTGTTTCATAAAATTGTTTTCTGATTTTTTTAATATCTTTTTCTTCATAGTTTTTATGATCTCTGAAAATCAAGTTATTTGTAACATCAATATTTAAACCTTTAAGCGTATTTAAAAAAGAATCATGTTTTGCAATCCCGGATACTACCAAACTCTTCTGTCCTAAAAACTCATCCACGGAATAATATTTGTAATCCTTTACATCATAAAAGCCATCAACTTCATAACTGGCGAAAAATACATTTTTCTCAGTCTGGAGATAATTAAATTTTTCCGGCAGTTTGACTTTACTATTAAACTTGCGGTTAATTAAAATAATATCAGCTCTTTTAACCGATGAAAAACTTTCCCGTAAAAATCCTGAAGGGAGTGTAAGTCTGTCCAAATATTTTGAGCGGACTAAAAAGTCTTGGTCAATTAATATAATATCTGCATCTCGATTAATCCAGCGGTGCTGAAAAGCATCATCCAAAACGATACTCTCTATATCTTCCGATTCAATTAATTTTTCAGCTCCTTCAACTCTGTTTTCAGCAACCGCAGAAGGCACTTGGCAATTCTGCGCTTCCATGATTATCTCATCACCGCAAGTATCGGCGTCACAGAAAAACTGCACTCCGTCAAAAACTAATTTGTACCCTTTTGATTTTCTTCCGTATCCACGGCTGAGTATCGCGGGGGAATGACCGAGTTTTTTCAGAAGCCCGACAAGATATATAACGGTCGGAGTTTTTCCGGTTCCGCCTAAAGTAATATTACCGACTGAAATCACCTTTGCGGAAACATCTTTACCTTTAAGAATTCCGGAATCAAAAAGAAAGTTTCTTACCGTAACAATTAAGTAAAACAGATAAGAAAACGGTATGAGCAATACTCTCAGTAACTTCAGCATTTTACATCAACTTCTTTTTGTAAATTAATCAATTGTTTTTCCGCTTGCTTTAATAATACATTTGTTTCATCAAAGGTTAGATTACTCTTTACGAAAATAGGTTCCGAAATCATCACAAAAACTTTTGAGAACGGAAGTGGTAATTCAAAATTATCCCAACTGTTAAAAACCATTTTCTTTCGATAACAAACCGCTGCCAACAAAAGCGGAACATTCGTTTTTTTCGCAAGAACAACCGCGCCGGCTTTCATTTGATGAGGCGGACCTGTAGGTCCGTCGGGTGTAATGGCAACCGAAAATCCATTCGCTATCATTTCCCGCATTAATTCCAAAGCTTGCTTACCGCCAATATGACTTGATCCCCGCACTACTTTGTAATTCCATCGCTCCAATACTCGGGTAAGAATTTCACCGTCCTTGCTTGTACTAACCAGCGCTGAAAAATTATGTTTACCGAAATAGTACCAGGGTATTAACATTTTACCGTGCCAAAAAGCAGCGACAAACTTTCGGTTCTTTTCGCTTAAATCGTTAATAACATTTTCATTAACAATTTTGATTCTAACAGTACGACAAAGAACGTTAATCACAAAAGGAAGCAAAGAATATCCAACCGATTGTAGAATTTTCTTTTTGCTTTCCTTAAGATGCATAAATCTCTTCTAAAATATTTGTAACCAAATCAATTTGTTTATTCTCTTCTACCAACAAGTTTTTAATCATAAATAACTTTCCGACAAGATTGTTAACTTTAGATTCATCGCTTAAGTATGAAGAAACAGCTTTAACTATTTCATTTTTGTTTACTTCGTCCTGAAGTAATTCTAAAACGATTTTTCTTTTGGTAACTATATTAACCAAAGATAATGAATCGAGATTCACTAATCTTTTTGCAATTAGATATGTAATCAAACTTGTTTTGTAAACAACAATAAACGGAAGTCGCAATAATCCCGCTTCAAGAGTTGAAGTACCCGATTTTATAATACCGAATTTTGAATACTTCAAAAGTTCGTAATTATAACCTCTTACAATTTTAACTTCAGAATCCTTACCAATATTTCGGTAGAACGAATCATCGAAATTTTCAGTCGCCGCAATTACGGGTGTAATGTTAAACTTGCTTTCCAATTCCTTGCCGGCTTTAATCAATTCGGGAAGAATCAGTTCTACTTCATGTTTTCTGCTTCCCGGCATCAAAAGTAAAATTTCAGCATTTTCATCCAAACCGACATTCTTAAAAAATTCACTTCTCGGTTCAAACTCATATTTTTCAAGCCGTTCAACAAGAGGATGACCGACAAACTCCGCTTTTATTCCATGCTTCCTAAAAAAATCGACTTCAAACGGAAATACAACAAACAGCCTGTCAATTCTTTGTTTGATTTTTTTTACTCGATGCGAACCCCAAGCCCAAAGCTGAGGCGAAATATAGTAAAGAACTTTAATGTTTCTCTTTTTCAACTTTTTAGCAAAGTTAAGATTAAAACCGGGATAATCGATTAGCAAAACAGTATGAATATTTCTTTTGTCAATAATATCAAGCAATTTTTGCTGAACCTCGCGAATAAAAGGAAGATGTTTTACTACTTCCGTAATTCCAAGAAACGAAAAATCTTTGATATGATAAAGCGCTTCCATTCCGGCAGCAATCATCATGTCGCCGCCGATACCGGATATTGATAACTCGGTATCCCGACTCAGCAGTTTTTTGATTAACACGGAGCCGTGCATATCGCCGGAAACTTCGCCGGCCACTATTAGAAGCTGCTTACTCACTTAATCGTTAAAAAATAAAGAAGCATTAAAATTACCGTAACCGAAAAGAATGCCAGAAGTGAATCCTTTTCCGATTTTAATCCTTTTTTTATATCAAACTCAGGCTGAACAACATTGTTGTTTTTGTATGAACTTAATCTCGGCAAAAACCTCGGAACATTTTTCAAGTAATCTTCAAAATCCTTTCCGAAGGTTTCCCTGAGATATTTTTCCTCACCCCAAATTATCATTCTATATTGAAAATAAAAATAAACAAACGCAATTATTTGCAGATACGGAAAAAGAGCCATTGACATTATTCCGATGCCGGTGTAAAGCAATATATTCCCGACGTAGAGCGGGTTTCGCACATGAGCAAACGCTCCTGACACTACCAAATAAGTTCCTCCCGGATCGCCGGTTGTGCGGGTTTCGCTTCCGGCTACACTAACGCCCCAAAGACGAAAAAATTCACCGATAAGGCTGATGAAAAATCCGACTGCCAAACTTAACGGAGTCGCTTGTTGATAATAGAGCATCACCAATAAAAACGGTATTGGTGTGTAGCTGCGATATTTAAAAATTAATTTTGATAATTTTTCCATTTTCTATCCTTGTTTATAAACTTCCAAGCGTTTCAAAACAGCTTGATGGCGTTTTTTTAATTTTTTCTTGTTAACTAATTCGTTCACACGCTTTAACACATCCGAAAAGTCATGGAACGGGAAATATGTTATGCGATTTTTTTCACAATATTTTAGAAGTGATTTTTTAGCAAAAACAAAATCGACAAATTGAACCGGACAAGCATCGGAATACCCGTCGCCAATGTAAATCGTAAAATCCTCATCGCTGCTGTGGCTAATCACATGGTTACGCTTGCAGTTAGCGCACATCTTGCACTCTTCGTCAGTATAAGGAAATGTCGGCAAACATTTACCGTCAACAAACTCAACATGATTAGAATAAACTTTTAGATGTTCCAATCCGTTCTTTTTCATGATCCGTTCGATATAATAATCAAGCCCGTCGCTAAGCACAACAATTTCAATATTTTGAGCGTTGCAGTAATCAATAAAGTCATGTAAATAAGGGTCAATCTCAATCCATGAAATAAATTCGTCTAATTCTTTCATGTCCGGATTTTTGACGGTTTCGCAAAGTCTCTCCCAAGTTTGGATTGAAGTAATCTCTCCCGAAAGCCAAAGTTTGATTATTTCATAAGCTTTAACGGAATCGCCGAATTTCAGGATGAACTCTTCACCGACATCTTTTGTAGTTATTGTTCCATCGAAATCGATAAAAACTTTATATGTTCTTCCTTCACGCCTTATCAATTGTTTACGCCGATTTCTTCATTAAATTTTATTCCGGCTAACTTGGATATGCCTTCGTCAACCATTGTAACGCCGTACATAGTATCTGCGGCTTCCATCGTACGCTTGTTGTGAGTAACTATTATAAACTGTGTCTTTTCCGAAAACTTACGAATCAATCTTGTGAACCTATCAACGTTTGCATCGTCAAGCGGTGCGTCAACTTCATCCAATATACAGAAAGGCGACGGTTTGACAAGATAGAATGCAAATAACAAAGCTGTAGCCGTAAGTGTTTTTTCCCCCTGTGACAGCAAGTCGATTGTAGTAGGCCGCTTCCCTTTCGGCTTAGCTATAATTTCAATCTTAGCTTCAAGCGGGTCATCGTTTTCTTCCATTATCAAATCAGCTTCGTCACCGGCATCAAAGAGTGTACGGAAATTAATTTTAAAATTCTCACGTATAATCTCGAATGTATCTAAAAACTGTTGCTGAGCAGTTTCATTAATTTCTTTAATCGTTTCAACCAAATCTTTTTCAGAATCGATTAAATCGTCTCTTTGAGTATGTAAAAAGTCGAGTCTCTCTTTTTCTTCCTCATATTCGGAATACGCTAAAATATTTATCGGGCCGAGATTTTTAATTTTTTCTTTCAGCATCTGCACGTCTCTGTGAACAACTTCGAAATCAAACTCGTCATTATCATCAAATTCTTTTACTTCAAGCACGATTGAATATTCCTCTTTAATATGCTCTTCCAAACCGGTCTTTTCAAAACCGAGTTTATTGGTTTGCATATCGAGATCATGAATTTTATCTGAAGTTTCCGTACGGTTGTGTCTCAGCACACTAAGCCGCCTTTCCAATTCAGACCCGCTTCCTTTAATTTCCTTAAGCGAATTTTCAATTTCTCTTCTTTCTTCCAATAATTTATCCAACTCAAAATTTGCGTCGTCCAGTTCAAGATTATTTTCTTCGATAATTTCGTTAACGGTAACCAGTTCATTTTCGCTCTTTTCGATCGCTTCCTTACGGCGAACAATTGTATCCTCAATATTAGTAAGCTGCTTTTCTGTTTGCGACAAATGATTAATCTTATTCTGCAGTTGCCCGTTCAATCTCTCCAGTGAAACCAGTCTTTCGTTTTGCTCCTTAGCAAAATTATTATAATCATGTTCAAACGACGAAAGATTTTCTCTCTCTTCAAAAAGCGCTTTTTCTTCAGCATCCTTCAGTTCCGATAGTTTATTAAGTTCAACTTTCAAAGACTCGATTTTATCGGTAAGGTCATTGATTGAATCAACTTCACCGTTAATCTGAGAGTGAGCTTCGGCAATTTGCTCGTTAAACTTTTCTTGCTCGGTTTCCATCTTTGAGATTTGCTTTTCGAGATTATTAAGTTCATTAAAAAACCGTTTTCCCTTTTCGGAAATTACTTCCAAGTCTATTCCGGAAAATTCTTCTTCGGCGCCGTTAATTCGAGAAGAAAGATCTTCAATCTTCTTTATCTTCTTTTCACGTTCCGATTTTAAGTTTTCGATAAGCTGCTTCCGGCCGAACAAAGTTTCATCCAACTTCGGATGAGAACCGGCTTCAATAATTCCGTTAGCCTGAACGTAATCCCCATCAAGAGTAACGAATATGATTTCGGGATACTTCTTAACCAAAGCAAGTGCAGATTGAAGATCGGTGGTTACTGCAATATTATGTAATATTTTCTCAAAGTAAGGTTTCCATTTTTTATCCGCATCCACATGCTTATATGTCCAGCCGAGGAAATCTTTTTCAATCTCAAGTTTTTTCAATTTTTTGTTTTTGAAGAAATCGTCGATCTTACCAAAAATACTTTTCGGCTCTTCCGCAATATTTTTCAAAAGATAAAAAGAAGCCTTTCCCAAATCCTCCGATTTAAGGTATTCAACCGCTTCGGTTAGAGTTTCAAAATCTTCAACAAGCAAATTGTTAAGAACATTTTTCAAAGCGGCTTCAAGTGCAAAGCGATATTTTTCATCGGCATTACCAACATCGGCAATGAGATTTTTTTCCTTTGAAGTCCAATTGGCATTTTCAATTAAATATTTGGAACCTTTTGAAACTCCTTCGAGATTTGTAATTAAAGTCTGCAGAAATTCAATTTTATCTTCAAGCGCTCTAAGTTCGCTCTTCTCTTCAAGTTCGGCTTTTTGCAGGTCTCTTATCTTTTGTTCAAGAGCTTCTTTTTCATTCTTCTTCTTATCCAGTTCCTCTTCCGATTCTTTAAGGAGAACCGAGACTTCGTTTTTCTCGATTTCAAGCTGCTCAATGTAACCGACTGTCTTGGCAATTTCCGCCGTCCAATTTCTAATCCGGCTGTTTATCTGTTCGATACGGTTGTTCGCGGATTCTATCTCTTTTCGTAACGAATCTATTTCATTCTTTTTTTGATTAAAAGAAATCTCAATATTTTTTAAATAATTTTCTTTATCGGAAAGTGCATTACGGAGTTTTTGAAGCTGTTCTCTTTTCCCTTCCAAATCATCTTTTCTTTCGTCGATTTCTTTCTTCTTAAATTCTATTTCAGTCTGAAGTTCGTTTATGTCAATTCTCGTTTCGTCAATGTCCAAGCGGTTTTCATCAAGCTGAAATTCCAACTCCTCAATTTCTGCACTAAATCTTTCAATATTTCTTTTTAGCGACGAATCCCGTTCTTCGGCAACGGAAATATTTTTTTGCGCTTCGTGCTGCTTCTCCCTGATTCGTC
This sequence comes from uncultured Melioribacter sp., assembly GCA_964570865.1. Lineage (GTDB taxonomy): Bacteria > Bacteroidota > Ignavibacteria > Ignavibacteriales > Melioribacteraceae > WGAL01. Next base: position 12,918 of record CAZMZM010000024.1, read on the forward strand.
CTATCTCCTGATGTTTTAATCTCAGATTTTTTTCTATTTCAATAATCTTATCACGTATTCCGATCAGCTCGGTTTCCACATTTCTGATTTCATCATCGGTTCGGACTCGCTCATTTTTCAAAATCGAAATCTGCTCGTTCATCATATTCAATTTTGATACTACAATCGAATAACGGCGTTCGGAATAATCAAGTTCCTTTTCTCTAAGTTCGCTCTGAAGTACGTTATATTTATCTGCACGTTTCGCTTGTCTTTCGAGTGAACGGACATTCTTTTCAACTTCCGAAACTATATCATTAACGCGAGTTAAATCACTCTTAACGTCATCGAGTTTTTTAAGCGCTAATCTTCTTCTATGTTTGTACTTGTTTACTCCTGCAGCTTCTTCGAACATCTTCCGTCGTTCGCCGGTTTTATCATTTAATATTCCTTCAACCATTTTCAATTCGATAACGGAATATGCGTTCGTCGCCATTCCGGTATCCATAAATAGATTTGTAATATCTTTCAATCGACAAACATTTTTATTAAGAAGATATTCGCTTTCACCCGAACGAAAAATGCGGCGGGTAATCGTAACTTCGGAGTAATCGGTCGGCAGCGAGTTGTCATCATTTACAAATGTAATAGATACTTCGGACATGCCAAGCGGACGTTTGTTTTTTGTACCGTTAAATATTACACTTTCCATTTTATCACTTCGCAAAGTGCTGCTGCGCTGTTCACCGAGCACCCAGCGGATTGCGTCAACGGTATTGGTTTTACCGCATCCGTTAGGTCCGACGATTCCGGTAATTCCTTTATCAAACTTTAAAACAGTTTTATTTGCAAAAGATTTAAATCCGAATAATTCCAGTTTTGATATATACAAATGAAGCTCCTAAAAATATTTAACTTGTGCCATTGCGCTTGAGAGATAATCAAACACATTTGCGCTTATTTGATAATAGAGTAAAAACCCGCCTATAAACAGAACTAAAATACCGAAAGCGAAAAGATAAACGGTAGAAGGCTGTACATCAAAAACGATATAAATTCCTTTTAACACTCTAAAAAAGAGCCAAATTAAAAATATAACTACAAAAAAGTAAATCAAAAAATTGAACGAGTTCAGGTAAAGAATTTTTAAAAACAACAACTCTACAACCAATAGCAGTGTTACAGGCATTATCGCCCATGTAATCGAATAAAAGATATTTTCATACAAAACACGGGTCCGATTGAAAACGGAGAAAAACTTAACAAGTAAGCTAATAAGAATTATGCCGAGCATTATTGCTATCCAAAGAAACATAAAAGCGTTTTTCGGGTGCCATGCCAAGTAAGAGAAATCGGTTACAAAAGAAAAACTTCCGAACGATAATAATATTTTTTCGAGGGAAATATTACCCCGCAGAAAAAACATTACATTAACGCCAAGCAACGCAAGTGTTGCCGAAGAAATAACCATCATAAAATATGAGTGAAATCCCGATAGTAATCTTTGATCTCTAATATCGGCAAAAAAATTATAAGAACGGAACAATGCTCTTTTGGCATCTTCACGAAACTTACGTCGGGAATTTAAAATACCACCGATTAGTACGGCCAAGAACAAAGGAAGTACAATAAAGAAAAGGGGAACTTGCGGAATGGTGTTCCCTATCGGAATCGAAACATTTTTGTTGTGATTTAACTTTTCCGAAATCACTTTGTAAGCAATGCGGCCCGGGAGCCTCTCTGTGCCGAGTATTCCGATTTTGTATAATTTGTTTTTGCTGTATGATGCGTAAAGAGAAGAATAATCACCCGAGAAATCAATCAACGAATTAATGAAAAATCCGTTCAGGTGAAGTTTGTCATATAACTTCAATAATTCACGGAAATACTTACCCTGTGCTTCGTAAGAATTTTCGTAAAGGTAACCTTGTCTGGTTTCTTCAAAAGCAGGGTAAGTTCCTGATATGAACAATTTGCCGCGAGAGTTTTCATCCAATTTTCTTAGTACGCCGGCTTCGGGCAATCTCGATTCCGATTCGATCCCTGCAAAATCCACAACATCAAAATTGGACGGTATGGTAACAAATGTTGCATAACTTAATTTACCGCTACTTTTAACCTTATTTGCAAAATCCGACAAGTAGGAAAATACCGGCTCGGAATCGGGCAGAAACGAACTTCCGGCTCCAAGAGCAATCACATTCGGATAATTTTCATAAAACGAAATAAAGTTTTTGACATACTCACTTAATCTTCTTTTAAAGTTAGAATCATTCAGCAAGGCGTCCGGAATAAAATTATCCGGCACTTCGACAAACGCAAACAATCCATGCTTCAGCAATAATTCCATAATGGCGTTGTTCGGAAGATTGTGAGAAAATCTGATTGTGTTAAATCCGAGCGATTTAGCAATTTCAAAGTCTTCTTCAATTCGCTTGTACGAAAAAAGCTCGTTCGACAACTTTGAAAAAGGGGTATATTCAACACCCTTAAAATTGAAATTTTCACCGTTCAGCAGAAATCTGTTTTTTGTTTTTACAAGATTGAACAGAGGCAGATTTTGATAGTAAACATCAATTATTTTCTCATCGGATTTTAATTCAACCTTCACTCTGTAATACTTTGCATCGGAGGGAGAATAAAGATTAGGATTCTTCAGAATAACTGAAAAATTTGCTTTCCCGTTATTCGGCTTTACCGATTTGGAAAAAAGTACAAGAGAAGAATCACTCAACAGAGTTAATGATACTTTACGGTTTCCTTTTTTAGATTCCGTACCGGAACATGAAACAACAAAATTCAGATTTGCTCGTGAAAAGTTCTTTTCAAAATTTACACTTTTTGCAACGGATACAATTCCGTTTTTAGGAACAAACTTAAGATACACATTCCCCGAAATTCCCCCACGGTTTTCAGGAAAAAGAAAACGTTGCTTGGTAGGAATTGTTGTCTCCGAACCGAGAGCGGAATTAATTTTTATTTTCAAACTATTTTTTTGATTTTCAATCAGCAATTCACTCGGTAAAAGAACAGTCAAAGGAATTTGTCCGTATGGAAATTTGTAAAAACTTTGGTCGTTAATAAAAAATTCGGCAGAATGATCGATTCCGTCAATAACAAGAAAAATATTGTAATCGGAAATGTCGGAAGAAGTAAAACTAATTGTTTTTTCAAACACAAGTTCATCCGTCCCGTAAAACGAAGCTGGAAGAATAACATTGGTACGGCTATCTGCAGACCTCGGAGAATAAACGTCCCAACTGTCAGTCAGTTCAATAATTTTTCTCCCTTCATATAACTTAGGGAAATCGTGGGAAAGCGGAGTAATCTTAACCGCCGCCGATAAATTTTGGACTAAAAAAAATAATAAAATTACAACAAAATTCTTCAGAAATATCATTCTCGGACTATACCTAAAAATTTAAAAATTAGAATTTTAAAGATACGAAATAAATGGAGCCATAGCAAGCATAAGTTATTGTAATTAAAGCGATTAAAGCAGAGGCATCGCAGCGGAAACAAGTATAATCCCTGAAGCCCCTTCCATTCTTATCTGTTTTGCCAACTCCCGGATTGTTGCCCCGGTTGTAACAACATCATCAACGATAATTATTCTTTTATCCCTAATTTTATCGGAAGAAACAATTTTGAATGCCCCTGAAATATTCTGAAATCTTTCTTCCTTGTTGTAAGTAGTTTGCGATTCCGTGTATTTCACCCTTTTGGCAACACCTTTGGCAATCGGAATATTGAGTGTATCGGAAATTCCTTTTGCTATCCAATATGCTTGATTATAACCTCTTTCGGCTTTTTTTAGTCGATGTAACGGAATGGGAATTATCATGTCGGCACTAAATTTATTTAGTTGGTTTTTATATGTTTTCGCTATTTGAGTTCCCAAAAATTTTCCCGAACGGAAAGCGTTTGAATATTTCAATTTATGTAGTAAAGCCCTGATTGGTGCGTCCTTGTCAAAAACATAGAGCGGATAAAATCCGGTGATAAAAGGAGTATCTGAGAATTTTCTGTTAAAATTGAATGAGATTTGAGCCGGGGTTAAGGGAACTAATTTTGCTTTGCACGAAGCACAGAGAACTTCCTCATCCGCGGAAAGCCGTTCTTCGCATGATAGGCAACTTCTCGGAAGGAAAAAATCAAAAAAATTGATTGCGATTTTTTTTATTTCGCCCCTTTTTCTACTAATTCTTTTCCCATTTTTTTGTCGTGGAACTTAAAATGATTTATCATCCAATCATGAAACAAATACAACATTTGTTCCGAAAGTCCAATTTTATTTTCTTCGAAATCCCTCAATAATTCTCTCAATATCCTCAACAATCTGTCGTGCTGAGCCTTGTGGGAAAAATAATTAAAAGTCTTGTACTGTTTCATCAAATTTTCTTCATTAACAAAATGGTCAACATTCAGTTGATAAAACTCCTTCAAAAGCTCCAAAATATGAGAACGTTCATTCGAATCTTTTAGTTCGTAAAGTTTGTTTATTATTTCCGCTGCCCTGTTGTGTTCATTATCCACGGATTTAATTCCGGTATTAAAACTTTCATTCCAATCAAGAAAATTCATCAAAACCTCTTTTAAATTAAACTATTCTTTTTTCGCAAAATCCATTCAAGACTAAAAACAAAAATAATAAAAAATAATAAAAATAATGAGGGAAATAAGACAAAGTCTATATTCTTTGTTCTATCACGTTCAACATAATTCTGTTTCAAAACATCCGATATTTTATCGGAATTATTCAGAAAAACAAATTCTCCTTCGCTTGAAAATGAAATTCTCCGTAACAAATCGGAATTTACTTTTCTTTTTATTTTTTCCGCATTAAAACTTTCGACAGTAAATTTTCCGTTTCCTTTAAGAGTATCGCCTTCCAATATTGCCGTTACGTTCACGCGGTAGTTTCCGGCAGCTAAATTCGGAATTTCCGTTTTGTATTCCCCTTTCCTTATATTGCCGAATGTGATTACACTTTTGAATGATTTGCTTCTGACAGTACCGAATAGTTTTGCTCTACTCGTTAGATTAAAAAGAGGATCATAAACTTGTGTAAATATTTTTATGGATTCATCCTGAGTAAATACATTTTTGGGGAGATTAATTTTTAATCTATCCTGATTTTTATCGGCTGTCAGCCACTTAGTCGATTTCACAAAAATCTCGTCAAAAAATTTTGAGTTTTCCAAGCTGCTCTGCAACTTCCATTTCCAAATACTCTCGGCAAATAAAGTCATTGACTTTGAATCCGTAACGGCTGAAATCATAAGAGGAAAATCCAATTGCCGGTTATTAATTTTTGTTTTAATCAAATAATTAGCTACAGGGGAAAACTTTACAAAAACTTTAATGAAATTAACTGGAGGCAAGTTGTCCCATATAGTTTCAGGAAATACTCCGTTAAAAGAAAAGATCGGATTTTCTTTGTCGGGAACAACCGGCTGTGCTTGTAAAATAGTTTTTCTGTTGTTGTTAAAACGAAAACCCATTTTAGTTGAAATACTCTTTAGGTAATCGGAATTTGTTTGAGAAGTAAGCAAAAGATAGAATGGCTTACCATAATTAATCGCCTGCGAAATTTTCTTCCAAAGCCGCCGGCTGCTTCTTTTAAGCGGATAATTAATCATAAAAATCGCGTCAGACGATTTAATTATATTAATGAACTTTTGTTCAATAATATTCGAAGAAGGCAGATAATTAACAAACTCTTGAACGGAATTATTTGTGTCGGACTGCACGGCACGTTTGATAAATTCAAAATCGTATGAAGGAGAATCCGTTATAAATACAATATTTTTCTTTTTCTTTATTACATCTACATAAACAATTTTTCTGTTATCAAATATATTCTGTTCCCCCTTTACCTTACCGACAACGACAGATAACCGGTTTCGTCCTAATTTTACGGGGGTAAAGTGCAAACCGACTTTTGTTATTCCTTCTTTCCCAATATTAATATTTTTCTTTTCCTGCAGCTTCCCATTCAGATAAAGTGCAACGACCGTACTTTTATTCCTAATTCCATTTGATAGAATAGTAATTGAAATCGGAGTTTTGTCATTTTTATGGATAATTCCGTTAGTTAACACATTACCGATTTCAATGTTTGGAGGTTCGATTGTATCGCCTACCCCGACTGTATAAATCGGTACATTAATTTGCTCTGAAACATAATTCGGGATTTCCCCCTCCGTCGGATTTCCATCCGTAAGAATAATTACATTTTGAACGCTGTCCTCCAACTCGCTTATTTTTTTGAATACCGGTTCAAAATTAGTAACAACGCCCTTAAAGTTTAACGAATCAAAACCATCATTTGAAAAACGATTCAAGGTTCTATCAAAAAGGAAAATCCTTGATTGATATTTTTTGTCGTTAATAATCTTTTGAATAAAACCGACAATCTTTTCCCGTGTTTTCATGCTGTCGGAATTGAGCATCGAGCTTGAATTATCAATAAAAACAAGGTTAACAGGTTTCACTTCTTCTTTTGTGGAAAATCTCATAACGGGATTTAGCAAGAGGAGAAATATTAAAAATACTCCGAGAAAACGGAGGAAAATTAAAACCGCCTTTAACACATTGGAAATCGGTGGAAGAGTATAGCGATAATACCACACGGAAAAAAGCAATGCGCCTACAAAACCGAGGAGCAAAATTAATACTCCGTTTGGCATCTGAATTGAAATGTCGGATAATCCAAACATATAAATAATTAAAATTTCCAATCTTTGTATTTGTCGTAAGCGTCGTAGTCAGTCAAATCGAAATGGACAGGTGTTACCGAAACGTAACCGGCTTTAACGGCAAAATAATCAAACTCCTGATCTTCGTTCGGCTCTTCCTGCATAGTACCTTGCAGCCAATAATATTTTCTTCCGTACGGATCAATTCTTTCTTCGTATGAGTCGTCCCATCTCGTCATGCTTTGTCGGGTAACTTTAATCCCTTTTATTTCTTCCTCAGGTAAATCGGGAACATTAATGTTAAGAAGCGTACCTTTGGGTAAGCCTTCCTCCGAAACAAGACCGACAAACTTTCTCGCAATTTTCCCGGCGAATGTAAAATCATCCACATTATGCGAATCTACCGAAACGGCAAAAGCAGGAATATCCATAATCGCCGCTTCTCTGGCTGCGGAAACGGTTCCCGAATATATTAAGTTTACAGCCGCATTCGAGCCGTTGTTAATTCCGCTAATTACCATATCGGGAGTTTCTTTCAAAATATTTCTTATTCCCATTTTCACACAATCCGCCGGAGTTCCTTCAACGGCATAACCGAAAAAATCATCTCCTTTAAAATATCTGTGTATTCTCAGAGGGATTTTCATTGTGATTGAATGCCCTACGGCGCTTTGCTCGGTTAACGGAGCTACTACCGTTACTTCCGCAACTTCCTTTAAAGCTTGTACTAATGATGCTATTCCCCTCGAATGTATTCCATCGTCATTTACTACCAAAATTTTCAAAATTTCACCTTTATTTTCTAAAATTCTCGAATATTGTTTTAAATATACTTAAATTAGTAAATTAATTGAAATTAAGAGTTTTTTCCTTTGGATAATAATAGTAAATACATCGAATTACCCGGAAGAGGGAGATATAACAAAAAAAATAAACTGAACAACCTGACAGGGAAAGAGTGGATAAAGTTCACTAAATCGTGGTTTATTCACACGCCCAAACGAAGGAAGGAAAATGAGATTCTTCATCCGGCCAAATATCCGGAATCATTGATTGAAGAGTTCATCGGTTTTTTCTCGAAAGAAGGCGATTGGGTTTTTGATCCGTTTTTAGGTACAGGAAGTACTTTGATTGCTGCCGGCAACACAAACCGAAACGGAGCCGGAATTGAGCTTATGAAAAAGTATTTTAATACTTCTGTCAAAAGGATTAAAGAAGCTGAGTACAAGACCGAGCTAATTCCGATTTTGGGAAGTTCTGATAATCTTAAAAAATTGCTTAATCAAACTGTTGGTGAACGCTTATTCGATTTTATTATCACTTCACCTCCCTACTGGAACCAACTTGAACGAAACAACATCCGGCAGAAAAACAGGAAGGAAAGCGGACTTGATACTCGATACTCCAAGAGGAAGGAAGACCTTGGAAATATTAAGGAATATGAAGATTTTATCGAGAAACAGGCTCGGATTTTTGACGAAGTTTTTGATATTACAAAACCGGGCGGGTACCTGACTGTAATTACAAACAATGTTTATTTTGACAGCCGGCTTTATCCCCTAGCCTTTGATACGGCTATAAGTTTAACCAAACGAGGCGATAAAAGCTGGACGCTTAAAGATGAAAAAATTTGGCTCCAAAACGATAAACCCCTTCTGCCGCTTGGCGTTAATAATGCGTGGGTGGGCAACCGCCATCATCAATACTGTTTAATTTTCAGGAAAGAAAAATGAGCGACAAAATTCTTTCGGTAAGCGAAATAACAAATGAGATAAAATTTACGCTTGAAAATTCGTTTTCGGATATTACCGTAATCGGGGAAATTTCAAATTTCACAGCGCATTATTCGGGACACTGGTATTTTACGCTTAAAGATTCCGATTCGCAAATCAGTTGTACGATGTGGAGAAGTTTCAACTCCAAAGTATTTTTTAAACCGCAGGACGGAATGAAAATAATCGTGAGCGGAAACATCAACGTTTATCCTCCGCGCGGCAATTATCAGATAAATGCCAAGACGATTCAGCCTGCCGGTGAAGGCGAATTGCAAGCGGCATTTGAACGCCTTAAACGGAAACTTGATGCCGAAGGTCTCTTCGAGGAAAATCTAAAAAAACCGATACCGAGATTTCCTGAGGCAATCGGGATTGTTACTGCTGACGGTGCAGCCGCTTTACGAGATTTGCTGAGCGTTGCCGAACGCCGTTATCCGGTTGCCAAGTTAATTCATGCGCCGGCTAAAGTTCAGGGTGAAGGCGCAGCCGAAGAAATTGCGGCGGCAATTGAAGCGCTTAACCGTTACGGTAAAGTTGACGTTATTATTATTGGAAGGGGCGGCGGTTCACTCGAAGACCTATGGGCTTTTAACGAAGAAGTTGTAGCACGAGCAATCTTCAACTCTAAAATCCCTGTTGTCAGTGGTGTCGGACACGAAGTTGATTTTACAATTGCGGATTTTGTCGCCGATTTACGAGCCCCGACACCTACGGCGGCGATGGAATTAGTAACGCCTAATCAGGATGATATTTTTGCATATCTGAACGATTTTTTATATACTTCTCACTCCAAAATCGTTGACTACTTGGGAAATAAGAATTATCAAGTAGAACAGATTTTAAGTTCATACGGATTTAGAAAAAATATCGATTTTATTAATACCCGCGCTCAATATATTGACGGGTTGTTCTCTGAAATAAATAATTCCGTTTCAGATAAAATAAAGGACTTGTCTCATCGTGTCAGCCTTGCCAAACGGACAATCGACTCTGCCGATATTAGAAAAAATCTGAAGAAAGGTTATTCGATTGTAAAACAGAACGGACTGATTATTAAAGATTCGGAAAAAATTAATTCCGATAAAAACATTAACATTCAATTTTACGAAAACGAAATAGAGCTTGAAAAATGGCAGCTAAAAAAATAAAATTTGAAGAGGCTTTACAACGTCTTGAAGAAATTTCTTCACTTTTGGCGGATGAAAATGTTCCGCTGGAAGAAATATTGAAACTCTACGAAGAAGGCATTAAGCTAACCAAACTGTGCCAAACAAAACTGAAAGAAGCCGAACTTACGATTAAGAAATTAGACAATGAATTATTAGAAGATTAACCGAAAGGAAGTTATGACTGAACTTACCAAATATAAATATTTAGATAAAATCGACGATCCGAAAGATTTACGCCACTTAACCAATCCGGAATTAGTAGAACTTGCGGATGAAATAAGAACTTTTTTGATCGATACAATAAGTCAAACCGGAGGTCATTTTGCCGGAAGCTTAGGTGTTGTTGAATTGACAATTGCATTACATAAAGTTTTTGATACTCCAAAAGATTTGATAATCTGGGACACCGGACATCAAGCTTATCCGCATAAAATACTTACCGGCAGAAGGGATAGAATGAATACAATCCGCCAATTAAACGGTTTGAGCGGATTCTTAAAACGAAACGAAAGCGAGTATGACACATTCGGCGCCGGCCATGCGGCTACTTCAATTTCGGCGGCACTCGGTATGGCAACCGCTGCTGCGTTAAAGGATGAAGATAGAAAAGTAATCGCCGTTATCGGAGACGGTGCAATGACTAATGGAATGGCATACGAAGCGATGAACAATTCCGGTATGTTGAAAAAGAATTTAATTGTTGTTCTAAATGATAATCAAATGTCAATTTCGCCGAACGTTTGGCAAATCTCCAACTACTTTACAAATATTACCGCTCATCCGGAATACAATAGATTTAAGGGTGCAATTTGGGAACTTACCGGAAAGCTTGACCAGTTCGGCGACAGACTGAGAAAAACCGCAGCAAGATTGGAAAGCGGAATAAAGTCGATTATTACTCCCGGAATGTTATTCGAATCACTGGGTTTTAGATATTTCGGACCGTTCAACGGTCATAATCTCCCGAAACTGATTTCAACTTTTAATAATATTAAATCTTTTCACGGACCGATTCTGGTACATATCAACACAAAAAAAGGAAAGGGATACAAACCGGCTGAAGAGCATGTTACAGCTTTTCACGGAATTTCTCCTTTCGACAAAATCACAGGAAAAACACTACCGAAAAAACCGGGTCCCCCTTCATATACTTCGGTTTTCGGCAATACGTTGGTTAAACTGATGGAACATGATAAGCGACTCGTCGGCATAACGGCTGCAATGCCCGACGGGACAGGAATGAACATTGTGCAAAAGGCTTTTCCCGAAAGGACTTTTGACGTAGGTATTGCCGAAGAACATGCGGTTACGTTTGCTGCCGGTTTAGCCACTCAGGGAATTAAACCTGTAGTTGCAATCTATTCCACATTTATGCAGCGAGCTATTGACCAAATCATACATGATATTTCTCTTCAAAAACTGAATGTTATTTTAGCGCTTGACAGAGGCGGACTTGTAGGAGCAGACGGGCCTACTCATCACGGAGTTTTTGATTTAACTTATCTCAGAATGATTCCCAATATAGTTGTGATGGCTCCTAAAGATGAAAACGAGTTTAGGCACATGCTTTATACCGCCGATAAATATGAAGACGGAGCGATCGCGCTTCGCTACCCCAGAGGAAACGGAGTTGGCGTACCAATTGATGAAGAACTTCATGAGATTGAAATAGGAAAAGCCGAAAAGCTAACCGAAGGGTCAGATGTTGCTCTGCTTGCCGTAGGAATAATGGTCGGCTATTCGGACGAAGCTGTTAAGAAACTTAGAGAAGAAAATATCTCTGCCGAACTAATTAATATGAGATTTGTAAAACCTCTTGATTCCGATATGCTTGACTACGTTGCCGAAAAATTCGATAAAGTGGTAACGCTCGAAGAAAACTCTATTGTTGGCGGATTCGGTGCCGGAGTTTTGGAATATTTCGCAGATAAAGGATACAAAAATAACGTTCTCAGAATAGGACTTCCTGACGATTACGTTGAGCACGGGACACAAAAGGAACTTCATGCACTTCTTAAAATAGATCCGTCCGGAATCGCGGAACAAGTTAAATCATTTGTGAAAAAACCGTTAAGCAACAGTAAGGTAAGTTAGATGGAAAAAACAAAAATCGGGATTATTGGACTGGGGGGAATAGCACAGCTGATTTACTTGCCGATAATTAAAAAACTTAAAACCGCAGAAATAACCGCTGTATCGGAAATCGCAAAATCGAGGATGAATCATGTTGCCGACAAATTCGGGATAGAAGAACGATTCACCGATTACCATGAAATGCTATCGAATAGCGATATTGAAGCTGTGATAATAGCAACGCCGACAGATACTCACCATTCCATTGCAATCGATGCATTGAACGCAGGGAAACATATACTAATTGAAAAACCGGCTTCCCGAAACTTTGATGAAGCCAAAGCAATCAAAAAAGCCGCTGAAAAGAATGGTAAAATCGTGATGGTGGGAATGAACCTCCGGTTTCGTCCCGATTCAATGCTTCTGAAAAGTTTTTTGGGAAGTAAAGAAATCGGGGATATTTACTATGTCCGCGCCAGTTGGATTAGAAAACGAAGCACTTCCCATAGTTGGGCTACTCAAACAACCAAAGCCGGTGGAGGAGCTTTAATGGATTTAGGACTTCTGCTGCTTGACCTCGGTGTGTGGCTTCTCGATTACCCCGATATTAAAAGAGCTTCGGTGCATAACTTTAATTATAGGACAGAGTCCGTTGAAGATTCATCGGTCGGATTAATCCATTTGGAAAGAGATATTACGCTTGGATTCGAAGTCAGTTGGTCATTGACCGAAGGAAAAGATAAACTCATACTTGATTTTTTCGGAACAAACGGAACTGCACATTTATTCCCGCTAAACGCCTATAAACATGTCGGAGATGAAAAAGTTTATGTCTCCCCTCTCGGTAGTTCGGTAAACACTCGAAACTTCTACAACAAATCATTTGAAAATGAAATTAAACACTTTGTTGCATCAATCAGAAATGGTGTGGGAGTAGTTTCATCAATTGACGGCGCTCTACATCGAATGAAAATGATGGATATTCTCTACCAATCGGCAAATGAGAATAGAGAAATTGTTGTAGATTAACCTAATTTGATTCAAGCGAGACGCTTTTTCAAACGAAGAATAAAACAGACCGTTTGCCAATAGTGAATGGCGAATTATCCCATTTTCCATTATCAATTCTCAATTAGAAGATTTATATTTCTTTTCTTCATAAATAATGATAAATAATAAGGGGTTTCAATGTTAGAGATTTTACTGGGAGCGGTTATTGTATTAGTGATTATAAACATCATCATACAATTACGCACAACAAAAAAAGATAATTTTACTTCTGTCCAAAAAGAATTGGAAGAAAAAATAGATGCTAAGCTCAAGGAAAACGGTACTATAATTCGTGAAGAGTTTGCCGCCAATCGAGACGAAATGAATAAATCGCTGAGAGAGCAGCGTGAGGAGTTAACCGGCGCATTAAGGCTGCTTGGCGACCAACTGATGAACAGGTTCGATAAATTCTCGGAAAAAGAATCGGAGCAATTTGAAAAATTCGAGCTGAGACTGGAAAAATCGGCAAAATCAAATGAAGAGCAGATGGGCAAAATTGAAGCGCGAATTGAGAAAAATCTAACTGAAATCAGAACAAACAACGAAAAGAAACTTGAAGAGATGAGAGTTACCGTGGATGAAAAACTTCACGCAACTCTCGAAAAGCGTTTGGGGGAATCATTTAAGCAAGTCAGCGAGCGCTTGGAAGCTGTTCATAAGGGTTTGGGAGATATGCAAAATCTGGCGGCGGGAGTCGGTGACCTGAAACGCGTACTTACAAATGTTAAAACTCGCGGTACGTGGGGTGAATTTCAGTTAGGGAATTTAATTGAGCAAATACTTACTCCGGGGCAATTTGAGACTAATGTGGCAACTAAAAAAAGGAGCGATGCAAGAGTCGAGTTTGCAGTAAAACTACCGGGAAGAGGTGAAAAAAAAGAAGAAGTTGTTTGGCTTCCCATAGATTCGAAATTCCCTAAAGAAGATTTTGAACGTCTTCTTCAAGCTAAGGAAACAGCCAATACGGTTGAAATTGCGGAATCGCGAAAAAGTTTAGAGCGTGCGATTAAATCCTTTGCGAAAGATATTTCGACCAAGTATTTAGCTCCGCCGGAAACTACCGATTTTGCAATCATGTTTCTACCGATTGAATCGCTCTATGCCGAGATTTTAAGCATCCCCGGGCTTGCCGATTACGTTCAACGAACATTTCGCGTTACTATTGCAGGTCCTACAAACCTCCTTGCACTTCTAAACAGTTTGCAAATGGGATTTAAAACTTTGGCAATTGAAAAACGCTCAAGTGAAGTTTGGAAATTATTAAGCGCCGTAAAAACAGAGTTCGGTAAGTTCGGTGATATTCTGGAGAAAACACAAAAGAAACTCGAAACCGCCAGTAACTCAATCGGCGAAGCTACACGTAAAACAAGAACAATAGAACGAAAACTACGCGGCGTTGAAGAATTACCGTCGGCTGAAGCCGTTAAATTGATTGGTAATGAAGATTAAGATAGACAAATCGTCAAATCTTTAATACCCCGACTACAAACAATTAATCCGGCATTGTTGATGAAATAAATGTGAAATAATATGAACAAACTTGTAAACATTAACTTTTTTAATGATTTTGAATCTGCCAAACTCGCTTCAATAAAGGAACGCAAACCTATTTTGCTTCAATTCGAAAGGGAAAAATGTTCCGGTTGTAAAAAATTGGATAGGCTTACTTACCCGAATCAGGAAGTTACGGAAGAACTCACAAAATGGTTTATTCCGCTGAAACTTCAGATTTTAGAAGATCATAAAATCCGCTCTCATTTTTCGGCTGTTTGGACTCCTTCATTTTATTTAACCGATAGAAACATGAAAATCTACTATAAAGCCGACGGCTATTTTAACGCTGAAGATTTTCGCTTGCACATGAGAATCGCACTTTCTCAATATTTACTTTCAAGGGGTAAATATCAGGACGTAATAGATTTGATGAATAACGGTTTACAACTATTTCCCGATACCCCGACTACTTCAAGATTACTTTTTATCAGAGGACAGGCTGAATACCTATTTAACCGGAATAACAAGGTCTTTAGAGCAACAATGATTGAACTTTCAGAGCGCTTCCCTAATTCACCCGAAACGCGAATGTGGCCTTGGATGGATGATTAGATGAAATATATTTTCGAACTTTATTATTAGGAATTGATTAGATGGTATATGCAATTGTCGGATTGATTATTCTCGCCGCTTCATTTTTGTTTTCAATGCTTGGACTGGGCGGAGCTATACTTTATGTGCCGATAATGAAATGGGCGGGTTTTTCCGTAAAAGAAGTTGCCATTCCCCTCGGTCTGTTTCTTAATTGCCTTACAACTTCAATCGCATTGATAGCATTTGCCCGCAACCGACTTGTAGATTGGAAAGGAGGCGGAGCTATGACGCTGGCGGCGTTTGTATTTGCTCCAATCGGAGCTATTTCATCCGATTATATACCTACCACGATTATTTTAATTTTGTTCTCCGGTGTGGTAATCATTGTTGCAACACGAATGTTATTTTCATCGATCCAACCGGAACCGAAAGGGAAAATCAGTTTTAAGAAAAGAACAATTATTGGTGCATTAGTTGGAATGGTTGCCGGATTTTCTGCGGGGTTACTTGGGATTGGAGGCGGATTTTTAATGGCGCCGCTTCTTATGTGGATGGGATACACGACTAAGCAGGCAGCCGGAACATCGGCTTTTGCAGTTGCATTTTCTTCACTTTCGGGATTTTTAGGTCACGTTTCGCAAGGACATGTTAATTGGACGCTTACAATAATACTGGGAACAGCGGTAATCATCGGGGCTTTAATCGGAAGTAATTTTATGATAGCCAAAGCAAATACCGCCCGCATCAAACAAGTATTTGCAGTTGTCCTGTACGGAATAGCAATAAAATTAATAGTTGGAGTAATTTAATTATATGGAGAAAAGGAAATAGAAATGGCACATCACCACCATGATGAAGTAACATCAGCTAAAAGTTTGTTAATAACAATGTCGTTGAACTTTTTGATTACAATTGTAGAAATAATCGGTGGAATACTTTCCGGCTCACTTTCGCTAATTTCTGATGCGCTTCATAATTTTAGCGATGGAATTGCGGTAATAATAAGCTATTTTGCAATTAAATTGAAGAGTAAAGAAAACTCGGAAAAACACACTTTCGGATTTAAACGTGCCGAAATACTTGCCGCCTTTTTTAATTCTTCGGTTCTATTAGTGATTTCGGTCTATTTGTTCTATGAATCTGTAAACCGGCTGATGCACCCTTCGGAAGTTTCGGGCGGAATCATGACAATTGTGGCATTAACCGGGCTTATTGCTAACGTAACCGGAACGCTTCTGTTAAAAAAAGGGGCTTCTTACAGCATGAACATTAAAGCCGCATATCTCCATTTGTTAAGTGATGCCGTTTCCTCGGTTGGCGTAATTTTGGGAGGCGTTGCAATTTACTTATGGCATTTTTACCGTCTCGATCCGATTCTTACAATCATGATTGCCCTTTACGTATTAAAGGAAAGCTATGAAATTTTGATTGAATCACTTCATGTATTAATGGAAGGAACTCCCAAAAATATTTCCATTGCAGAAATACAAAAAGAAGTTGAATCGTTTGAAGAAGTTGCAGATATTCACCACATACACGTTTGGTCGGTTGGCGAAGATGATATTCATCTTGAGGCGCATATTAACATAAAAAATATGTTCATTAAAGAAAGCGATTTATTACGCGATAAAATAGTTGAAATGCTTCGTGAAAAGTTTAAAATTACTCATCCGACAATTCAGTTTGAATGCGGACGATGCGTTGGAGAAGGAAGAGTCAAAAGCAAACCGGAAAGTTAGTGGAAATTTTACCTAATCTTTCTTTCTAATATGTTATCTTACTCGGAAACACGACAGCAATCCGCATCCCAATTTTCTTTCCGATCTTTACTCCAATCGGAATAAGGCTGCCATAAACCTATTATTTTTGCTCATTTGAATAAAAAAGGAAAACGAGATTATCGGAGTTGAAATCCAAGGTTTTTTTAATATATCTTTTGAATTTCGATGCGGCATTTTTCTCCAAATCCGGTTTTGTTTTTTGCGATTATTAAATATGAAAAACAACAGACTACGAGTAAAATAAAATGTTTTTAGTTAACGTCTTTTCTCCCGTAAATTATTGACTATTTGTTTTTGTCTCTATTTCAGCCTATATTTTAAGGGTTAATGTATCGGGATGTTTATTTCCCGCTTTTTATTTTATAACAAAAAACAATATGAAATATTGACTGTATTTATTTTATACCGTTCCGGTTTACTTAATTGAAATAACGGAAGTAACGCTTAAAACCGAATAGAACTATCAAGGAAATATTATTAATTTTAACTTTATTCAAATAATTTTTACAATTATACTAAAATTTTTAGGAGAAAGAAATTGGCAAAAAACAACGGAATAAATTGGCGCTTTTTTACGAGCATATATATGGCATATTCACTCTTATTGATGACTATTACGGGAATAGTACTTTACATTGCTCCTCCCGGACGAATTGCGCATTGGTCGTCATGGACTTTTATCGGATTTACTAAAACCGAATGGCAGGCTTTACATACAATCTTTTCATTTTTATTTGTAATTTCCGGTACATTCCACGTAATTTATAACTGGAAGCCATTAATGCATTACATTAGCGAAAAAACAAAGACAGGGAAGAAGCTGAGGAAAGAGTTTTCATTGGTTACTTTAACTGTAGTTATATTCTTTATTATGACTTATTTTAACATTCCTCCTTTCGGCTCGTTTATGGATTTAGGCGAGTATATTACAGAATCGTGGGAGAATCCGGAAAACACGCCCCCAATTCCACATGCGGA
Source organism: uncultured Melioribacter sp. (assembly GCA_964570865.1). Classification (GTDB taxonomy): domain Bacteria; phylum Bacteroidota; class Ignavibacteria; order Ignavibacteriales; family Melioribacteraceae; genus WGAL01. The sequence continues at coordinate 30,512 of CAZMZM010000024.1, forward strand.
ATTACTTACCGTAGGTGAATTTTCACGCACAATTAATATGCCGATTACACAAATAAAACAAAAACTCCGTAAAGCCGGAATTGAAGTAAAGGACACTAATCAAACAATAGCCGATTTGGCAAGTGATTTTAAAATGAATCCAAATGATATATACAATCTTCTCAAAACCGAAACTCGGCAAACAGCAGGAGCAAAGTTTGTGCAAGGAAGCGGATTCGGACAGAAGAAACTTTCCATGATTCTGAAAGAAAGCAATATCAGTTGGGAAGATGGTGTAAAAATGTTATCCGCTCAAGAGATAAAAGTAAAGGGCGATGACAAACTTAAAAATATTGCCGAAGAGAATAATATTTCGCCGTTAGAAATAATAAAAGCTCTCGGCTTAAAATAAGA
>CAZMZM010000025.1:0-29788 GCA_964570865.1 uncultured Melioribacter sp.
CGCTTGATTTTTATTCTTATTTCAAAGTAATAAAAAAAACAAAATATTACAAATAATTTCACGGCAATTAATGGGAAAGATAACTTTACGTAATCATCGGAGTAGCTGTAAACTTTGCTCGCTCAAGTAGATATAAAATATGGAGTGATGCTCATTATAAGAAGTGAGTAATTCACCTAAATTAAAAAAATCATATATTCGCTCTTACAGGAATGTGTTAAAAATTGAATCAGACATTAAAAGAAAACAGCAAGGAGAGAGCCGATTGGCAATTATCAGACCTCGGTTCCATTTCCTTATGTGTAGTTTCGGAATAATGATTTCAGCAATCCGAATTTGAGACAGTCTTAGCTGATATGAAATAGAATTTTTTAAAACAAACCTTCGAGGTTAAAAAACCTCGAAGGCTTAAATGCTAAATAGAATTATATCTCAAATTTAATACCTTGAGCTAACGGCAAAGTTTTACCATAGTTAATCGTATTGGTCTGACGACGCATATATGCTTTCCATGCATCGGAACCTGATTCACGTCCGCCGCCTGTTTCTTTTTCGCCGCCGAAAGCTCCGCCTATTTCAGCACCGGAAGTACCGATATTTACATTTGCAATACCGCAATCGGAACCTTCTGCCGATAAGAAGGTTTCAGCTTCCTGCAGGTTATTCGTAAATATTGCGGAAGATAATCCTTGAACAACTCCGTTATGAAGTTCGATTGCATTTTTAACATCACCTTTGTATTTAATTAAATAAAGGATAGGGGCAAATGTTTCTTCCTGAACAATCTCATAACTGTTTTCAGCTTCGCACAAAGCAGGGCGTACGTAACAACCTGATTCGTAACCTTCTCCTTCAAGTACTTCGCCGCCGTAAAGAACTTTTCCGCCTTCTTTTTCCAAGCGTTTGAGAGCATCTTTGAATAATGCAACTGCCGCTTTATCGGTAAGCGGACCAACGTGATTATTTTCGTCCAACGGATTACCAATCTTTAATTTCGAATAAGCGTCAACCAATGAATTTTTGACCTTATCGTAAATGTCTTCGTGCACGATTAATCTTCTCGTAGTTGTACAACGTTGTCCGGCAGTACCAACGGCACCGAAAACTATTGCGGGAATCGCCATTTTCAAATCCGCATCAGGTGTCATGATAATTGCGTTGTTTCCGCCAAGCTCTAAGATTGTTTTTCCAAAACGCTTTGCTACAGTTTGTGCGGCGTGGCGTCCGATATCAATTGAACCTGTTATCGATACCAAGGGAATTCTCTTATCGTTCAATAATTTTTCACCTACCGAAGAGCCTTTACCGACAACGAGTGAGAATAATCCTTCGGGCAAATTGTTTTCTTTAATTACGCTCGCAATTATTTTTTGAACAGCTATTGCGGACAAAGGAACTTTAGATGAAGGCTTCCATAAGTTTGCATCGCCGGCAACCGTTGCCAACATTGCATTCCACGCCCAAACGGCAACAGGAAAATTAAACGCTGTAATAATTCCGACTATTCCCAGCGGATGATACTGGTCGTACATTCTGTGCTGAGGTCTTTCGGATTGCATCGTGTAACCGTAAAGCTGGCGCGACTGACCGACCGCGAAATCACAAATATCAATCATTTCCTGAACTTCGCCCAAACCTTCCTGATGCGATTTTCCCATTTCATATGAAACTAACGAGCCAAGCGGCTCTTTGTACTCACGCAATGCCAAACCGATTTGTCTAACGATTTCTCCCCTTTTAGGCGCTGGAACTGTTCTCCAGTACTTAAAGGCTTCCTGTGATTTTTCAACAATTTTGTCGTAATCATCTTTTGATGCAAGATAAACAGACGCAATAAATTTACCGTCAACAGGTGAGTAAATGTTTAACTCTCCGGCATCGGTAGTAGTAACCCATTCTAATCCGGTAGAAGAGCCGTAATTTTTCTCTTCAATACCCAATTCTTTTAAAAAATCCATATCATTCTCCTTCATTTATTGTTTATTTAGAAATTCATTTAAGTAAGTATAATTAGGCGTTAACTCGCCTTTGTAAACAACCACCGCATGTTTTATTTCGGGCGGCAGATTTATTTCGCTAAAACTTTTTTCGTAATCCGCATTAACTATACCGGGTACAAACGGCTCAAGTGCATCACCGAAAGCAATTGATGAATCCTTCGGTATTTCCGTCGGAAGATTATCGACAGCTAAATTAACCACACCTGTACCTTCATGCCCGTCGATAAATATATCCGTTTCCGGATTATAAACGTAGCCCGGAACGTCGGGTTCGGTAGCTTTGAATGTAATTTCAACTCCGCCGTTAATATCACAACTTATATCCTGAATTAATTGTAATCTCATTTTATGAAAGTTTTCCTTCAAAAATTTCTTGGATACAATTCGCGGATATTTTTCATCCCAATAAACAGCATTTACAAGGAGGGATAAATTAATTAAATAATCTTCAAATATCGGTGTATATTTTTCGGGATGTTTGTAATAATCAAGCAACTCAAATTTCGCCGAGCCGTCAATCGGCTTAACCATGTTCTCTTCCTTAAACACAACCTTAAATATTCCTTTTCGTTTTTCATCAACAACAGACTGAATCTCATCAGGATGAATTTCAATCACAGGAAGAATATCAAGAATTTCCTGCGCACCTTTCGAAACATTGCCATATCCGGTAAAGCCGATAATATAAGGGGCAAACTGCTCGGGAAGTTCCGAGGTCTTTAATTCATCGGCTAATTTCCGAACATCTTCCTTAGCATGATTTACATCGCCGTAAGTATAAGCCGGTTTAACATGTAAAAACGGAGTTTCATAACCAAAATATTTTAACCTTTCGCCATAAACATGAAGCGCATCAATCATTCCTGCTAATCCCGCAAAACGTCCGAAGAAAACAAGACGTCTTCCCTGCGCATCTTTTATTTCTTCATAATCAATCAGGGTATCTTTCAAATCAATAATCTTTTGAAGCAAAGGCATATTATAAGATTGTCCCTTTATGGTATGAGAAAAAAACATGTAAACTTTATTTTCCGCAAGCAGATTAATCGGAATTTCTTTAACCGCAAAAATAAACGGGGCTTTGTTTATATCTTCGTCAATAACAGCACCGGCATTTTTAAATTCATCAGCCGAAAACGCTCGTCTTTCAAACGGCTGCACAATAAAATTAATATTTTCGTTTTCATGTAAATCTTTAACATGTTCGGGAGTAAGTGGAACTCTTCGTTCCCAAATGTTTTTGTCTTCCCTTCGTAGTCCAACTAATTTTTCCATAAGTATCCTCAAGTTTTACTGTAATAATTTTAATCAAGATTTATAATATAATTAGAAGCTCTTGAATTCGCTAAACTTTTGTATTTTTTGATATTAAAAAACAGTTCAAAATATAACGATGAAAAATATCTCCGGTTCACTTTTTGTTGTTGCCACTCCGATTGGCAACCTAAAAGATATAACACTAAGAGCAATTGAAACGCTCCGAGAGGTTGATTTTATTATATGCGAGGATACTCGTGTTAGCGGCAACCTACTTAAACACTATGAAATTTCAAATAAATTAATTTCGTTTAACGCTCAGTCCGAATCGAGAAAAATTGATAAGGTAATTGAAGAAATTATTTCGGGGAAAAATTGTGCAATCATCTCCGATGCGGGAACTCCGACAATATCAGACCCGGGTGTGAGATTGGTGAACGAAGCTTTAAAGCAGGGAATTTCCGTCTCCGGTATTCCGGGAGCAAATGCGGGAATTTTAGCGTTAAGTATTAGCGGAATTCCTACGGACAGTTTTGTGTTTGAAGGTTTTCTGCCTCAGAAAAAAGGAAGACAAAAAAAATTAAAACTGCTTGCGGAAGAACCGCGCACAATTGTATTATATGAGTCCCCTTACAGAATTGAAAAATTGTTAAATGAACTTGCTGAAATTATGCCAAATCGGTTTATCTCCGTAACAAGAGAATTGACTAAAAAATTTGAGGAAGTTGTCAGAGGCTTTCCCGGTAAGTTAGTTGAACAAATTGAAGAACTGAATCTAAAAGGTGAATTTGTAGTAATTATCGCCCCGCTTAATTGGGAGCAATAAATTTATTTTCTATATGCTGTAATTTCATAGGTTGAAGGAACTTCGTCAACTAAAAGTTGAACCGTTCTTTAACCAAGATAAACTGTTACGAACTAAATTCCACTATCTTTTTTCTTACCTTATTAATGGAATTAAAATCTCTATTCTTCTACCTGTGTCGGAATATTAGAACAATTCGAACTATTGCTCAGTAGATGTAGTTTTTCTTATTTTTTTCTTTAATCTCCGGTTTGTAGATAAATCTTGTTATCAGATTAAATAGTACAAATGCAATTGCTTGTTTGCCTAATATTCTATCGATAAATTAGCCATTCATGTTGTTTTTTTTTGTAATATCTATTGAAGAATTTTATCTAACAAACTTTTCTTCTTCAATATTGTTAAGACACGAATAAACCTATATTGAATTCTTCATTTACTAAACTCGACTGGTATTAGACCTAATTTACAATTGCGGTTTGTCTGTCCAATAATTATCTTTCAAATAAAAATTCGGATTATTAATATGAATGTTGACAAAGATTTAACCTCAATTCAAGAAGCCAGAGACCTGGCAAAAAAAGCAAAAGAAGCTCAACTGGAATTCAAAGAATTTAATCAGAATCAAGTGGATAAAGTTGTTAAAGCGATGGTTGAAGCCGGCTTTGAAGCATCTGAACGCTTAGCTAAAATGGCTCATGAAGAAACAGGCTTTGGTAACATACAGGATAAAACCGTAAAAAATCGGTTTTCAACCCGCAACGTTTGGGAATCCATTAAAGACTTACAAACCGTCGGCATTATTGATGTTCAGAATAATGGTAAAATCGTAAAAATTGTTGAGCCGATGGGAGTTGTAGCCGCATTAATTCCATCAACTAATCCTACTTCAACAGCAATGTACAAAGCGATTATCTCGCTCAAGGGACGTAACGGAATTGTTGCATCTCCCCACCCGAACGCTATAAACTGTACTCGCGAAGCTTTGCGTATTTTATCCGATGCTGCCGAAAATGCAGGCGCTCCGGAAGGTTTGATTCAGTGCATGTCAGAGCCGACATTGCCAGGCACAAACGCTTTGATGAAAGATGATAACATTGCTATAATTCTTGCCACCGGAAGCAACGCAATGGTTAAAGCGGCATACAGTACAGGTAATCCGGCTCTCGGTGTCGGTTCGGGGAATGTTCCTGCATTTATTGAACGGACAGCCGATGTTGCAAAAGCTGCTGCAGATATTATTTACGGAACGACATTCGACAACGGTACTCTCTGCTCATCAGAGCAGGCTATGATTGTGGATCGTCCCGTGCGTGAACGTGTAATTGAAGAGGCTAAACGTAACGGCGCTTATTTTTTAAGCGATGATGAAAAAGGAAAACTTGAAAAGATAATTGAACGTGACGGTAGAATTAATGCTGCTGTTGTTGGTAAACCGGCATCATTTATCGCTAATTTAGCCGGATTCGAAGTCCCGTCCGGAACAAAAGCATTGGTCGCTTTCTGTGATGAAGTTGGCCCGCAAGAACCTCTTTCAAGAGAAAAACTTTCTCCGATTCTCGCATTTTATACTGTGGACGGTTGGTTGGAAGGCTGCCATAGGTCAATCGAAATTTTGCGATTCGGGGGAGTAGGGCATACTCTTTCAATCCATTCAAACGACAAAGATATCATAATGAAATTTGCAATGGAAAAACCTGCTTTCCGAATTGTTGTAAACACTCCAAGTTCACTCGGAGCAGTCGGTTCTACAACAGCGCTTATGCCTTCACTTACGCTTGGTGTAGGTACTTGGGCAGGCTCCAGCATATCTGAAAATGTTTCGGCAAAACATTTGGTTAACACTAAAACATTGGCGTTTGAAACAAATCCTGTTAATTCGGGGCATTCGATTTCTTCTTACGAAGAAGCAGGCGGTTATTCCAAAACTTCGTCATCCACGGGATTTACGAGCACAATAGAAGACAGATTATTAGCACGCGCCGGAAACCCCGTTGTGAACCCGTTTATCGATAAACAAAATTCAGGTGCTGCAAAAGTGCCTAAAACTTTAGGAAACGGAATTTCGGAAAATGATGTTCAGAAAATAATTAGTGAATTTCTCGAAAAATAATCTATCATAAATTTTCCATAACGAATGGATAATTGAAATTTTGGCCAATTAGTGAACGCCTTTTAACAGTGAATAGCTAATTGGCTTTTTTATAAATATGGTTTCGGCAACTGACGGATTGCGAAACGAGAGAAAAGAATGTTTTTGAATTTAGTCGATGCAAGTTAATCGGAGATTTTAAAAATTTTTCTAACTAATGATTTATAGATTAAGTCATAATAAATTTACAGTATAATTTTTTCTTTACGTAAAAAACAAAAAATTAACTTTTTATAGAATAAATTAAGTACAAAAAAAATATGAAAAAAATCCAATCCAAAATAGAAATTTTCTGCAATGAAAATAATTTGAATTCCAATGCTGAAATTCGTTTGCTTGATTTAGTTTCGGAGGTCGGAGAAGTATCAAAAGAAATTTTGAAGGCTTCGGATTACGGAAAAAGAGATTACAAAGTAAACGAAAGCTTGGTACTTGAAATCGGGGACTTATTCTTTTCATTAATAACGCTTGCAAATTCGCTCCAAATTGATTTGGAAAAAGCTCTTGAGAAAGTATTATTGAAATATCAGACAAGGATAATCAAGGGCAATTCACCCGATTCAGAAAACGATTAATTTTGTAAACCGTGAACGATAAAAACCACATCAAGGATAAACTTGCTAATCTACCTAAAGCACCGGGTGTTTATCAATTTAAAGATAAAAACGGAAATGTAATTTATGTAGGAAAGGCGATTAACTTAAATAACAGAGTTCGTTCTTATTTCAGGTCTAAAGTTGATTCTCCGAAAACGGCGGCTCTGGTAAAAAAAATTACCGACTTAGAAGTAATAGTTACGGAAAACGAAATCGAAGCGCTGGTGCTCGAAAATAATTTGATTAAGCAATTTTCACCCCGTTACAATGTCCTCTTGAAAGACGGCAAGTCGTTCCCCTACATTCGCGTAACTAATGAGCCGTATCCCCAAGTATTTTCAACTCGTGATATTGTTAAAGACGGTTCGAAATATTTCGGACCTTACACGGATGTTAAATCGATGCGTCAATCATTAAGGATGATAAATAAAATCTTTAAAATCAGAAGTTGTAAATATTATATAGATGATGAAGTAATTAAAGCCAAAAAGATAAAGGTTTGTCTTGATTATCATATCAACAAGTGTGATGCCCCTTGCGAAGGCTTGGTAAGCCAACCGGAATACGGAAAGATGGTTCGGCATGTTATTCAAGTTCTGAAAGGAAAAACAGACGAACTAATTTCCGAGCTCGAAACGGAGATGGTTAAAGCATCCGAAAATCTTGAGTTTGAACAAGCTGCTGAGATAAGAGATAAGATTGAACAACTTAAAGTATATTCGGCAAAACAAAAAGTTGTTACTACAGATAATGAAGACCGTGATGTTATTGCTATTGCCGGCGAAGATAAAGATGCGGCGTGTACTGTGTTAAATATAAGAAATGGTAAACTTGTCGGGAAAAAACAGCTTAAGTTAAGTGTAAACCTGAAACGTAATGAAAGTGAAATATTATCCGAAGCTCTCCGGTATTATTACAGCGAGTTTGTTGAAGTACCTCATGAAATAGTGTTAGAAACCGAACCGGAAAACTCCGTCACATTGTTAAATTGGCTTAATACTAAGAGTGAAAGGAAAGTTAAGTTCATAGTTCCGCAAAGAGAAAGCGAAAAAAAATCACTTCTTAGAATGTGTCGCCAAAACGCAATATTGATGCTTAAGGAGATTCAACTTCAGCGAATGAAAAAGGAGGGAAGTATTCCGCATGTACTTGCGGCATTACAACGTGATTTGCGCTTAAAAAATACGCCTCGTAAAATAGAGTGTTTTGATATTTCTAATATCCAAGGTTCCGATTCGGTTGCAAGTATGGTCGTTTTTGTTGATGGAAAACCGAAGAAAAGTTTGTACAGAAAATTCATCATCAAAACGGTTGAAGGTCCCGATGATTTTGCCAGTATGCAGGAAGTAATTGAAAGGCGTTACAGTCGCCTCGCAAAAGAAAATCAGCCGTTCCCGGATTTAATTATGGTTGATGGCGGAAAGGGACAGCTTTCAAGTGCCGTGGAAATTTTAAGGGAATTGGGGATTAAGAATCAAGAAATAATAGGATTGGCAAAACGTTTGGAGGAGGTGTTTCTGCCCGGTCTTCCCGATCCGCAAACGATTCCGAAAACTTCATCGAGCTTAAAGTTACTTCAGTATGTTCGTGATGAGGCGCATAGATTCGCGATTACATTTCACCGTTCACGAAGAAGCAAACGGACGTTAACTTCCGAACTGCTTGAAATTAAAGGGATTGGGAACAAAGCCGCAGAAAAATTACTCAAAGATTTTGACAGTATAAATGCTGTTAAAACTGCAAGTCAGGAAGAGCTAACCAAATCTATCGGCAATGCAAAAGCAAAAATTGTTTTTGAGTACTATCACAAGAATTGACATTCGTTCCTCGAAAAAATAATTTTGACTTTAAGATATTTTATGTAATCGACAAAACCAACGAACAAATTATTATTATGAAACCAAAAGTCCACGGTGTATGAATAATACAAGTCAAATGCTTGAAATTTTTTGCTATAAATTATCAACACGCATAAAACTCCAAAACCAGAAACTGTCTCAAATTTTTCTCATTAATTTATACCGGTTTTGTTACCCTTCCGGATTCATCCTAATCAGAATTATTTTACTTAAAGAAATTTCATACTAATCTAATAAAGTTAATGCTACTCTCCCTTTGACATAATCTACTGATTTTACGGTAACCTCCAACAAATCTCCAACCGAAAGCACATCCAAAGGCGAATTAATAAACCTATTAGAAATTTCCGAAATGTGTAAAAGAGCATCGTTCTTAATTCCGATGTCCACAAAAGCGCCGAAATCAACTATGTTGCGGACTGTCCCCTTTAATTTCATCCCTTCGCTCAGGTCGTCAATCTTAAGAATATCGCTTCTCAAAATAGGCTTAGGTACATCCTCACGTGGATCACGTCCGGGTTTCTTGAGATTTTCAATAATGTCGATAAGTGTCGGAACACCTACTTCAATCTGTTCGGCAACAGAGTTTAACCCTTTATGCTTGATATAAAGGTCAATCAAATTTCCCTTCTCATGAATTTCATTCAAATTGACTCCGACAATATTCAGTAACTTTTTTGTCGGTTCATACGATTCCGGATGAATGAATGTATTGTCCAACGGGTTAACACCACCACGAATTTTAAGAAAACCGGCAGCTTGCTCAAAAACTTTGTCGCCAAGCCCGTGAACATTCATCAGATCATGACGTGACTTAAAATAGCCCTTTTCCTCCCGATATTTTACTATCCGTTTTGCAAGAGGTTTACTCAAGCCCGAGACATAGTTGAGTAATGAGACCGAAGCAGTATTTAAATCAACACCAACGTAGTTAACACAACTCACAACAACATCATCCAACTTTTTGGAAAGAAGTTTTTGATTAACATCATGCTGATACATCCCCACTCCAATCGATTTAGGATCAATCTTAACCAATTCCGACAAAGGATCTAACACACGACGAGCAATTGAGATGTTACCACGCATACTTGCTTCAAGCTCGGGAAACTCTTCTTTGGCAAGGGGCGACGCCGAATAAACCGAAGCTCCTGCTTCGTTTACAATTAAGTAATTAACATTTCTATCAAGATTTTTTATCAGTTCGGCAACAAGCGTTTCGGTCTCTCTGCTTGCGGTTCCGTTACCAATTGCAATTAGTTCAACATCATACTGCTCAATAAATTCAGTTATCTTATGCTTTGCTTCCTCTTTTCTGTTCTGCGGCGGATGAGGATAAATAGTTTCACCGGCAAGATATTTTCCTGTTTTATCAATCACAGCAATTTTAGAACCTGAAACAAATCCGGGGTCAATTCCCAATATTATTTTTCCTGAGATTGGAGGCTGCAAAAGTAACTGCCGCAGATTAGAAGCAAAAACTTCAATCGCATGAAGTTCGGCTTTTTCAGTAATTTCTTTCAACAATTCTCTTTCAATCGAAGGGAATATTAGTCTGCCGAATGAATCCTTAACCGCTTCACGAATAAAATCTTCAAATACGGTAAATGATTTTCCTTGAAATACTTTATATATTATATCAAGAAGTTTTTCTTTTTCAAAATCAAAACCAGTTTTTAAGAACCCTTCCTTTGTCCCGCGATTTATTGCCAAAACTTGATGTGGCTTTAATGTAGAAAATACTCTTTTAAAATCGTAATAAACTTCATAAACATCTTTTTTCTTCGCGGTTTCTTCGGGAGGTTTTTCGTTTTTCCCCGAAATCAATAAAGCTTCATTTCTTAAAAACTCACGGACGCTTTCACGAACTTTAGCAGTCTCCGCAATCCGTTCAGCTACAATGTCCAAAGCACCGTTCTGTGCTTCCTCATAATCTTCGACACCCTTTTCTTCATCAACAAATTTAGACAAAACGGAATAAAAATCACCGGAAAATTCCGGGTTACCAAGAATAAAATCAGCAAGAGGCTCCAGTCCTTTCTCCTTAGCTATGGTAGCACGGGTTCTTCTCTTTGGCTTGTACGGAAGGTATAAATCCTCAACAATCTGAAGTTTTTCAGCTTGGTTAATTGCGGCAATAAGTTCATCGGTAAGTTTTCCTTGTTCTTCAATGCTTTTCAGAACTGCGGCTTTACGCAATTCAAGCAACTGCAGATATTCGTTACGTTCCTCAATTGCACGAAGAACTACTTCGTCTAACCCGCCGGTACGCTCTTTACGATACCTTGCGATAAACGGCACTGTAGCATCTTCCGAGAAAAGCTCAAGAGCCGCTTTTACTTGTCTTCTATTTATGTTTAACTCTTCAGCGATTTTATTTTCAATATTCATAACCAATCCTAAATTTTAAGATGCGAAAGTAAATTAATTTTATGATTAATGCAAAATCTGAATAACTGTCATCTAAGATAATTATTGGTGCTCAGATCAATGGACTAATGATTCGTCTAATCATAAACGGTTACTCATCTTAGTTATTTCAGATATCTCAAAACATATCACAAAAAACTCTTCGCCGCCGGAATATTTTTTTTGCAAATACGATTCCAAATAGTAATGTTCGGCAACTTTTACACTGTTTTTGGTTATTGGTTTTGATCTGAACTTTAATTGTTTCATCATCCCTCGGAGTATTATCGTAATAAACTGCTATAACAAAATGAATCGATTACTCGAGTATTTTTATATTACTTAGGATGAATGATAAATTTTTTAAAAGGATAACCCTGTTATTTTTTGATTTTTACATTTCGAAATAAATAAGAAACCGGACAGGAAATATTACCTGTCCGGTTTAGCAAGTAAGTTAAGTATGTTTTTTTATCTTTCCATTTCGGAAATTCTTCGTTCAATTCTTTGAATTTCATCCTCCAGCTCTCGGCGATGAAATTCAAGATGTTCCTTGTAGCGTTTTAATTCGGCAATATCGTTTCCCGAATACTCTTCTTCGTGAAAACCAAAACCTCTGCCAAATCCCATTCCGCGTCCACGCCCCATTCCGCGACCGCGTCCATCTTTGTGCCCAAATCCTCTTCCGGACATTCTACCATATCCGTCCGAGAATCTACCGTTATGAAATCCGTTCATATCAACCTCCGTTTTTAATTTTATTAATCAGTTCTTTCACGATAAAGATTTACAATTGAACCGTCAATATATTTAGCAAAAACTTCATCAATCGAATGTAAGTCGGTCAATATCACATCAAGTCCTGCAGACCTAAAGTTTTCGTATGCGCCGCTGCCCATTCCTCCTGCGACCAAAACATTACAATCCGAAATTTCTTGCGCCATCATAGCGTGTTTGCTTTGCGCCTCGGCTCCAAATCCGTGTCGGCCGTTCCCTTCTTCATGTCTCTCTGCATTATGGTCATGTTCATGGTTTTGCTGTTGTGCAAAATGACCTGTGCCTCGTTCTCTTATTTCTTCCGCAATTACAATATTATCCCTAACAGTTGCAATTCTATAATATCTCGAACGACCGAAATGTTGACTAACTGTTTTACCGTTATTTGTTACAACAGCTATTTTCATATTAAATCTCCTTCTAATAAAAAAAATCTTGAAATTTCATATACCAGTCTTTAGTTATTTTAGTTGCCAAATCAAGCATTTGGAGAACACGCTTGTCGGCTAACGAAAAGTAAAGGGCAACCCCCTCTTTTCTTGCATGAATTATCCCGACATCACGCATCAAGGAAAGATGACGCGAGACCACCGAAGGGTCGAGTTGTAACAGTTCAATTAACTCCGATGAACTTCTCTCTCCTTTCCGTAGCTCCTGAATAATCCTAATCCGTTGATCATTTGCAAATGCAAGGAACAACTTACTTCTCGGGTCATTCATAGGCCCTAACATTCTTCCGCGGCCTCTTCCTCTCGGCATTTGAATTCCTATATTTTGTTTTGTTGCATTATTGTTTTTTTGTGCAATAAAGTTAATAAACAATTATATTATTGTCAACCCAAAATTAAGATTTTAAAAGTGAGGTTTAAAAAATGAAAAGGAATCTATAAAAACAAATATCAAAAATATTCCAAGGTTAATCATATAAAATAATAATATTTAAAATTACGTATTAAACTACTCTTCCGAAACAATCTCTGTGTTTAACGCTATTTCGTCAAGTATTGAAGTAACTTTAAGGCAGTTGCTCAGTTCACCGTAAAAAATAACCGTACTGCCGTTTACGTGTGCTTCAAAAGCATATTTTTGTGCATCTGCGATTGAACAATGTAACGCTTTAATCAGTTGAATAATTACTTCGTCAAAAGAATGCCAATCATCGTTATAAAGTAAAACTTTAAACGGAAGTGACACTTTTGTTTTTTCCGCGGTATCTTCTTTATGCTTCGGGTTATTCATTTTCCGGTAATTTTGGAACTAGAAAGTCCTATTTTTGTTAATTAATAATTGAAAAATAATTATATTAATAAGTTAAAAAATAAACAAATTATATTTATTTATTCAATCCGGAGGAACAATGAAAATAGCAGTATGTATTAGCCATGTTCCAGATACAGCCGCTAAAATAAATGTCGGCGGCGACGAAAAAAGTATCGATAAAAATGGCGTGAGCTTCATAATTAATCCTTACGACGAATACGCGGTGGAAGAAGCTTTAAAAACAAAAGAATCTCTCGGTGGGGAAGTTGTTGCAATCAGTATTGGCGGTGACGAAGTTAAGGAAACAATCAGAAAAGCGTTGGCAATGGGAGCCGATAGCGGTGTGTTTTTGAAAAAGGAAGGTTATTTTGATTCAATTGCAACAGCTCGTGCGCTTGCTGATGAAATTAAAACCCAAGAAGCAGATTTAGTATTTTTAGGAAAACAATCAATTGACTACGATAGCGGAATAGTTGGCCAGTTGTTAGCGGAATTACTCGGCTACAACTCTGTTTCTGTCGTTGTTGATCTCAAGATTGAGGGCAACAATATCAGAGCGGAAAGAGAAATTGAAGGTGGGCGCGAAGTTGTGGAAACAACATTACCCGCAATCATAACTGCTCAGAAAGGCTTAAACGAACCTCGCTACGCTTCATTAAAAGGAATTATGCAAGCAAAAAGAAAAACCATTGAAGAAAAAGAAGCTAACACAGGCGATAGTTATGTAGAAGTTCTTAAGATGAAAAAGCCTGCTCCTAAAGCACCCGGTAGAATCCTTGGCAGCGATGCCTCTGCAGTTCCGGAATTAGTCCGATTATTAAAAGAAGAAGCTAAAGTAATTTAGGAGGAGAAAAAAATGGCAAACAAAATATTAGTATTTATTGAACAGAGAAATAACGAATTAAAAAAATCTTCTATTGAAGCCGTCAAAGCCGGATCGGTATTTGCTTCTGAACTTGGAGCGGATATAGAAGCTGTTGTTATCGGCGGTGAAATTTCCGATTTCGATAAAATTGCAAATTATGGCGTTACTAAAGTAACTCACATTAAAAATACCGACTTGAATCTTTACACGAGTTCCGGATATTCTGAAGTAATGGCAGATTACGCTAATGAATCCGGTGCAGATCTTCTTCTTTTTGCAAACTCCTCGATGGGAAGGGACTTAGCCGCGAGAGTAGCCGCTAAACTCGATGCCGGTATTGCAGTTGATTGCGTAGGCTTTACTTTTGAAAACGGCGACGTTATTGCCACACGTCCGGTTTACGCAGGGAAAGCATTAACCGATGTAAAAATTAATGCCGCAAAGAAAATCTTTACAATTCGTCCGAACACATATAACTTAAGCGAACCAACGGACGCTTCGGCAGAAGTTACCGTTAAAGAAGTAGATTCCGTAAATACTTCGGTAAAAGTTGTTGAATTGAAAAAGACATCCGATAAACTCGATGTTGCCGAAGCTTCGATAATAGTTTCAGGCGGACGAGGAATGGGCGGACCGGAAAATTACCCGATGCTCGAAGAGCTTGCCGGAATGTTAGGCGGCGCAGTAGGTGCATCCAGAGCAGCCGTAGATGCCGGTTGGAGACCTCATAGCGACCAAGTAGGACAAACAGGTAAAACAGTTTCACCTAATCTTTATATCGCTTGCGGTATTTCCGGCGCTATTCAGCACATGGCCGGCATGAGAACATCTAAGTTCATTGTTGCTATTAACAAGGATGCTGAAGCTCCGATATTCACAATTGCCGATTATGGAATTACGGGCGACTTATTTGAAGTTGTACCTGCTTTGATAGACGAATTAAAAAAAGGTTAATAAACTACTTTGAATAAAATCAGGGTAGATATTATAGGTTTATCATCATCTCCGTCAGTAGGAGGAGCTTATGCCCTCCTACTGAAAGAGAGTTACGGCTCGAGACGCTTACCGATAATAATAGGAAGTTTTGAAGCTCAGGCAATTGCTTCCTCACTCGAAAAAATTACACCTCCGCGCCCAATGACCCACGATTTGCTTAAAAGCATTATTGATGAACTTGGGGCTTCCGTTGTGGAAGTATTTATTGATGAACTTGTAGAAAACACATTTTACGCAAAACTTGTTTTAGAAATTGCCGGAGTTACAACTTCGGTTGACGCTCGTCCGAGTGATGCAATTGCAATCGCAGTAAGAACTAAGGCTGATATTTACGTAAATGAAGTTGTAATGGATAGCGCAGGCTTTATTCCTACAAGCGAATCAATCCTATCAGGTTCGGGTGAGTCATTATCAGAAGACGAGACTCAAGAAATTTCATCTTCAGCCTCTTTCGAAGCAAAACTTTCCTATCTGGAAAAACAATTAAAAGATGCGATTGATAAAGAAGATTATGAACGTGCAGCAAAATTACGGGATCAAATTGCAAAACTTTCGGGCAAAACCAATTAAAACTTTCTGCTTCTTATTCATTCCTTTTTATAACCCGTATCCGAGTGACAACTTCAAAGCTAAGTCAGGTACACTGAATACCATTACGCCAACATTAACATTATCGAAAACAGTGTAACTTTTTGAAAGTGCTATGCCGTATGGAAAAGGCATTCCAAGTGCATCAAGCGAGGAAGTGTAATCTTCATCGAAACCCTCAGCAATAGAATCGCCGAAAACTAACCCAAATCCGACACGATAAAAGGAATTAGTGTAATGCGTACTACTTCGGAATAGCTGAAATAATAGTCCGTCAAAATCCAAGAAAAGCAAGCGTACCGGAATAAATGCAATTCCCCACCCTTCAAGTTCGTCGTCAAGATGAAAATTGCCTGCAAATTTTAGCCCTACGCCGGTTGCTTTTCCGAACTTATATTTATCATATCGGTAACTAAAATCGCCAAAATATTTTATAAGATTAAATGCAAACGAAGTACCGCTCGTAAGCGAAGCGTCAATTCCGAAAGTTAACGATGAAGGCATTTCCAAATTAACATTTTGAGTAAACACATTTTTCTTATTAACCGTAAGATGAGGTTTTGAAATGTCCATCGAATCAAGTTGGATATTGATCGCTTCATCATCAACACCCATAATTCTGCCCGTAATAAATTTAGGCTGATAACTTTCGCTGAATGAGTTCGGATCGCTTAACGTAAAGTTTGGTTCGAGATCATAGACTAAAGATAAATTCCAAACAGATTTTTTATCTTTATCAAAATTGTAATACAATCCGATTTTTCCGCCGTACTTTGTATCGGTGTAATTCCCTTTTAATTGCCAATAAAAATTATTGGATTCCCCGTTTGAACTTTCTATTAAGGGATCCGAGGGATCATTAAAGAAATATTCATTCGTATGATTTAGGATTATGGCTCCATCGATTTTTACCAGCCAATCAAACGAATTAAGGACATATTTTCTACTCAAAGATAAACCGGCGGAAAGATAGCCGTTTTCGTTGTTGAATATATTAGCCCCAAGTCCCAAAACTATTTCATTAATGTTTAACTTAGTTGAAGCATTGACGGTAGTGTTTAAAACCATATCAAAAGTGGTTTCATTCCCTCCCAAATCTTGTGCGGTTTTCAGTTCTGTCTCAATTCCGTTTACCCCAAGCTCCATATTGAACAACATAGGATAATTGTAACCGAACGCAAAAACAAACCGGTTATCAATCGGAAAGGCAACGCTGAAAGATGAAAACCCTCCGGTCTGAGAAAAAGATGATGAATTTACGTTAGTATAGTTAGTATGCTCCAGATTGTAGATGAACATTGTCGTATCTTTCAGATAATCATCTGTCGGAGAAGAAATCATATCCGAAGCAACAAATCCTGTAGTACCGATTCCCAACCGATAATCTACATGTGCGTACGGATTTTTCAAAAAGCTCAATTCGGCAGGATTACCGAAAACAGCGGACGAATGGTTATTCATCGTAGGTGAAATAATTCCGCCGGCAAGCCCGCCTCCGCCGAAGAAGTTAGATGCAAAAGAAATATCCAGATTCATCGAACCGCCGTTAAACCTTGTCAATTCCGGAGTCGGTGTTTGCGCCGAAACAATAGATACGCTAATCAAAAATGCTAATATGTAAAATATTTTTTTCATTAGAAATTAAATCCGATAGAAAATCGTGAAGTGTTAGCCAATTGTTCAAGAACATAAGCATAGTTTGCTAAAATTTTTATAGAACCAATGTTGTATGCAAAACCCAAACCAAAACTATATTTTTCATCTTTCAGCGAATTAATAATCTGCTCGCTTCCCACTCTGAACGAAACTAATCTGAATACAGTATATTCTGCTCCGAACCTGATAATATTAAACTCATCGTTTATAATGGAAGGCTGATAATCGGAATTAATAATAAATTCGTCAGAAGGTCTGAGAGAAATTCCGATTACCGACTTGAACGGCATCGATTCCGAATAACTTCCCCGAGCAGGTTTAAGAGGATTATCGTTTTGCGAATTCCAACTGAAAGGAGCAAAAATATCTCTCAGTACTAATCCGACATTCAGAACTTTACTAATCCGGTATTTAACACCCAGATCAAGCCCGAAACCATTTCCGGTACCGTAAATTTTATTTTGATTTCCTGCTGTAATTTCGCTTGGATCAAAGACAATATAATCTCCCGAATTAAAGCTATTGTTACCGAATGAAGCGTATCTGTATTTGAAATTAACGCCGAGAGATAATCTCCCGAATTTATGAGCATAACCGGCAATTAACGAAAATTCCTTTAACGCCGCATCACCCGAATAAACAAAGCCAACGCCGACAGCATTCCTCTTACCGATTGGAATAGATGCCGCAAGTGAACTGAACGGGACTATTTGTAACTGATTAAGATAATTAAAATCAACCTTAATCTTTTTTGATGATAACAAACCGGAAGGGTTCCAAAATACGGAGTTTGCATCATCAGCCTGTCCGACAAATGCTTTTCCCATTCCCGCCGCTTTTGTCCCGAATCCCAAATCGACAAAACTGCCCGATACGCCCGATAAATCCTGCGCACTAACAAAAACAGTGGAAACGAGAAAAATAATTAGACAATATTTAATTTTATTAATTAACATTTATTTTATCAATACTACCTGTAGTAATTCCGAAACTTCATTCATTCCATCTTTTGCATGGATTCGGATAATGTATCTTCCGTTACGCGCCATACTTCCGCTGTTGGTTGTACCGTCCCAAGTTATTTCTTTCATGGATGATTTTCCACCGTATTTACCCGGGAATTGAATATCGTTATCGAGCAACGTCTTAATCAAAATTCCATTGACATTGTAAATCTTAATATTTACCGTAGCAGGAGGCGCATCCGAAGTTAAAAAATATCCAATTTTTACGGGAGCAACATCAGGAGAAAACGGAGAAGGTAAAACTGCGGAATATTTAATTGACAGCGGTTCGCTTTGGCTGACAATTATATACTCGCCGAATTTATTAAAACGATTGTAAGAATAACTTCCGCCTGATGAAAAACCATTTTTATTTAACGCCGAGTTAGAAAGTAACCGCCAATTATTAGCGATAATATCGTAATATGCCAATGCACGATTTCCGCTTAATAAGTCGTTTGATTCGGATGCCGGTAAATCAATTGTTCCGTAAGCCATCAAGCTGTCCCCCGGAAGAGCTGTAGTAGCACTATAACTGAGTGCATATGATTTATCCGCTGCGATATATTTTTGATTCGAGCCAATCGGCGTTATATACTTTTTAACAGATTTCACACTCCTCCGTGCAAATTCAATCTGAATCGGGATATTGACCGCATTGGAAGGAAGCTGCAAAATAAATCCGTCATTATCCGATAAAGTAACCGTTGTATTCGGAAAAACTTCGGCGTAAACCGAAACTTCAGTTTCTGCCGATAATCCGCTTATCTCATCATTAGCAGTAATTTTCACATTTCCGAAAAATGTTTCATCAATCGGCTTATAAAAACCGGTAGATCTAAAAACCGTGTATCCCGTATCGGAAATTGATGATGCGGGACTGACATCCCATTCAACATTCTGACCGAGAGTAATTGTCCGTCCGGAAGAATCAGAGGCGGAGATGGAAAACTGAATTCCCGCACTCCGGTTGGAAATGCGAGTTTGGGGAGACGCAATAGAAAGGGATGTAATGTTAAGTTCTCCGACAGTGAATGAAGCACTTTTTTCAATGTTGACTCCTTCTAAGAAAGCAGTAACGGAAATACTGCTTTCACCGGGTTCGAGAACGTGAATCTTAAAGTTTGTACTATCCTCATTGTCGGCAAAAACCAATTCCAAATTGGACGAAGCACTGAAAATTAAATATCCCTGATGCGAAGCTCCAATAAATTTATCTTTTAATGATTTTTGAATTCCGTCAAGCAATATTAACCTTATTTCATAGTCGTCACCGGGACGAAGAATAACATTATTCAAGGCAGGGTTAAGGGAAAGTGACGATAGAATTCCTGCTGCTTTCGGGGTAATTTTATATTCATCGGATTTGTAAGTAATACTGTCGGAAACCGCTTTTATGTAGTAATCAATCTCCTCGGTTGAGTAAAGAGGCGGGATTTCACCGTCAAAAGATGTGTCCGTTAAAGCCATTTCAACTTGAATGAATTCCGAATTTGAAGCAAGTTTATAATAAATTTTAGCAGCAGCATCAGAACCGAGAGAGCAATTTCCGTTATTATTAACATGTATGAGAATCGGTTGATTGGCAAAAGCCTCGTTAGGAGCAATGAATGTAAAAGGCATATTTATTTGAAAATCAACGGAAGAAGTATCTGAAATTAACGAAAGAGATAATTTTTGCGGTATAAGGTAATTAGGTTTTGACGGATGTATCGAATATTCTCCTCTTCTTAAATTCGATTCTGTTACAACTTCTCCGTTTTCATCGGTAGTTTTGTTAATTGTTGTTCCGTCAGGTTTAATAATTGTTACACCTGCGTCTTCGAGAGGTTGTGAACATTCGGTTATCCGTATGCTGATTTTTCCGCTGGGCAACAAAAAGTTACTAGCTTCAAAAGTTGTGTTTACCATTGATGCGGGAATACGAACTATTTGTGAAACACCTTTCCCGTTTACACTAATGTTATATGTCGTTGTATCACCTTCCTCAACTCCGATAGGAAGTTCATCAAAAACGTACTCTCCGTTTTGATCCGTAACAGCTAAGAAATCTCCGAAATTTGAAACCGCATCAATTTGCAAACCGACTATGTCATCCTGATTGGCAGATATTACAACTCCGTGAAGTCGAACAATTTTTGGTTCCAAAGTAAAATCAATATTGTCAGCATTGCCTCCTGATAAATCAACTTGCTCGGTGTTAGTAACAAATCCGGTTTTACCGGCAGTCAAAACAAAAATATCTTTCGGTAAATTATTTATTGTGTAATTGCCGGAAGAATCTGTCTGTGAACGAAATGTTTGACCGCTTGATAATCTTTTAGCTTCAACGCTAGCACCGGGAAGCGGGACAGTACTGCCGGAAATTGTAACTTTCGAAACTTTACCGGATACGGAAGCGCTGTTCGGCGTAAATGTAAATTGAACCGTTTTTGAATCTCCCGCATTTAACACGATATTTTTATTAACCGGAGTAGCGGAATAGCCCGACAAGGAGGGAGTTACAATATAAGTATCGGAAGGAATACCTGTAAACAGAGCATCTCCGCTTACATCGCTATTTTGGGAGAGAATAAAATTAGTATCTGAATTAACAATTGTTACGTTCACTTGAGCTAAAGGTGTTCCGTTATCATCACTGCTGTGAACCAGTAAATCGGCAATGTTTGGAGTTGCTGAAAAATCAGCCGTTTTTTCCTCGCCTATTGCTACTGCCACATTCTGCTCTGACGGTGTAAAAATAAATCCGGCTTTTGACGGAACCAATCTATAACTTCCCGAAGAAAGATAATTAAACTGGTAACCGCCCGATAAATCAGATTGAGCAATATTTACAATGTTGGAAGAATTATCATATAAAGTAATGCTTACGTTATCCGTACCCGTATTTCCACTAATTTTAGCAGTATTCTGTTGGACTGTAAGTTGGCCGACATTCGTGTTTGCATCGGCTGAAACAATTACATTTTCCATGACGGCATTGACAAAACCTTCCGCATAAATATCGGTATAAACTGTATAACCGGAATCGGGAGAAACATCAGAAAAGAAGAAATTGCCCGTTGCATCAGTTTGAACGGCATATAGATTATTGCCCGAAACAGCTTTTACCGGAACCGTAAAAGCAAGAGGACTTCCAACTTGATTAACAACACTCCCTGAAATTGTTCCTGTTATTTTACTCATTGCAATATTTTGTATAATTAATGTTGCGGTATCCACTATCGTAATATTAATAGGAGCAACATCATAATTTTGAAGCTCTGCTGATAAAGTATAGTTGCCGGGGAACAAATTAGTTAAATTATAGAGTCCCGAGGAACTGCTTTGCGCTGTAACAGAACCGTTATCACCCGATAACGAAACTTGTACATTTGCCAAAGGTAAACCGCTCGAAGCATCGGAAACTGTTCCGTTTATTTCAGCAGTATTTTTTTGAAAATCATAAAAATTTACTGTTACAACAGAATCTGTTGATGAAATTGTGAATGTAGTAACCTGAGAACTTCTGTACCCTGCTTTGGAGGCTGTAACGGAATAATTGCCTGCAGAAAGTGAATTTACCGAATAGTTCCCATTTTCATCCGAAGAAGCATAGATAGAGGTTTTACCTTGAGGCTGAATTTGGATTGTAGCATCGGGCAAAACTTCTCCGGTAACAGTCTTAGTTTGCCCGTTAAGAGTACCATTAAGAATTACCAAATTAACATTTATTGTTCTGGAATCACCATCACTGATAACAAGCGAAGTAACCAGAGTATCGGAAAATCCCGACTTAGTAAAACCGAGTGAATAACTTCCACCGACTAATCTGTTCAGTAAATAACTTCCATCAGAAAGGGAAAATGTTGTTTTACCATTTTGTACGGAAGTTAAGTTAACCATCACTCCCTCAATGCCTGTTCCTTGGGAATTAGAGACTACTCCATTTATAGAAGCAAAATTTTCAGTTAAAGTAAGATTAACATCAGCAAGGTTTTGACCAACGGTTACAGATACATCGGTGCTTGCCGTAATATAACCGGGTTGACCTGCGGTAACTGTAAAATCTCCTGCGGAAACTCCAAATAAGTATTCCCCGTTTTGATTTGTTGTTGCACTGTCACTTTTAATTCCGTTAGAATTGTAGAGATAAACCTTTATCCCGCTTAAAACTGTTTGAGCGCTTGAGTAAACCGTTCCCGTTATTGATGAAGGATTGGCAGCAAGCAGAAAACTCAATGATACCGAACTTTGAGGTTGAAGTACATCTGTTGTTTTTGTATCGGATGAATAACCTGTTTTTGAAACTAAAATTCTATATGAATTTCCCGCCTCAAGGGAAGAAGAAAAACTACCGCTTGCATTCGAAACCGTATTTGAAACAAGAATATTTGTAACATTATTGTAAATCGAAACGTTCGCATTCCTTAAAGCAGAAGAACCGGAGAGAACTACTCCGGTTACGATTGCCGTATTTTGAACAAGTGAAAAATTATTATTTGCGCTGGTTTGTCCCGGAGCAATATTAATTGTTATTTGAGAGCTGTTTACAAAACCCGGTTTACCGGCAAATACAACCCAAGAAGCAGGTTGCAAACTTTTTGAATAGTTGCCATAGTTATCGGTTGTAGTTGTTAAGGTATCGTTACCGGAAATAAAATAAACCGTTGCCCCCGACAAAGCCAATCCGCCGCTTGTTACCTTACCGGCAATAGTTCCGGCATTAGGTGTCATTAAAAAGTCAATTCCTGCAAAATTATCACCGGGAGAAAGAGAGATTGAAAAAGGAGAAGGTGAAATATATCCGTTTTTTGAAACGTTTATTATATGCGTTCCTTCAGGCAAACTAAGCGTGTAAAGACCATTAACATCCGTAGTAGTTGTAGCAATACCCTGCACTTCAACTAAAGCGCCGGAAATACTTGTTCCGTCGGATAATTTAACCTGCCCGGAAACGGAAGCCGGATTGGGAGTTAGTGTAAATTGAATATTATCAACTGTTTCCCCAACTGCCAGCGATAATTGAATGGGATCAGACGGAGTATAGCCGTTTTTACTAACTGAAAAAACATACGTTCCCTGACGTAAACTAAATATGTAATTACCGCTTGCATCAGTTTGTGTTGTTGAGGGCGTTCCGGCAATAGGAGTTGCAGTAACCGTAACATTCTGAAATGGTATGTTTGATGTTTGTCCATCTCCTAAATCTATTGTTTTATACACAATACCCGAAACTTGATTTGCACGCGGAATTAATGAAAGGTTCTGATTCTGTAAATTATCACCTGTAGCAAGATTTACCGATAGAGGCTCAGGGGAAATAAAACCAAGTTTACTGACTTCAATATTCCAGTTACCGGATGAAAGAGTAAAACTATAATTGCCATCTCCGTTACTGCTTGTTTGCTGTACGGTGTTTCCTTTTGTAGCGGTCACGGAAGCCAACTGTATTGGTTCCCCCAAGTCATTAAATATTTTTCCGGAAACAAAGGATTCATCCTTTATGAGAAGAATATCATTTACAATTGTTTGTCCGCTTGGTAAATTTAGATAAATAACATCTGACGATAAATATCCGGGTTTGGAAACTTGTAAGGTATAACTGCCGATTACAGTACTGACAGAATATAAGCCGTTAGATGAAGTAACTGTTGAAACGGCATCACCGGTTGCAGTGTTGGTTAAAACAACATTTGCATTTGAAACAGGCTGACTAGTTCCGCTCTCCAAAACTGTTCCGGAAATAAGTGCCGGAAGAGGAGTAAGTGGAAACACAATATTTGCCGGAGAAGCAAGCGTATTATCAGCAGTAATAGTAACTGTTACTGTAGTATCAAGATAGCCGACTTTGCTGCCTGTAAACTGATACGTACCGGTAACCAAACTATCAATATAAGTTTCCGAATCAATAACCAAGAACGGATTCGCGGGCGTTATTCCATCCTGAACTGCAACCGCTTGAGCTTGATAATTCAGTAATGACGTATTATCCAGCGTGGATTTTGCTTGAAGCCGAAAAGTTCCTAAAACTTTGTTATAGTTAAATAAAAATGTTTCCGATGATGTTCCGGCACCTTGGGCATCATTGGGTACAACAAACCAAACGTAAGTACCTTTATTTAAAGACGACCCTGCATCAAAATCAACAAGAGTATTTGTTGTAGTTGTATTCCAAATCGGTACATCTATTGTTTGGTCGTTTCCGCCAAAAGAAGTTAAACGTTGATAAAGATAGAGGGAATAACTGTTAGCCCAATCAACAGCTTCCCATGTAAATGTAATTGTTTGATCAGCTTCAAAAGTTGAACTGTCAGCGGGAGTGTAAAGATTCGGAGGAACTTGCTGAGTTCCGTTATCATATGTAAAAGAATAAACACCTGACGTAATCGGACTACCAAAAATCGGGTTGTTTTCCTCATAGAGATTGAGTATTACATAATTATACGTTTGTCCGGGCAGCAACGGAGGAGGAGTTCCCTGATCGTATGGGTTAAGCGGATTTACATCGCCGTACTGAGCCGAAGTTTGATTAGTAGTGTAGTTCCAAACTAAATTAGCTCCAACAATTTTAATATTACCGAGCGAATCGGTGGAAATTTCAAACGGATTGCTTGATAACAGCAACCAATACGAAACAACTCCGGAAACACTGCTCCATTGAAAAACCGGAGTTGGATTATCAATAGTTCCGAGCGGAGCAATTGCCACAGGTGCGGAAGTAGCTTCTACTACAAACTGAAACTCATTGGAAAATAAAGCATTTTGATCATTAACAATATCGTTCAAATTATCATATTGCGAATTAGTAACTATTCCGTAATACCGTCCAACCGGAAGTGCAACATTTGAAGGGATAAAACTCTGTCGAAACATTCCTTCCCCAATATCGGTACCGCTAATATCCATTGGGAAATAAGAACTCTGATAATTGTAGTTTCCTGAATTACTGCCTAATTTAATTTCAAATCCGTTCCCATTAATATTACCTGCCCACTCTAAAAATAGAGTGCTATCGGGATGAAAAAGAATTTTTGCGTCAATTCTTGTACCACTACCGGAAGAAACAAAACCTTTGGGAATTACAGGAAAAGATTGAGCGGAAACATCTTCAACAATAAACGCAAAAGGTAATAAGAGAATGACGATAAAATATAGTTGAAATCTTTTTTTCATTTAGGCCCGTTCAATGTTACTTACAGTATAATAAGTTTTATAACAAAATTCAAGATTTTTTTTGAAAATTCACAAAACTATTTTTTTATTAATACAAATCCTGAAGAAGAAGGAACTATCAATTTCTTGCAAACTTCATCCGTTGGAATTATCGAAGCAGAGTTTGGAGAAACCAAAATGCCCCAATTACCTTTCGGTAAATTAATTAAAATTTCACTACTTCTATCCGCATTCAGAACAATAAGAAATTCACTATTTTCATATTTGATTGTGTACTCGAGTAAAAATTGATTATCGTTAACATCAATAAAATTAACGTCTTCATATTTTGCTCGTCTAAAAGCGCGATATTTTTCCCTGAGGGAAATCAAACCTTTGTAATAATCGACAAGTTCTGAATTTAGTTTAGCATAATTATAATTTATATAATTTGTTCGATTGTCTTTATTGTAGGAATTGTGGTCAAGTTCACCTTTGTGCTTATCATGGACTGGAGAAGCAGGGTCAATTACCTTGGAACGACCAAACTCTTGTCCTTCGCCAATCATCACAATCCCTCTTGAAGTGAATAGGAAAAGAGCAGCCAATTTATTTAATTTTATCTCGTCCGTACTTAATTTCGCATTAGCATCCAAATCGGATATTTTTTCTCCTTCTTTAACTTTACCCAATCCTATTCTGATAAAATCACCGAGAGTGTAATCATCATGCGATTCAAAATAATTAACCGAATGTTCAGGACGATTAAAAACTCCATTCTTATCACGTAATAAAGTTCCCCGCACATAACTTTTAATTCGGTCGATGTTATTGTTGCCGTACATCTTACCAAAAATCCAACCCAAACCATCTTTCGGATTCTGTCCCTTAACTCCGTTTCTGATTTGGTCGTTCCATGCAGCCCAACCGCGTGCGGAAAACCCTTTTAAGTCATAACCGCCTCCCCAAGGTTCGGCAATAATTACAACATCGGGATTTACTTTTTTAGCTTCACGAATAATATCTTCTATCGTCTCCCAATCCAAAAGTTTAGCCAAGTCAAATCTGAACCCGTCAATATGATACTCCTTCATCCAATACAAAATACTGTCGATAATCAAACGTCTTAACATAGGACGTTCTGTTTTCAAATCATTTCCGCAATAGCTCCGAGAAATGAAATTCCCCTTTTTATCTAATCTAAAATAATAATCCTTGTCTATTTGCTTCAGATTACCAAGCTCGTATTCAGATAAGTGATTATAAACAACATCCATTATTACTGAAATTCCATTGTGGTGAAAATCCTTTACCATCTGCTTGAAATCATTTATCTGTTTACCATCTTCCCCGCTCCATTTATTCCATTGCAGTTCCCTCATATTTTCAGAATAATATGCTTCGGGAGCAAAAAAAGCAGCAGTCATATACCCCCAGTGATTTCTTTCGTACGGATTCCATCTGTTTTCAATGCCGTTTAATTCCTTATTATATGGAAGTTCGATATTGGCAAATTCTTGTGTCGGAAGAAGTTCGACAGCATTAACACCCAAACTTTTAATGTAGTTTAATCCTCCCTCAATATTTGACTCGGTTAACCCCAAGTACGTTCCCGGATGTTCAGCTCCTGAAGATAGATCAGCAGTCATGTCCCTAACGTGCATTTCGTATATAACCAAATCTTTCCAATTTCGTCTGATTGTTTTATCCCCCTCCCAATCAAAATTGTTATTAGGAACATAAACCGATAATCTCGGACTTAGATAAGTATTATATGTAGCAACGGCTTTTGCGTAAGGATCAATTACAATCGGCAATTTTTCAAAATTGTCATCTACCGAATGAACCACTTTGAATCCGTAAAAAATCTTTTTGTTAATTTTATCCAATGAGGTTTCCCAAATACCGTTGCTCTCTTTTGTTAAAGGGTGGTACTTACCCTGCTTAAAATCGGCGCTTTCAGAAAGATAAAGAAAAACCTTTTCCGCAGTCGGAGCAAATATCCTAAAATAGGTATTATTCCCCTCTTCAAAAGCCCCAAGTTTCTTTGAAGAATATATTGAATCTAAATCTATTTTATTACTGTTTTGAGCCATTATTATCCCGTTGGAAAAACTAATTGTAAAAAAAAACAACAATAGAGTTATCTGTTTAATCATAAGTCCCAAATCCTTTTAAATATAATAAACCGCTATCTGTTTTGTTAAATAGCGGCTTAAAAGAAAAATTATTTTTGTAAAATCATTTTCTTAACGGATGTAAATCCGGCGGAATTCAATTTATAGAAATAGATCCCGCTTGAAAGTTGTGATGCGTCGAACTTAACGGAATAACTTCCTGCACCTCTTTCGGAGTTAACAAGAGTAGCAACTTTTCTACCGAGAATATCGAAAACCGAAATATTCACTTTAGCCGTTTGTCCGTTGCCTAAGTTAGGAACAGAGTAATTTATTGTTGTGGTTGGATTAAACGGATTAGGATAATTCTGGGAGAGTGAAAATTTAACAGGTACATTTTCATCAATAATTCCGGTAGTTCCGAGAATATCTTTTAATATTAAATTATTCGGGTCCAACTCAACTGAAACCGGATACGAATCCAAATCAATTGTAAAACTTTGTAAGATAGAATCATTAAAAACGGTAACAAGAGTATCTCCGCCAATTGTGTTAATCTTGAGCTGAACCGGCATTGTGAAGAATCTCGGACTCGTGTTTGAGTTTTGAGTAAGTGTAATCACAGCCTGATAATTATCATTTCCCAAACTAACCTTTCTCAAATCAACTCTGTACTTGGGGTAATTCTCTCCGTAAATCCATTCATTAAAAAAGTAAGTTAAATCTTCACCCGAAACTGCACTTGCAATTGCTGCGAACTGATCTGTTGTAGCAGAGTTATAAGCATATCGCGGATCATTTAAATACGATTGAAGAATATTAAAAAATGTCGAGTCTCCAACTATTCCTCTCAACATATGAATTACAACAGCACCTTTAGCATAACTGCGTGCATAATTAAAAATACTGTTAACACTTGAAATATCCTGGACATAAATCGGACCGTGGGCACTTTTAGCTGTTGACATATATGAAGCGATTCTGTCATTATAACCTCCCTCGCCGTAAACATGCCCTAACCATAAAGCTTCGGTGTATGTTGCAAATCCTTCATTGAGCCAAATATCCTGCCATGTTGCGCAGGTTACTTTATCTCCAAACCATTGATGAGCAAGCTCGTGAGCAATTATCGTTTCGCCGTATGCGCCTATTGAAGTACAAGTTTGATGCTCCATTCCACCGCTCCAACCGAACTCCGCATGTCCGTACTTTTCATCAAAATACGGATAAAGTCCGTAAATGTCGTGGTAATATGTTAACATTCCAACCGTTTTGTCTAATCTCGATTTACGAGTATTGGTTAAATTTTCCGGATAGTTAAAATGTCTGACAATCATCGAATCACCACTTACGACATACCAATTATCATATTCGGCATAATTTGTCATAGCCAATGAAATCAAATATTGCGCTATCGGATGATGTTCCTTCCAATGGAATGTTTTAGTCCCGTTGCCATTATCTACTTCGCTTATTAATGTACCGTTTGAAACCGTATAAAACTGATCGTCGGCAGTAACTATAACGTCACACGAATCGACTTTATCTGCAGGCGAATCCTTGCCGGGGAACCAATCGCTTGCTCCGTAAGGCTCACTTAATGTCCAAATAATTGGATGCCCCGAATGTGAAGAAAATTCAAAACTTCCGAATCCGGAACTTCCGGGAACTCCGTGATAGTAAACAACAACTTCAAAAAGTTCGCCGATATTGTAAGCCCTGTCCAAAGTAATATTAATTTTATTTGAAGAATGTGTAAAAGACAGAACTCCGCTTGAAGCCACTACGGAATCAACTGTCAGAGTATTTTGTAAATCATAATATACTTGAGTTAAATTGTCTTCCATACTTTTAGCATCGATAGTAACCGCTCCGCTTATTTGATGCGGAGAATAAGAGATATTTAAATCAAGCTTATAATATGTAACATCAATTGTTTGATCACCGGGATAAAAAAGTTTATCAACTTTTTTTAATTGTTTGAATGATCTCACCTTTGCAAGCTGACATTCGTTAATTGATTCTTGAGCAAATAAATTAACGGCAAAAAGAAAAATAATCAGCGGTAAAAAACGTTTCATGGTAATCCTCATTAATTTTTTATTTTTGTTTTGAGCAGAGTTCCGTTAAAACTCCCAACGTTGACTTCGGGTGTAGAAATGCAATTTCCAAACCTTCAGCACCCTTTCGAGGCTTTTTGTCAATTGGTTTAATATTGTTTAACTCGGCAAAATTTATCGCAGTTTGAACATTATCAACGTTAAATGCAATATGATGAATTCCTTCCCCCTTCTTCTCAATAAATTTAGCGAT
>CAZMZM010000026.1:0-29682 GCA_964570865.1 uncultured Melioribacter sp.
AATAATAAACCGGAGGAACAATGGACTTAAGTCAAAAAAGAAGAGTTTACACAAAAGAATTATTCAGTCAATATGTAGAAAATTGAGTAAAGTTTTCTACTTTTGTGGTAAATTTACCACAACCACCCTTACGGATGTTGCGTTTTTGCAACATCGCCGAAACAATGTTGCAAAAAGAAGACGCTAAAACACAATAAATTTTTGGCACAACGTTTGTTAATACTATTGACGAGTTGAGGTTAGTAATTAGTAAGTTACTCTGGTGTATAGAAGAGCTAGGGGGTTTTAAACTACAGAAAAGGACTGTCGCGGGGGCACAGTCCTTAGCTGTTTTAAAGGGGTTACTTCTTTATAATCTTATCCGAAAAGAGTTTTTCAAATTTTTTCACCTTAGGTGAAATCACAAAACGACAGTAAGGTTTGTCCTTGTTATTTTCATAATAGTTTTTATGATAATCCTCCGCTTCGTAAAAATGAATGAACGGTTCGATTTGTGTTACAATAGGTTTTTCATAGTAACCGCTTTTGTCTAACTCCGACTTAACTTTTTCAGCGATTTTCTTTTGTTCCGAAGTTGTGTAAAAAATAACCGAACGATATTGTTCCCCAACGTCATTTCCCTGCCGATTTACAGTTGTCGGATCGTGTATTTCCCAAAAAACTTTTAGCAGTTGTTCGTACGAAATTATTTTAGGATTAAAAATAATTTTAGCTACTTCGGCATGTCCGGTTTTTCCCGTACAAACAGCTTCGTAGCTCGGATTTGCAACACTTCCTCCGGCATATCCCGGCTCAACCGAAATTACTCCTTTCAATTTCTGAAATATTGCTTCAACACACCAAAAACATCCTGCGCCTAAAATTGCAGTTTCTTGATTTTCCATTTTATCTTTAGTTCCTTCTATTCTATTTTGTTTTTTATTCTGCTCGGTTTTAATCGTTAATTCTCCCGCATTAATTACAGCGGAAAAAGAAAAAATCAGAATAAAAACTGCTATGATAGATTTATATTTTTTCATTTGGGTATTCCTTCAATATAGTTTGCTTGATGAGGGCGATTTCCAAATATTAATTTAAATTAATAATCGGAACCAATCGCTTAAAAAATTTTTTCACTAACTCTAACACCCAAAGAAAAACTTTGCACCAACAATGGCTGATTAACGCCCCGCCCTTGTAAAACAACCCGAACTTGTAATATTTACCAATTCGGATTGCTTTACAATAAGAAAAAACTACATACTTATAATATCGCTGTAGATAATATACGCCATTGCAATTAACAGCAGAATAAAACCAATATTTTGTATCATCATTTTTGTTTTTATCGGTAACTCTTTTTTTATTACCCCTTCAATTAAAACTATAACAAGATGCCCGCCGTCAAGCCCGGGAAACGGAATAATATTTATAATTGCCAAACTTAAGCTGAGCGCCGCAAGAAAATAGAGAAACGTAACCCAACCGCCTTCGGCTGATTTAACGGCAAACTTTGCAATCTTAACCGGTCCGCCGAAAGCCGAACCGAAAGCTATTTTACCCGAAATTACTTTTGCAAACATTTGATATGTGAGCACCGTGTAGTTTTCAATATCACTTAAACTTTTTACAAACGAATCCCAAATGCCAAACTTTTTGTATGTGATTTTTCCCGTGTAAGCATTTGCCAAAGCCACGCCTATCATTCCTTCCATACTCGGAGTTACTTTAAACGTAAGCGTATCCTGTTCGCGAAGCACGACAATCGGAATAGCTTTTTCTTTGTGGGATGAAACTATTCGTATCACATCTTCAACCGTATTTACCGGCTGATTATTTATCGACAGGAAAATGTCTCCGTCCTTTAGTCCCGCGTCCATTGCCGGGGAGTTATCCATTACGGCATTTATTGCAGGCTTAGTATCTCCGATCGGGAGGAACATTCCTTTTTGCGAAAGGTTTCTTATCACTTTTGTAGGAATCTGAAGTTTTACAATTTCATTCCCTCTTTGTACTTCAACGTCAACTTTATCGGTCTGAGCCAGAAGCAGGTTCTGCATAACATCATCCCAATTAGTAACGTTTTTATTGTTTATATCAATAATTTTATCTTTCGATCTAAAACCGATATTGTAAACGGAAGTGCTGTCCGGAACTATTCCGATTTGTGTTGTCTGAATAACTTGCTTACCCTGAAAATAATTTATCCCCCAAAAAACTGCAATTGTAAGAAACAAGTTCATCAATACGCCTGCGATTAACACAAATACTTTTTTCGGAGTGGATTTAGCCCTGAACTCCCATGGCTGAGGAGGTTTGTCTGCAAAATCAGCATCAAAACTTTCGTCTATCATTCCGGCTACTTTTACGTAACCTCCTAACGGAAGCACAGCGAGACGGTAATCGGTATGCCCTTTTAAATCAACATCTTCGGGAAGTTTACCCCATGTAAATCCGGTAACCTGATTCCAGCCGCAAATTCTCGATCCGAATCCGATTGAGAAAACATCCGTTCTCATTCCGCTTAAACGGGCGGCAGCAAAATGCCCAAACTCATGTATTGTTACTAATATCCCGATAGTCAGGATAAAATATAAAACGTAATCCATTAATTATTTTCCTTTTTAATTAAACTTTCTACAAATTCTCGTGTCCTTCTGTTGCATTCAAAAATAGAATCCAATGTAATTGAACTTTCAAAACTAATTTTATTAAGCGCTTCTTTAACAATCTCCGACATTCCCATAAAAGAAATTTTTCCTTCCAAAAAAGCTTCAACCGCTATTTCATTAGCGGCGTTCAAAATACAAGGAGCATTTCCACCGGATTTCAAAACTTCAAATGCCAATTTAAGATTTTCAAATTTTTCCAAATCGGGCTTGTAAAACGTTAGCGTATGAATTTCCGGAAACTCGGTTGAAACAAATTCGCTTTCCAATCTGGACGGATAAGTTAACGCATACTGAATCGGGATTTTCATGTCGGGCGAGCTAAGCTGCGCTTTTATTGAACCGTCGATAAATTCAACCATGGAGTGAACAATCGATTGAGGATGAATTACAACTTCAATTTTTTCCAACGGCTGTTTAAAAAGCCATCTCGCTTCAATTACTTCAAGTCCTTTATTCATCATACTTGCGGAATCAATTGTAACCTTGTTTCCCATCTCCCAATTCGGGTGATTAAGCGCTTGTTCAACCGTAACCGTTTTAAGATATTCCTTCGATTTATCAAAAAACGGACCCCCGGAAGCTGTCAGTAAAATTTTACGAATATGCTCCGGCTGTTCTCCCACGATGCTCTGGAAAATTGCGCTGTGTTCGGAATCAACAGGAATAATTTCGGCGCCGAATTTTTCCGACAACATTTCTATTATTTCTCCTGCCACAACTAATGTTTCCTTATTAGCCAAAGCAATTCTTTTTCCCCTTTTAATTGCCTCAATTGTCGGGGCAAGTCCGGCAAATCCGACAAGGGAAGAGATTACCGTGTCGTAGTCGCCATCACGAGTAGCTTCTACAAAACCGTTTTCGCCTGCAAGTAATTCGCATTTTCCTTTAAGTTTACGTGATAATTTAGCAGCTTCGGCTTCGTCGTTAACTACTACAACCTTAGGGTTAAATTCCTCAATCTGTTTTTCGAGCAATTCAATATTCCTGTTTGCCGAAAGCGCATAGACGGAAAATTTGTCTTTAAACCGACGAATTACTTCAAGCGTGTTTGTCCCGATTGAACCTGTTGATCCTAAAATAAAAATATTTTTCATTATTTAATGTTTTTCGTATTCGTGATAATAATCGACAATAAAAGATTATTAATTTTTGTCAAAGTTTACAAGATAATAAAAAAAGAGGGTATTTTTACAGAAAAATAAAAGAATTGAAGTAAAATTAGAATCGGGGTCTCGGACAAAAACCAAGACCCCGATTAAATTAATTAAGCCTCTTCGGATTAATCTTCTTCGTTGTAAGTAAGCTCAACTTTCATTTTAAATTCAGCGCCGCTAAAAAGCGAATATTTAATATCGCTGATTGTACAAAGATAATCCTCACCGACCATATCGGAAATTACTTTTGCGATTTTTTCTTCCAGTTCACCTATACTGACTTTTTTTAACTTGTTTTTTAACAATTTTTCTACGTCTAACGCTTTTTCCTTTTCGCTCATTGTTTCCTCTTTTTTTGATTTTGACGCTTCTCGAACCAAAGAGTTTCTTAACTTCTGATTAATTCCAATAATTCTTTCGTTTTTTCTTCCATCAGAGTTTTATTTCCTTTGCTTTCAACATTCAAACGGATAAGAGGCTCTGTGTTACTTAATCGAACATTAAATCGCCAAGTTTCATATTCTACGCTTACTCCGTCGATGTAACTTGTTTTGCCATCTTTATATTTTGCTTTA
This sequence comes from uncultured Melioribacter sp., assembly GCA_964570865.1. GTDB lineage: Bacteria > Bacteroidota > Ignavibacteria > Ignavibacteriales > Melioribacteraceae > WGAL01. The sequence continues at coordinate 4,381 of CAZMZM010000026.1, forward strand.
ATCTCTTCCAACTTTCCCTGCGGATTTTCCAGTTTTGTGTTTATTTCACCCGAACACGGATAATTTTCAATCATCTGTCCGACCAACTCGGATAGCGTTTTATTTTCCTGCGACATCAACTGCAGCACAAGCAAAAACGGAATCATTCCGCTATCGGAGTAACTGTTATCACGGAAATAATGATGAGCCGACATTTCCCCGCCATAAATTGCGTTAACTTCACGCATTTTCTCTTTCATAAAAGCATGCCCGCTTTTCGACTCAACCGGAACTCCGCCTGCTTTGGTTACAACGTCAATCGTGTTCCAAATTAATCTCGGATCGTGTACTATTTTTTCACCCGGATTTGTCTTTAAAATCGATTTTGCCAGGAGTCCGACTATGTAATATCCTTCAATAAACTCACCGTTTTCATCGAAGAAAAAACATCTGTCATAATCACCGTCCCAAGCTACGCCAAGGTCTGCACCGGTATTCTTAATTGCGTTAATTGTGGCTTGCCTGTTTTCAGGCAACAACGGATTAGGAACTCCATTCGGAAAATCGGAATTCGGCTCGTGGAAAACTTTTACCATTTCAATCGGAAGAAAAGGCTCTATTGCATCAAGAGCCGGACCGATATCACCGTTACCTGCATTAACCACTACTTTGTACGGTTTAATTTTTTCGGCATCAAATACTTTCCGAAGAGATTCTATAAAATCATCCATAATGTCGTAATCGATTACATTTCCTTTTACCGAAGCTTTTTCTCCAAGCTCATTTTTTAAAATCATCTCTTCCACCTTATCCAATCCGGAATCGTATCCCATCGGACGGGAGCCGCTTTTTACAAATTTTAAGCCGTTATATTCGGGCGGATTATGACTGGCGGTAATCATTACGCCTCCGTCAGCATCCAAGTGAGGAACACCGAAATATATCATCTCAGTGCCGCACATACCTAAGTTTATTACATCTGCGCCGGCATCGGTTAATCCTTCGGCAAGCGATTTTGCCAATTCCGGTGAAGATTTTCTTATGTCGTAACCTATTACAATTTTCTTGGCTTTAAGCAATCCTGCAACTGTTCTGCCAACTTTGTAAGCTAATTCATTATTCAATTCCGAAGGAACTTTCCCTCTAATATCGTAAGCTTTAAATCCCGGAATTTTACTCATCTTTTCTTTCCTCAAATTAATTTATTATTTTTATTAAAATAACCAAACTAAATTAAAAATTGAAATGAAATTACAGTTACCCTTTTTCTTATTTGACTATATAATCTACCGAACTATTTAAATTTTTACTTTTTATTAATTCAAAGCTACTTGGGTACTTATTGTTTCACAATTCTTATTAACTGAATTATTATGTGAAATAAATATTGTTACGATTGGAGGGAGTTGAGGATAAGCCAATAGATAAACACAAAATTGAAGTGCATTTCGAAATTATTTAATTGGTTGATTATTATTTTCATTAGAATAATGAGAAAGAAGAATAACAAAATATACAAACAAAAAAATTACTTACACTATTATTGTTGATGACGAAACCGAATCAAAAGTGGAATTTTAAAAACAAAAATGCCACGCGGTAAACTTTTGAAGTTACAGCATGGCATAAAACTCGAATAAAAAGGAATTAGTCTTTTAGAGAATTAACAAACTTAACTAATTTTGATTTTTTTCTCGCAGCTGTGTTTTTGTGTAAACGACCTTTACTGACGTTCTTATCAATTTTAGAAATAGCTTCTCTCAAAACACTTTCAGCTTCATCTTTTTTCTTAATATCGTGTACTTTTTTCATTAATGTCTTAATCTCACTCAACGCCGCTTTGTTTCTCAGTCTTCTGACTTCATTCTGTCTAATTCTTTTCTTAGCTGATTTATGATGAGCCATCTTAATCCTTTGTTTTTAATTTTCAAATAAGTTTACAAATATATTAGAATTAATATTTTAAATCAAATTTTGATTATTTATTAATAAAAAAATAAAGCCGGAAAAAACCGGCTTACAAATCAAAATTATTTTGCGTATTCTCTTTCACCAAGCCAAGCTTGTGCATCTAACGCAGCCATACAACCGGTTCCCGCCGCCGTAACAGCTTGCTGATAAATTCTATCGGCAACATCTCCGGCTGCAAAAACGCCTTCGATATTTGTTTTCGTCGAGCCTTTTTCAGTTACAATATATCCTGCATCGTCAAGCTCAAGCTGACCTTTAAATACTTTTGTGTTCGGGTCGTGACCGATTGCGATAAAAATACCGTCAACCGCAACTTCTTCGGTGGAGCCGTCTTTTGTGTTTTCCAATATCGCACCGGTTACCATTTTCATTCCCATCTGATCTTTTCCGAGAACTTCTTTTATGGTTGAATTAAGTTTAAATTTAATTTTCGGGTTTTGTTTAGCGCGTTCAATCATAATTTTGGAAGCGCGAAACTCGTCCCGTCTGTGAACCACTGTTACTTCGGAAGCAAATTTGGTTAAATAATTCGCTTCTTCCATTGCGGAGTCGCCGCCGCCGACAACAATTACTTTTAAACCTTTATAGAAAAATCCGTCGCAAGTTGCGCAAGCCGATACACCGTGACCTTTATATTCTTCCTCGCTCGGAATTCCCAAAAATCTTGCTGTTGCGCCGGTGGCAATAATAACGGCATCTGCCAAATAGGTTTCTCCGTCGTCGGTTTTTAAAACTTTCGGATTAGACTTTAAATCAACTTCTTTAACTTCCTTAAACATTGTTGTTGCACCAAACTTTTCAGCTTGTTTCCGCATAATGTCCATTAATTCGGGTCCCTGAATTCCTTTATCGAACCCGGGATAATTTTCAACTTCGGTAGTGATTGTTAATTGTCCGCCCGGCTCCAGTCCTTCAAAAACTACCGGCTTAAACTCTGCACGTGCAGTGTAAATAGCGGCTGTTAATCCCGCGGGACCTGAACCGATTACTGCAACTTTAACACGATTTTCTGACATAATTTTCTCCTTATATAAGCTTCTTTTCAATTTTCTAATAAATTTGAATTTACCCAATAATAAAATTCAATCTTATTATATATTCAATCATTTTTTAATAGCAGAAATAAATGAAGTAGGTTTGATTCAAAATTTAACAATTGGTTTCATTTTTGTTTTTATCTTTTTTCAGGAAATCTGCATTTCGGCGCATTCCTTTTGCCCTGGCTCGCTTTATCGGACTATCATAAAAAATCTTATTAAACTCTCTGTTGCTCAATCCTTCAAAAAAATCGAGATTAATTTCGGTTCCCATTTTCGGCTCAAAATATTTTTTATTTGTCGGTTTTGCAAATTTTTTATTCCACGGACAAACATCCTGACAAATATCACATCCGAATAACCAATCATCAAACTGATTTTGGAATTTATCGGGAATGCTCCCTTTGTTTTCAATTGTTAAATATGATATGCAGCGGTTCGAGTCAACAATACCACTTGAAGTTATTGCATTTGTAGGACAAGCTTTAATACATGCCGTGCAAGTCCCGCAGGCATCGGGCATAGGCAGACCGTAATCAAATTCGTAGTTAGTGATAATTGTTGCAATAAACACCCAACTGCCGAACTCCTTCGTAATTACATTTCCGTTCTTCCCTTGCCATCCCAATCCCGAACGAACAGCCCAAACTCTATCGATAACCGGTCCGGTATCGACATAACTTTTTGATTTAAAATTCTCATCTATTTTTGCAAGTTTACTTTCAAGTTGTTCCAGCATTTTCCAAATATGAAGATGATAATCTTCGCCCCACGCATAACGCGATATTTTTCCGTATCCGTTTTTTCTGCTGTGTTTATAAGGAGTAAAATAATTGACGGCAAGTGAAATTACACTTTTAGCACCTGGTAATATTAACGAAACATCTTCGCGCTTTTCGAGATTACGTTCCATGTACTCCATGCCGGCGTTCTGCTTTTTCTTCAGCCACTTCCGCAATTGTTGAACTTCATCGGTAAGTTTTTCTGCTCGGGCAAACCCGATTAAATCAAATCCCGCTTCCCTTGCTTTTTCAATTATTAATTGGTTTGTTATTTTGCTCAATTAATCTTCCCTAATAAAATTAGTACTCAGAGCTATATCACCAATTGAGATTATTCTTTTCAAACATAATAAAAACTTTATCATCGGCAATTTTCACTTCGTGCTTTTTCAATCCGCACATACTTTTTTCGTTTGCTCATTTTAATATCACCCCCTAACCGTGAGCTAAACAAACATTATTATGAGCATAAATTTCACCCTAAATTTTTATAGAGCAATTTCTTCATCTTCGGTAAAAATTTTTTCAGCAGACTATTCTTTTAATTCGCTTTTATTTACAACAAAAAAATCTGTTATTGTTGCTCATATTTTATCAAAACGTTGATCAACCACAAATCCTTTATCGGTTTGCTTAACTGTTACGCCAATGTTTTCGGGATCATGCTCAAAAAACAACATCCAGTTTTCTTCAACTGCCTTAGTGAGATATTTCATTTTTTCAGCTAACGTTTCAAGCGGTCTTAAATCGTATCCCATGATGTAAGGAAGCGGAACATGTCCGGCAGTCGGAATCAAGTCGGCGCAATACAAGATTGTTTCGTTCCCGTCTGAAACCTTTACCATTTGGTGCGAATCGGTATGACCGTTTGTAACAAGCATTTCTATTTCATCATCAAATCGGGTATCACCTTCAACAAGTTTAAGCAACCCTTCTTCGTAAAGAGGAACATATCGATTTGGGAAATAACTTGCTTTATCCCGCATACTGGGATTAAGCGCCCACTCATATTGTTTTTTTTGGATATAATATTTAGCGTTCGGAAATGTCGGACGGGATTTTCCATCTTCATCAATAACGGAAGCGCCTCCGACATGATCGAAGTGGAGATGTGTTAAAATAACATCGGTAATATCATCCGACGTTAAACCTTTTGCGGCAAGTGATTTAATCAGAGTGTTGCCGAATTCCATTCTATAAATTTTGCTGAACTTTTCATCCCAACTTTGTCCGGCACCGGTATCAACCAATATTTTTTTTGTGTCCGATTCCAACAGCATACAGCGGGCGGCAAGTGTTATTCTGTTTTTTTCATCAGAAGGATTCGTCCGCTCCCAAAGGGGTTTGGGAATAACTCCGAACATTGCGCCTCCGTCCAGCCCGAGTGTTCCCGTTTCAAGATAAGATATTTTATATTTGCCGATTTGCATTTTGTACTCCAATAAAAACAAAAAAGGTTGACCGTATAAATATTTGATTCATACTGATCAACCTTAAGAAAATGTTACTTTAAATTAACGGCCGATTTCGTCTAATTTATCTTTCTTTGCCGTTAATTCATCTTGTGATTCAACATGATCCGGGTCCGGTACACATGCGTCAACAGGACAAACAGCCGCACATTGCGGTTCATCGTGAAAGCCGACACATTCCGTACATTTATCCGGAACAATGTAAAAATGATCGTCGCTGTAAAATCCGGTTGCGCCGGAAGGTGCTGCGTCATCTTCACCGTGAGTTTCACCTGCAAATTCCCATTCTACACCAGCTTCATAGATAGCTGTATTCGGGCATTCAGGTTCGCATGCTCCACAGTTGATGCATTCGTCAGTGATCATTATTGCCATAACAATGCTCCTTGGTTTTATTTTTTAATGATAAAATCATGTTTTAACACACGATCTTTTTATTTAATATTGATTCGTTTTCAGAATCTGAAACAAAAACTTTAAGAACAATTCAGTATATCTAAAACAAATTTAAATAACTTACAAAATATAATAAAACGTTATTATATGACAATCTTGTTTTTTATAAACAGATTAGTATCTCCAGCCATAATCTTCGACTTATGCCTCGTGTAAGTTACAACATTATTTATTATCCGTTGAAAAGGTTAATCTATCTATTTGCCTACAAACAGATCCGCGGGTTAATCTGCTTACTTATCCGGAATCGGCTAACAAAAATTCTATTTTTTATCTAACTCAATTTTATATTTTTCTACTAAGCGGTAAAGTGTCGCCCGCCCAATATCGAGTTGCTTGGCAGTTTCCTGCATATTCCAATTTGTTACTTTTAACGCATGTCTAATTGCGTGTTCTTTTAATTTTTCGAAAGGAATTATCGGAGAATCGGGGTCAAAAAAAGCCGAGGTTGTTGACAATCCCAACGATTTATCTCCTTTTACTATTTGTTCGGACAAGGTCTCTTCCGTTATTTTATTTCCGTCTGATAAAATCAATGCCCGCTCTATTGTATTTTCCAATTCACGAACGTTGCCTGGCCATTGATAATCATACAAATATTTCATAGCGCGCTTTGTTGTCCCCGTAACATTAAGCCCCATCTTTTTATTATATTTTTCTATGAAGTGATTCACAAGCAAAACGATATCGCCGCGCCTTTCCCTTAGCGGGGGGATATGAATAGGGAAAGAGTTTAAACGATAATACAAATCTTCCCTAAATCTTCTCTCCCTAACCATCTCGGTCAAGTTTTGATTTGTTGCCGAAATTATTCTGACATCGGTTTTAATAATCTCGTTACCGCCCACACGTTCAAACTCTTTTTCCTGTATTACGCGTAAAATTTTAGCTTGAAGCGAAATTTCCAATTCTCCGATTTCATCCAGAAAAATTGTTCCCCCGTCAGCTATTTCAAATTTCCCGACTTTCTTTTGATGTGCTCCGGTAAACGCCCCTTTTTCATGCCCGAAAAGTTCGCTCTCCAACAATTCCCTTGGTATCGATGCACAGTTAACAACAATAAAAGGCTCATGCTTACGAGACCCGTTAAAGTGAATAGCCTTCGCTATCAGTTCTTTCCCTGTTCCGCTTTCGCCTTGAATTAATACGGTAATATCGGTATTAATGACCTTTGTAACCAATTTAAAAACCGACTGCATTTCGGGAGCACCTGAAATAATATTTTCGAAACTATATTCTTTTTCTAGTGATGATTGAAGATACTCAACTTTTTTATGAAGTTCGTAATTACGGAGTGCGTTTTTAACGGTAACCTCAAAACGGTCTTGGTCTATAGGTTTTGGAAAATAATCATAAGCACCTAATCGTAGAGCTTCGAGGGCAATCTCAATACTTCCCTGAGCCGAAAGCATAATTACAGGGAGATGTTCATATTTATTTTTTACTGTTTTAAGAACTTCAATCCCGTTGATATCCGGAAGCATTATGTCAAGCAAAATCAAGTCGGGATTTTCATCTAACGTTTGCAGCATTTCGGTTGCGTTATCGAATGCATGAACGTTATATCCCCATTTATTTTTTACCCAATGCGCAACTAATCTAAGTATCGACGGTTCATCATCTACAATAAAAACTAATTGATCCACTTATTCCTCCTTATTTTTAGGCAGGCGGATTTCAACTTCCGTTCCTATATCTAATTCACTTTTAATGGTAATCGTACCTTTGTGCATATCAATAATCTGCTTGACCAAAGCCAAACCTATTCCTGCGCCCGGTTTGTTAAAACCAACCCTGTTTGCTTTCCTGAATTTTTGAAAAACCGCATCCAAATCTGATTCCGGTATGCCAATCCCTTCATCGTTAATGATAATTTGCACTTCATTTAAAAATGAGTTCGCCGATACGGTAATATTTTTGCCCGATGGAGAAAACTTTACTGCATTTGATATAATATTTGTCAGGGCTTTCTCAATTCGCTGTTTATCGGCTTTTATAATAAATTCAGCTTGCGGTAATTTTCGTATTATCCCTATTCCTTTCTTCTGCGTTTGAATCGAGTAACTGTCGAGTAAATTATTTAAAACTTCCAAAATATCGAATTGCGAAATAATAAGAGGTTCTTTTCCCTCTTCTAATTTTGAGAAATCGAGAATATCATCGATAAGTTTTGTTAATCTTTTTCCTTCGGAAACAATAATTTGATTAAACTCCCTGATTAAATCTCGCGGCATTTCTTCGTCCGAAGCAATTGTTTCGGCAAATCCGATAATTGAAGCAAGGGGTGTTCGCAATTCGTGAGAAACATTTGAAATAAATTCGTTTTTTAAATCATTTAATTTCTCCAGTGCCAATACTTGCGCGGATGCTCTGTCCCTCTCAATAGCAAGCAATCTGTTGGCTTCCAACAACTTTTCATTAAGTTCTTTTAGTTTTTTTTCTTCAGAGAAAATTCTCTTCAAGTTTTTGCCATAGCCTATCATTCCGGTTACTTCGTTTCCGTTACGCAGCGAAACCGCAGTAATATTGTACGGTATTTCCCTCATAAGCGAATTAACAAATTTTATATCAAACGAAACAGCGTCGTTAGTTTTCAGTACTTTCTGAAATGCGATTGCAACATTGGCTTTGTCCTCTTCATCAATAATTTCAAGAAAGTGTTTTCCGATTAAATCGCCGGGATTATATCCCAAATCGAGCGCACCTTGATCGTTAATTAACATAAAATAACCGGAGCGATTTAACGAAAATATTAATTCGTTGGATAATCCGAGCAAGGTTTTAAACTTTCTGTTAGCTGTTTCTAACCGTTCTCTCAAATTCTTTTCACGAGTAATATCTATTAATACTCCAACCACACGAACAGGTTTTCCGTTTTTAACAACGGGATAAACGGAGTGTTGAATAAATCGCTCAATTCCATTATTATCTTTTATTCGATACTCTATTGTAGCTTCTTTTCCGTTTTTGGCAGAATTTATCAATGCCCTAATTTTATTTCTGTATTCGGGGAAAACACGACGAAGAAGTGAAACTTTTTTGTTTATCAATTCCTCTTTCGAAAATCCCAATAGATTAGTTATCCCTTTTGACAAAAAGAAAAATTCATTTCCATTTAGATTAGATTCGTAAAACGGAAGGAGTAAAGCATCCACAGCTTCTTTGTAGAATGTAGTTCCCGCAAAGTTAGTTTCGGTAATTTTATCTATTATTTGATTTTTGATAGACGGAAAAATAGAAGACAGCTTTTTGGGAAATCCCGTTTTTTTTGTTGAAAGAAGAAGTAGGATAAAATTTCTGTTTTCAGTTCCTATTCTGCATGTAGAGATATTTTTTATTTTGTCGTCCGGTAACTCTAATTTTTCAAAATCTTTCCGAGCAACCGGAAAATATTCTGATGTGGAATTTTCGAACAACTTTGTGATTGCCTCTAATGTTAGTATTCCCGAACTTCCTTTTTCAAGCTCGAAAAAAAGAACAAACCTTTGTCCGGTTTTCTCGAACAAAATAATTTTTTCGGTACCGGCAATTGCAGAGAGTATTTTAAATATACTTTTCAATAGTAACTTTTAATTTATATTAACCTAAAATAAAAAATTTTAAATAAAAGCTACAGTTTTTTCTCAAAATAATACACGAAATTGAGACAGTTTAAAATACTCTCAAATTATTCATTTTACAAAAAATCAAACAAAAAACTAATCAGAGCTTAAAGACTTTTCTCCTCTATCATGAAAAATTACAACTATTTTCACTTATCTGTTTCCTTTGCCGTTTCGTATGCCGCAAAATTGCCACACTCTCCATATCTACAAAATCGCCACATTGTTTTTTGGATTTTAGTGATTAATTCGAACTAACGAAGTGCCGATTTTGTCTGTAATAAGTTTTCGTAAATTGTCATTATTTTTCTTTTGTTCTAGCTTCAGCCAACATTTTTCCCCATTCAAGCAATAACTCGTAGGAATAGATTCCAAAACCATACCCATCTTTCCATGTTATTTGAATGGCATAATTTCCGGCAACTTCTATCTTTTTTATTTCATATTTTCCTTCTTTATCCGGACCTTTCGGAGGTGGCGGTATGGTTTTCCAAAGAATGTGTTCTCCTTTATTATTCGCATCGGGTGATTCGTCTCGAAGATAGCGAAGCGGATATTCGTATTTGTTTCCGTCTTCCCATGTTATTTCAAGCTCTTGCTTTTCTTTATTTAATTCGATTTTTACAGGTTTCATTTTTCCCTTTCTTTTTTCTAATACAAATTACGCCAATAATAAATTTTTACGGCTGTACTTTTTTTGATTGTATTAAATAATAAATTACCGTTTCGCCTGATCTTAAGACGAAACGGCATTGGTAATCTAATTTTTTAATCTTGTGGTTCTATTCCCATATTATAGAACATAAATGAATAAATATCCGTGTAAAGAGAAATTGTTTTCTTTACGTTAGTGCCTGCTCCATGTCCTACTTTTGTTTCAATTCTAATCAATGTCGGATTATCCCCTCCATTATCTTCCTGCAGTGTAGCGGCATATTTAAATGAATGAGCGGGAAATACCCTATCGTCATGATCAGCCGTTGTAACCAAAGTTGCAGGATATTTAACTCCTTTCTTAAGATTATGCAAAGGAGAAATTTTATAAAGATACTTAAACTCCGCTTCGTTGTCGCTTGAACCGTATTCAGGCACCCAAGCCCAACCGATTGTAAACTTCTGGAATCTCAACAGGTCCATAACTCCAACCATCGGAAATGCTACTTTTGCTAAATCGGGACGTTGATTAATAATAACCCCCATCAATAAGCCTCCGTTTGAGCCTCCCATTATTGCCAGTTTTTCGTGTGATGTGTATCCTGCTTTTATTAAATATTCACCGGCTGCAATAAAATCATCATAAGCATTCTGACGTTTTTCTTTCATTGCCGCTTTATGCCATTTTTCACCGTACTCTCCGCCGCCTCTAATATTTGCCATAGCGTAAACACCGCCGTTTTCAAGAAGAGGTATTCGTGTTACCGAGAATCTCGGAGTCAGAGAAATATTAAATCCGCCATAGGCGTAAAGCAACGTGGGATTATTTCCGTCCAACTTTAATCCCTTTTTGTAAGTAATAAACAGAGGTACTTTTGTTCCGTCTTTGCTTTTATAAAAAACTTGCTTCGTTTCATAATCATTCGGATTAAACTTCACATTAGATTTTCTGAATACCTCCGATTTATTTTTCTCTACGTTATATTTATAAATTGTAGGAGGATAAGTAAATGACGTAAAAGTGTAGAAAACCTCCTTATCTGTTTTTTCTCCGTTAAAACCGCTCGCTGTTCCAATTCCGGGCAACTTAACTTCGGCAATCTGTTTTCCGTTAATATCAAATAGATAAACTTTTGTATTTGCATCTTTCAGATAGGAAACAATTAATTTGTTATCAACAAAGGAAACACTTCTAATCGGATTCTCTGTTTCGGGTATTACTGTTTTCCAATATTTTTTTGCCGGGCGTTTTGTGTCAATTAATACAACTTTGTAATTGGGAGCATCAAAATTAGTTTCCACCAACAGCTTACTTCCTATATTATCAATTACGGAATATTGTGCTTCAAGTTTATTAATGAGAGAAATAATTTTACTCTGTTTCTTACTTAAATCTTTATAGTACAGCAAATTGTAATCCGATGAACCTTCCCATCCGGCTATAACCAAATATTTTTCGTCATCTGTTACAGATGCATCCCAACCACGGCGCGGATTTTTTTTGTCCTGCATAACCAAAACATCTTTATTTTGCGACGTTCCTACTTTGTGATAGTAAAGCTTCTGAAATTCATTCTGCGCTTTTAATGCTTCCCCTTTTTTGGGCTTATCGTAACGGCTGTAGAAAAATCCATCCTTAAACCAAGCCATTCCCGAAAATTTAACCCAAGCGAGGTGATCTCCAAGTTTTTTGCGGCTTGCAACATCCATAACAAATACGTCCCGCCAGTCCGAACCGCCTTTTGATATTGAGTAAGCTGCGTATTTTGTGTTATGCGAAAATGTCAATCCGGCTAAACTGACAGAAGCATCTTTTGAAAAAGTATTTGGGTCAAGAAAAACCTCAGGCTTTCCGGTCAATCCTTTTTGGTAATAAACCACACTATAGTTTTGTAATCCGTCATTTTTTGAGAAAAAGTAATATTCGCCGTGTTTAGCGGGAGCAGAAAATCTTTCATAATTAAAAAGTTCCGTTAAACTTTTTTTAATTTTATTGCGAAACGGAATTTTACTCAAATAACTTTCCGTTAGTCTATTCTCTTCCTCAACCCATTTTTTTGTTTCGGGGGAATTAACGTCTTCCATCCAACGATATGGATCCGCCACTTTTGTTCCAAAATAATTATCCACTACTTTCCCCTTATGAGGCTTGGGATATTTAATTTCCTGCTGCTGTGAACAAGCAACAACCGAAACGGCTAAAAACAATAAAAATAATTTTTTCATTTCCTTCTCTTTTTTTATTTCAAATATTTTTGGTTATTTTTTCATATTGTCAGGCATTTGCACGGCAACAACTTTACCTTGTGCTGTTTTTTCTTCATTCGCAAAAACAGAAATTATTGAGACAACTTTTTTTCCTTTTTGTTCAATAACTTTTCCGGTTAGTTTTAGTTCCACGCCCAAAGGAGTAGGCTTTAGATAATCCACCTCGAGATGAGCCGTAACAAACCGGTACGGCGGTTCAGTGTCGTAGGCGCGGTTATCTGCCTTGTATGCGGCAATCGCTGCCGTGCCGGTACCGTGGCAATCTATTAACGACGCTATCAAACCACCGTAAACAAATCCGGGAATCGCCGTGTGATATTCCTTCGGAGTAAAATGGGCAATAGTTTCATCTCCGTTGTCATAACTTTTGAGATGATGTCCTTCCGAGTTAAGTTTTCCGCACCCGTAACAATAACTTACGTCGTCAGGATAAAAATCTTGAACAGCTAAATCCTTAAATTTCCGCATAAATCTAATCCATTATTTTGTTATTTTTATTTGCAAATATAACTTTATTAATTTATTCAATAAAACAGAAAAAAGATGAACAAGAAAATAAAAGTTATCGTGTCTGATTTGGGGAATGTCATTATCCCGTTTGACTATCAACCGTTACTAAATAAATTGGATTCCTATAAACCGGGGTTAGGAGAAAAATTCGGTAAACTATACATGAAAAATTATCACATCCACCGCTCATTTGAAAAAGGGGAATTAGGAGAAAACGATTTTCTGAACACTATGATGGATTGGACCGATCACTTAATAAAAGAAGACGAATTTATTGTCTTGTTTTCAGATATTTTTACTGTTAATAATGATGTTGTTAATTTGCTGACACAGCTTAAAAAGCACTACACTTTAGTTTTACTTTCCAACACTAATTCCATTCACAAAAAACATGGTTGGGATAAATATGATTTTGTTCAAATTTTCGATAAATTAATTTTATCTCACGAAGTCGGTTTTGCTAAACCGGAAAAGGGAATTTATAAAGCTGTAGAAAATTTTACTCAACTCCCCGGTGATGCGCATCTTTTTATTGACGATATTAAAGAATATACCGATGCTGCGAAAAATTTAGCTTGGGATGCAATTCAGTTTATAAATTTTCTACAACTGAAAAGCGAACTCGAAAAGAGAGATGTATTATTTTAACTATCGGGAAAGCTCGACTACAACCAGCTTTTTATCCTTTTCGTTACGTGCATTCGTAGGTTTGTAAGCTAATTCTATAAATGTAGATTTTTTGATGTGAGAACCGTATTTAAGCTTAGCTGTTTCAATCTCTTCGGTTAAATCTCCACCTTTAATAGTCATCAAAAAGGCTTTTTTCTTTGCCAAAGGAAGAGCATATCTAAAAAGTATAACCAACGGAACTGTTCCGCGCGTAACAACCAAATCAAAACTTCCTTCATATTTTTTTACAAATTCTTCATCCTCAACGCGATAGTTTTCGGCGGTAAGATTTCCCATTTTAAGCTTTTGAATAAATTCGTCAACCGCCTTAATTTTTTTAGCCGTGGAATCTACCAAAACACCCTTTAACGAAGAGTTCATGATTCCGAGAGGTATTCCCGGTAATCCGCCGCCGGTTCCTATATCGAGAAAAGAAGAAACTTTTTCAGGAATAAACCTGGAAATATAAGCGGAAATAAAAATATGATTTTCAATTATATTTTTAATATCTCTTCGTGAGATTAAATTTACTTCTTCATTTTTTTGCGTCAGCAATTCTGCAAAATGCGCCAATCGCTCCAGCTCGAAAATCTCCGGACTTAAGCTGTTTTCCCAAAAGAATGATTTTAATTCGCCTAAATATTTTTCTTCTCTGTTCACTGCTAAAACCTCTAAATTAATGTTTTAAATATACTAATAAAACCGAAATATCCGAAGGGGAGACTCCGGAAATTCTCGAAGCCTGTCCCAACGTACGCGGTTTTATCTTTTGCAATTTTTCACGAGCTTCCATGGAAATAGTTTTAAGCGACATGTAATTGAAATCCAACGGTATGGAAATTTCCTCGTGTTTGTTAAGTTTTTCTACCAATTCCTGTTGTTTTTTGATGTAACCTTCATACTTTAGTTCTATTTCCACTTTCTCAAGAATTTCATCCTTTACTTTAAAATCAAACTCAGCGCCTATCTCCGACACAAGGTCTTTTATTTTAACTTCCGGTCTTTTGGTTAATTTTGCAAGAGTTTCGGAATTTTCCAACAATGACGATCCGTTTCTCTCCAATAATCCGTTCACTTCTTTCGGTTTTACTTTTTTATTATTGAAAAATGAAATTAGCCGGTTAAGCGTTTTCATATCGTTTTTAAACTCATTGTATTCATCTTCGGTTATCAAGCCGTAGTCGTAACCGATTTTCATCAATCTTTCCTTGGCGTTATCTTGGCGAAGAAGAAGACGATGTTCAGCACGTGAAGTAAACATCCTGTAAGGCTCGTTTGTTGATTTATTGACTAAATCATCAATCAAAACCCCTATGTATGCATCAGTACGTTTAAGGACTAATTCCGGTTTACCAATTATCTTAGCCGCCGCATTTATTCCGGCAATTAAACCCTGACCGGCCGCTTCTTCGTAGCCGGAAGTTCCGTTGACCTGACCTGCTAAATAAAGCCCTTTTACACGCTTTGATTCAAGAGTTAAGTCAACTTGATACGGCGGAAAAAAATCATACTCGACTGCATATCCCGGTCTAACCATTACCACATTTTCAAGTCCGCGCATTTTTTTCATAGCTTTAAGCTGAACATCGGCGGGAAGCGAGGAGGAAAAACCATTTAAATACATCTGATCGGAGTCGAGACCTTCAGGCTCCAGAAAAAGTTGGTGTTTTTCTTTTTCGGCAAAACGCACAATTTTATCTTCAATCGAAGGACAATATCGAGGACCTGCGCCATCTATTAAACCTGTGAACATGGGAGAGAATTTAAAACCAACTTCCAGCTCTTTATGTGCATCTTGATTGGTATAAAGCAACCAGCAACTTTTTTGAGGAAGAAACGGAAACTTGCTTTTATCCGTACGGAAAGAAAACGGTTCAGGATTTTCATCTCCGGGTTGTTCTTCCAAAACATCAAAGTTTATTGACTCGGTAAGCAATCTCGGCGGAGTTCCCGTTTTTAATCTGGCTGTTTCAAATCCCAACTTAACCAAAGCTTCCGTTATCCCGACAGCAGCTTCTTCTCCGTATCTGCCTCCGACACTGGGAGTAAGCCCTGTGTACATTATTCCGTTTAAAAACGTACCGGCAGATATAACAATTGCTTTACATTTATACTCATTACCCTTTTGGGTTTTAATTCCTATAACCGAATTATTTTCAACGACTAAGTCATTCGCAATATCTTCTATGATATTTAAGCCCGGAGTATTTTCCACAACTTTAACGGCTTCTTCGGAGTAAAGTTTTCTGTCGGATTGACATCTCCCCGCCCAAACAGCCGGACCTTTGGATTTGTGCAAAATACGAAACTGTATCCCGGACCTATCGGCAATCTGCCCCATTACACCACCCATCACATCAATTTCGTGCACAAGATGCCCTTTCGCACTTCCTCCAATAGCAGGATTGCACGATAATCGTCCTATTCCATTTTTTTCCATCGTAATCAGAGCAACAGAAACGCCCATTTTAGCTGCCGCCACACTCGCTTCTATTCCGGCGTGTCCGCCTCCAACTACAATTACATCATATTCATTCATTCTAACTTTTGTGTTTCACGTGGAACTTTTTTGTTTCTTTTTCTTGTTTCACGTGAAACAAACATCCTTTCATAAAATCTATTTTCCAATACAAAATTTATCGAATATGTTATTCAACATATCATCCGTAGTTACTATTCCGATAATCTCATTTAACGATTCGAGAGCTTCTCGAATATCTAACGCTACAAATTCTTGTGACATTCCCGAATTAATGGTTTCCTTAGCTGAAACTAGCGCTTCATTTGCTTTTTTCAGTGCGGAAAAATGTCTAATATTTGAAACAATTGCTGTCTTTTCACTATATGATTTTGAATCAATTGCTCTATTTTTTAAGATTTGGAAGAGTTCATTAATACCTTCTCCGGTTTTTGCGGAAATAAAAACATCGGAATCCATTTTCGTGGAATTACTCAAATCAATTTTGTTTGAAACCACTACAATCTTATTTTTATCTTTAATCTTTAATAACGATTCAAAAATATCTTTATCAAACCCTGTTGTTGAATCATTTATAAACAATACCAAATCAGCTTTAACAATCGCTTCTCGACTCCGCAAAACTCCTTCTTTTTCAACATAGTCCTCAGCCGTTCTTATTCCGGCGGTATCAAACAACCGAAAAAGATAGCCGTCAATTTTTAGTTCCTCACGAATGACATCACGAGTTGTTCCCGGAGTTTCGCTGACTATCGCACGGGATTCTTTCAATAAATAATTCAGCAAAGATGATTTACCTACATTAGGCTTTCCAACAATAGCAACATTGATACCGTCACGTAAAATTTTACCGAAATTATATGAGCCGAGAAGTTTATTTATTTCTTCAATTGTAAAATCAATTTTTGAGATAATTTCCTCGTTCGGGATAAATTCCAAATCCTCTTCCGCAAAATCCAACTCCAATTCTTCCAACGATAAAATATTCAGCAAATTTTCTCTTAACAAATTTACTTTTTCCGACAACATACCGTTAAGCTGATTTCTTGCTCCGCGTAATGATGCCTCTGTTCTTGCCGAAATAATTTCTGCAACAGCTTCGGCTTGCGCCAAATCTATTCGTCCGTTCAAAAAAGCACGTTTTGAAAATTCTCCGGGTTCCGCCGGACGAACTCCCAAATCTACTAATTCCGAAATTACCTTTTCTACAATTAACGGATTTCCGTGAACACTTATTTCAACACTATCTTCTCCGGTATATGAATGTGGAGCTTTAAAAACGGAAACCAACACATCATCAATTACCGAATTATCCTGAGCAATTATTTTTCCGTAATGAATTGTGTTCGGTTTTGCATCAGATAATTTTTTATTACCGCTAAAAATTTTATCGACAAGCTCTGCGCAATTTTCTCCACTGACACGGATTACGGAAATGGCTCCTTCTCCGGCGGGAGTAGCTAATGCGGCAATAATATCTTCGGAATAAATCTGCATATAGAATTAGTTGAACTAATTATTATCAAAATATATTATTTAAACTTTATATTATACGGAAAATAAATTAGAAAATCAAGAGAAAAATTCCGCTAAGTTGTTGTAACAAAACAAGTTATGGAAACAAACACATTTCGCTAATCCACAACAACCATTAATTCCGGCAATTCATTAAAAATATTATTACCGTTTAACGTGAAAATAAAAACCGGTAAATCGAATTATTCTACGCATATTTTTCTATAAAACAATAGCTTAAGTCCCGATTTAATAAAAACTAACGGATTTTTTAACCGTTTCAACTTCTTAACAACTTAAAATACATTCTGACAAAATTGTAGATTTATTACCTGCTATTTTCTCAAAAAAGATTTATTATTGAATTTAAAATTTTATAGATTAGTAAATGAAAATTCTTTCTCCTACAAAAACAAATATAAATCTTGCGGCAACTGCAATAAAATCGGGGGGATTAGTAGCCTTCCCTACGGAAACGGTTTACGGACTTGGAGCAAATGGATTTGATTCAATTGCCGTTGCTAAAATTTTTGAAGCAAAAAATCGTCCTTCATTTAATCCTTTAATTTTACATCTTCCTTCCAAATCATATTTGGAACAAGTTACTACATGTACGAATGAAAAAGTAATGTTGTTAATCGATAGTTTTCTTCCCGGTCCGTTGACTTTAGTTTTACCAAAAAGTAAAAATGTTCCGGAAATTGTTTCGGCGGGAAATCCGTCAGTTGGAATAAGAATACCGGATAACAAAATTGCTTTAGATTTTATTTCTGCTTGCGAAGTTCCGGTTGCCGCACCAAGTGCTAATATGTTTGGAATGTTAAGCCCTACAACAGCAGAACATGTAGCCGAACAACTCGGCGAACGTATTGATTTTATTATAGACGGAGGCAATTGTAATGTCGGAGTTGAATCGACCATTATTGAATTCGACGGTAATGATTTCCATATTCTTCGCCACGGCGGATTGCCGGTAGAAAAAATCGAAAAGTTATTAGACGAAAAACTTCCTTTTAAGTCTGATGCAATAAAACCTAATTCTCCGGGACAATTAAAATCCCACTATGCACCACGCGTCCCCGTTGCTTTTGTCGATGAAGTAAACATAGAAACTGTAAACCGTGAAAAAACAGGAATATTGATTTTTTCGGAGAGAAAAAAATTCGGTGATTTTTCTTCGGAAAAAATTCTATCTGAAAGGGGCGACATGGAAGAAGCTTCGGCAAATCTATTTAATTATCTTCACAAATTAGAAGAAGAAAATTTAGATTTAATATTAGTTGAAAAAGTACCGGAAAAAGGTTTGGGTAAAGCCATTATGGATAGATTAGTAAAAGCTACCAATCGTTATAAATAAGAAAATTTTATTTACTTCGATATTTCAATTTTCGTGAAATACCGAAGTAAACAAATGAAATAATTACCTTACTTGTTCTCCCAAACATTATTTGTTTTATCAATGTCCGGAATCAAAGAATTACCAAGTTCAACCGATTTAATAATTTTGTCTGTTTTAAAAGTTAATGTAATCAGTGATTTTTCCTTCCACTCTCTGATAGAGCGCTTTATTTCCTTGGAAGAACCATCATCAAAAGTAACTTTTATAAAAATTCGAGTCGGAATATTTCCTACTTTTTTAATACTGATTTCCGCTTGGTTATCTTTCCGAGAAACATTAAAGATAGCCAAGTCAGGTACGCCGTATTCATAAAACCAAGGATTCCAGAACCAAGCTAAATCTTCGTTTGCAGAATTATTAAAGCTTGTAAAAAAGTCCGTTGGTATCGGATGTTTCCCGTTCCACGTTTCGATGTAATTTAATAGCGCCTTCTTAAAATTTTCTTTTCCCATCATTTTCATTAATGCCATATAGGCGCAACCGGGTCTTCTGTAAAATGTAACTCTCGGAAAACCTCCTTTTACCGAAAAAGAGGGAACTACCAAAGGAACGTCAAGCATGAAGCCTGAGCCGTTTTCATAAGAGCTTACAATTCTTTCCCAATATTTTTTCTCGTTATCTTTCTGAAATCTTTCCTCAACATCGCGAGTAAAAAATGTCGCCCAGCCTTCGTCCATCCACGCATAAGTTCTTTCGTTAGTTCCCATAAAAAACGGAAAATAGTTATGTGAAATTTCATGGAATACCAATCCGGCAAAACTTGCATAATTTTTCGGAGAACCGTCATTCGCCATCATCGGAGTTTCCATTCCTCCGCCGCCTCCGGGATTGGCAACCGAAGTCATTTCGGGATAAGGAAACGGGTAACCCGGTAATTCGTGCGACATATAATCGATTGAAATAGCACCTATCTCGGCAGCGTCTTCAAAATTAGGAGTTCCGGGATTATACGCTGCTTGAACAAAAGTAGATTTAACTCCGGATAAAGAAGAATCGGTTACAACTTTCCGTCCATCCCAAAGATAGCTGTTACTTACGGCAAATGAAAAATCGGGTACGTGTATAGCTTTAAAATTCCAAGTCAGTTCTTTTTTATCAACGGTAACCGTACCGTTCTTTCTATCCTCTTCTGTAATTATTCTGATTACCTTTTCGGATTTTTTTGCTTCATTATATTTTTTATAAATATCCTGATTCAAAACTTCACTTCCGTTTTGTAAAACTCCGGTTGCCCACATAACCGTATTTTTAGGCAAAGTAATGTTTACATCATAATCGGAAAAATCATTATAAAACTCTACTATCCCCTGATAATCAATTTTATCCCAACCGGAAATATCATCATAAACAGCCATTTGCGGATACCAGTATGCAATAAACATATCGCCGTTTCCGAAGTTTCCCATTCTGTTCATTCTCTTTTGCGGAATAATAAAGGACCAACCAATTTCAATTTCAGCCTTTGTTTTCGGCATCATTGCGTTCTTCAAACGGATAAACATATTCGTTGAACCGCGCCTGATGCTTTTACTGGTATCGGAAATATTATATTCTTTTCCGTTAATTTTAATATACTTTATATCAACAGGAGGTAGAAAATCTTTGTTTCCCATATAATAATCTCGCTTAGCTCCGGCTTTCTGAAAATCTTGGTAAATGCGCATTACCAATGTTTTCAGCGTGTCGGGCGATTCATTAAAATATATAATCTTTTCATCACCGGAAAGAGTTGATTTTTCAACATCTACTTTTGCATTTATTTTATATACGGAATGATTCTGCCAATAATTTGGACCGGGAATTCCTTTTAATGTTCTAATTCCTTTATTAACGGAGTTTCTTACTTCGCGCGGAATAAAAATAGAATTTTGTGCAAAGCTTATTGCCGTTAATGCTAAAAACAATATTAACAAAACTAATTTTTTCATATTCGTGCCTTTGAAATTTTATTTTACAAATAATAATTTATAATCTTTCTTCTTCCCTTTTTCCGCCCAACTTTCGGGAATGACTTTCCAATTACCAATCAGTTTTGGAGATATCGCTTTTTTCTTTTCAATATTTTTCATCATCAAAAACCGTAAATCTCTATCGGTAGATTTAATAATCCTTTTTGACAGTTTATTGTGTGGAATTCCCGCACCCTTTACCAGATGTCCGCCGCCCCCATTTCCTCTGTAGGAATTAACTGCAACTCTATATTCCTTAGTTTCTTCGAAAGGTGTTCCGTCTTGCATTGATAAAATATTTACTCTGTTTCCTTCAGGTTTACTAACATCAATACTGTATTTTATTCCGGCAGCCGAAGCAAAATTGTAAAACGGTGCATATAGTTCCGGTCTGTTGGTTCTTTGGGAAATAATTTTGTTTCCGTTTTTGTCTAATTTAAATTTCAGCAAATCGTCATTTTCTGATTTCATACGGTTAAACCAGTTGGATGCGCTATATTCCAAAAATCCTTTTATCTCCTTCCCGCTAAGTTTCATTGTATAAAGAAAATTCTCGTAATGATATAGTTTAAACATATCACGGACGTAAATTTTTCCTTTCTTTATCTCAGTGTTCATCGCTAACGGAGAAGCGAAAGAAATTTCTGCTCCGCTTATTTTCAATTGCAAAGAGTGAATCAGATCTACAAATTTGGATTCGCCGAACAAAGCGTCGCTGCTTTTTACCGATTCCGTAAATTTTCCAATCGGTTTGTTAACCCAATTTTTAATAGCTTCAAATTGCGGCTTAAATGTTCTGACAAAATCTTCATCAGGTTTATAGTCTTTAGTTTTAACTAATTCTGATTTTATCGTTTTCTTCCAACCGTTTTTATCTAAAGTCAAATAAACATCTGCAACCCCAAATACAATTGCGGAATGCGTTCCGCCGATAATTTTAACGCTGTCTCCTACGCTGTTTTTAACGGAAAAATTCCATCCGTGGTGGTCATGCCCAACGAAAACAATGTCAAATCCCGGAACTTGTTCGGCAACCAATCTACTGGCATTTTCATTCATGTAATCTTTGGTTTCTCCTCCGTATGATGGATCAACGCCGGAGTGAAATAAACCGATTAATAAATCAGGATGTTCTTTTTTCCGAATTATGGGAACCCATTTTTTTGCCGTTTCAATCATATCGGCAAAATAGATATTTGTCCACAATACTTTGGGTAGCCAATTTGGTATTCCCGGAGTAATCATTCCGAGAACAGCTATTTTTACTCCGCTGCGTTCAGTAACAAAATAAGGAGGAAAGTACGTTTTACCGTTATCCTCGCGAATTGCATTTGCCGCAAGCCAAGGAAAATTAAGCTCGGAGGTCATCTTATCGTAAACGGAATGCCCTGCTTCAATATCATGATTACCAACTGTTGCAACATCATATTTCATATAATTCATTACTTCGGCATAAAGATGTTTTTTGTCGGTGGCTATATAATTGTAGTAGTAAACATCCGGTGTTCCTTGCAGAAGATCTCCGTCACTGAAAAGCAAAACCTCTTGATTTTTATCTGCTCTTTGTTCCTTAACGTAGGTGTAAATTTGCGCTAACGAATGATTGTCAGGTTTGTTATCGGTAAAATCATACGGGAAAATTGCGCCGTGAGTATCGGTTGTTTCTATTATTTTCAAATGTACTGTTTGAGAAAACAAAACACTTGAAAACAAAAACAGAATTATTACAATTCTCTTTTTCATTTAATTATTCTCCACAAAAAAATATAATGATTATTTGATTCAATATTTACGAACTTCGTTTGTATCCCGACTTTTCAATCATTCAACGAAAAAATAATTTTTCAATATTTAAAAATTATTCCGTTCAACCATCTCTTCACTAATTTTCCAAATTTTATTTTGAAGATTTTCGTCATAAGAAATATCGGAAGATTTCTGCACACGTTTATCCGCAAAATATTTACCGGATACATTTTCAACTTCATCAGATGAAGCAAGGTAAACAGAAGTTTCAGCTCCTTTTTCTACTGGCGCTCCTCCTATTCCCCATCCTGCTTGCAATAGCTTAGTACCTATTACTCCGGGATGAAGAGCATTAACGGTAATATTTTTATCTTTGAGTAATCTGTTTAATTTGTATGTAAACAAAATATTACACAACTTAGAAAGAGCGTAAGCTTCTTCACCGTTATAATATTTTTCACCGTTTAAGTTTTCGAAATCTATATTAACCCAAGAGTGAACCATTGAGCTGACGTTTACAATTCTTCCCTTCACTGATTTTTGTAACAGCGGAAGGAGTAATTTTGTAAGTAAAAAAGGAGCTAAATAGTTTACCTGAAATGTTGTTTCATATCTATCCGTGGTAATTATTTTTTTAGGCATAAACAGACCGGCATTATTAATTAGCACATCTAATTTTTCAAAACGACTGATAATTTCGTCAGCCATTTTTTTTACTTCGGAAAGGGATGAAAAATCAGAACAAATAAAATATATTTCAGAGGATGGAAACTCAGCTTTAAGTTCGTTTACTTTAGCAGAACACCGCTCTCTATTTCTTCCGTGCACTATAACGGAAAACCCTAACTTTACTAATTGGCGGGAAGTTTCAAATCCAATTCCGTCTGTTGAACCGGTAACAAGAGCTAACATATTTTCTCCATTCTAAAAAACAAATTTATAAAATTTTTCGTTGATAATGACTAATTGAAACCCTCGGATTTTCTATGATAAATGTTGTTTTAATTAATTTTCATCAACTCATTTACTGTAATTTTTCCTTTTATAACATATAATTCCCGAAGGTTTAAGTATATATTTCAAAGAAAAACGTACAAAAAAAGAACACATCTTTTAATAAATATTTTTCACTATTTTTGTAAATAAATTATTCGGAGAGAAAAAATGAGTAAAATAAAAAAGGTAATTAAACGAACCGGAACAATTGTTCCGTTTAAGAAAGAAAGAGTTTCAAACGCAATTTACCGTGCTGCGGTTTCCGTTGGAGGAAGAGATAAAAAAACGGCAGAAGAATTAGCAGAACAAGTAATTGAAATATTGGAAAAAATTTTTGGCGAAGATAAAATTCCGCATATCGAAGATATTCAGGATGTTGTTGAAAAAGTTCTAATCGAAAATGGTCATGCAAAAGTGGCAAAGGAATATATTATTTACAGGGAAGAACGCGCAAGGGCACGCGCTGCCGAATCGAGATACGCATCAACACCAAACGAAAATATTCCTTGGGCAAAAATATGGCATGTTCTCGACTGGGCAATCGATAAAAACCTAAACAGTGTTGAAAAGCTCAATGCAAGAATTGCAAACGGAGAGTTTGCCACAATCGTCCACGAATCCGAAAAAGCTTACGAAAGGGAAATTGACACTGCTGTGGAGCAAATTGTTGAAAAAATCGGCTCATTAAAAATGGTAATGGTTAGCGGACCTTCTTCATCGGGAAAAACAACTACCACAATAAAAATTGAACAACGTCTGAAAAAACACGGATATAAATTTGCCGTTCTAAATGTTGATAATTACTTTTTCGATTTGGAATTACATCCGAAAGATGAATTCGGAGATTACGATTTTGAAACTCCTCAAGCTCTTGATTTGGATTTGATAAACGAACATCTCGAAAAACTGAGTAACGGGGAAGAAGTTATGCTTCCATATTACGATTTCAAAGCAGGCAAACGCCATTTGAATCGTCAGAAAATGCAACTTCACGATAAAGAGATTATTTTAATAGACAGCTTACACGGACTTTATCCCAAATTCAGCGAAAATATACCGGCAGAAAAGAAATTCCGTCTTTACCTCGAACCGCTTCTTCAGATGAAGGGTAACGACGGCAAATATATTCGTTGGACTGATATTCGTCTCATTCGCCGTATGCTGCGCGATTCGGTACAACGTGCATACAATCCCCGCCAAACACTGGAACATTGGCACTACGTCCGCTCCAGTGAGCTTAGGAACATTATACCGAACAACTCTAAAGCCGATTTTATCATTAACACATCTATGCCGTACGAATTGCCTTTGTACGCAGAAAAAATGACAAATCTTTTTAAAGAATGGGAAATCGCATTTAAGGATAATCCTCTTAAAATAGATGCCTTCCAAAGAGCGGTAAGAGTTTCTAAAATGCTCCAATCCATTACTCCCGTTGCAGACGACTCACCGATTCCAAAAGATTCGGTTTTAAGAGAATTCATAGGAGGAAGCATCTTTGAGTATTAATTGAGAATTGATAATGGAGAATGGATAATTTTGTTACCAAGTAATTTTTAATTTGAAAACATTACGGACAATTCTCAATCGTCAATTATCCACTCTCAATTACGAGAATTGATAATGGCGAATGGAAAATTTTGTTACTAAGTAATTTTTAATTTGAAAACATTAACCGACAATTCTCAATTGTCAATTATCCACTCTCAATTATTTATATATATTATATTTTTAAAATTTAAAAGAAATAAAAACAATAATAATAGTGTTAATATGTTGATAGTCTAAAAAGCTTTGTTTTTGAGTTAATTTTCAATA
>CAZMZM010000027.1:0-29669 GCA_964570865.1 uncultured Melioribacter sp.
TTGTAGTAAGTGTAAAAGCCGGTAACATCTTCTTCAATTCCATTAAAATCCGACTCTGTTTTTGCTTTTTTAATTTTAGTCTCAATTTTTTTTACCCCTTTCTTAAACTCTTGTAAATATATGTAATCGGATTGACCCAATACAGGAAGAGTTAAACCCAATAAAACCAGCACAATTAAAAATCTTTTTGTCATCATAAAATCCCGTCATTATTAATTTTAATCTTTTTCTTCCCACCATTCAACAGCAGTTCTATGTATCCGTTTCGGTAATTCATCGCCGGAGAAACCATTCCTTTATTGCTTATCAAGATTTTGTTGTTCACTTCCATTGCACCCTCTTCGGCGGTAAGTACATAAACGTTTTTGAATAATTCTCCCGTTAAGTAAAAGTAACCTTTGTCGTCCCGTATTATTCTTATCCGATTGACAATAGGGGAATTGTTTTTGATTAACTTTTCTTCATTGAGAATAGGTTTAATGTTAATTGTCAAAGAGTAACGAGGAACCCCAATATTAAAATCCGAAGCAACCGGCACAACATTTTCAACCGGCCATGAATAATTAACAGGCTTGAGGATAACATTAGAACAAGCGCTTAAAATTATCGCAATAAATAATGCAGGTAAAATCAAATTAATCTTTTTCATTTTATTACTCGCTTAAATTAAAGTTGGTTTTCCAAAAATCGAGATTCTCTTTAACTGCATGAAACCATTTGATAGAGCGGTATCCGTGTCTTTCGT
Source organism: uncultured Melioribacter sp. (assembly GCA_964570865.1). Lineage (GTDB taxonomy): Bacteria > Bacteroidota > Ignavibacteria > Ignavibacteriales > Melioribacteraceae > WGAL01. Next base: position 746 of record CAZMZM010000027.1, read on the forward strand.
TAGGATAAACCAATAACTCAAAGTGTTTGCCGAGGTTTTCAAATTTATCGACAAGTTGTAATGTGTTTTGATAGTGAACATTATCATCCATTGTTCCCGCAGTTAAGCGTAATGTTCCTTTCAAATTATCTGCATATTTCATAACGGAGCCGTAATCGTATCCATCCGGATTTTCGTCCGGTTTATCCATATACCGTTCAGTGTAGATGTTGTCGTACAATCTCCATGAAGTAACTGAAAACTCAGCTAATCCGTGAGTGAAAACATCTGCACCGCGTGTTAAGGCAAGTAGTGTAATGTAACCGCCGTAGCTTCCTCCCGTTATGCCGATACGAGTTGTATCTACAAAAGGTTGTTTACGAATCCATTTTGCAGCGTCGATAAAATCATCCAAGTCGTATTTGCCGAGATTTCTATGCATTTCGGCAAGTACTTTTTTACCGTAATGTCCCGCGCCTCTGTTATCTACATTGATAACAATCATACCTAACTGTGCGTAGTAGTAATCCTTAAGCCAGCGGGGGAATCTGTTTTTTACAATCGGAGTGCCGGGACCTCCGTACACTGAGAACAAAACAGGGTATTTTTTTGTTTTATCAAATCCAGGAGGCAAAATCCATTTTGCCGGAAGTTTTAATCCGTCTCTATTAGGGATATAAAAAAGTTCGGTTTTCCCAAGCTGATAATTTGCAAATTCATTAGATTTTGAATCGTACAGAAGAGTTGTTGTTCTTTTTTTTGTATTGATTAATCTCAATTGATTTGGTGTAGTAATGTTGGAATAATTTACAAGAATATATTTCCCATCCGGAGAAACTACTCCGCTGTAATAACCGGAATCCTTTGTGATTAAACGTTGTCTGCCTCCTGAATCGAACCTGTAGATGTAATTATCCGTACTTCCCAAAGGGAAACCGGAGGCGAAAATATTCCCCTTGCCGTCTCTGCGTAAAAACTTGGTAATGTTTATCTTGTTGTTCCCGTAAGATCTAATTCGGTTTCCCTGAACCGAATATTGGTAAACGCGTCCGGTGCCTTGAAAATCGGAGACAAAAAAGAAAGATTTTTCGTCTTCGGAAAACTTTACATTCTCCTTAAAATCAACCCACGATTTTTGAGATTCCGAATAAACAATTTTATTCGATAGTGTGGCGATATCAACAAGATGGAATTTCAGACTATCCTGCCCGCGATTTACTTCTTCATAAAAAAGCGACTTTCCGCTTTTTGTCCAAAACACCCAAGCAAGATAGTTATCCTTATTTACGGTTGAATCGATCCAAGTTGTTTGATTGGAACTAATATCGATAATTCCTAATTTTACAACGGGATTTTCATCTCCGGCATAAGGATAATGCTGCCATTCTAAAGTTCCGTGAACTCCGTTGGCATTATACAAAGGAAATTTTGGAACGGGGGAATCGTCGAATTTTAAAAATGCAATCTTTTTCGAATCCGGCGACCAATAAAAAGCACGGTAATGTGAGGCACGTCCTAAAATTTCTTCATAATATACCCAAGAAGCGTAACCGTTTTTAATCACATCAGAACCGTCATTTGTAAGCTGAATATTCAAACCGCTTTCCAATTCACAGATATATAAATTGTTATCCAAAGTATAAGCGATATATTTGTAGTCGGGAGAAAAAGTCGGGTTTTTCTCTTCATCTTTGGTCGCAGTCAATCTTTTGAATATATTATCCTCAACCGAAAAATAGTACAGGTCGCTATCTTTTTCAAAAATATAGTGTAAAAAGTCATCAGACTTAACCGACGGAAGATAACCTTGAAACTCGGCAGGGAGGCCTTCTTTAACTTCAGCATAATTAAAAAATATCTCTTTCGCTCCGGTTGCCACATTAATTTTTGAATAAATTGTTTCGCCGTCTTTTCTTTCTGAAATCAAATAATTCTCATCATCAAGCCATTTAACAACGTTGGGAATTGATTTTACTAATTGAGGAGGAGCAAAACGGAAAACTTGATCGTATAAAAGTTTTTTCTGTTGACCGAAGGCCAAAGCTGTTGAAATTAATAAGGTAATAACTGCAATTTTCTTTTTCATTTTATATTTCCAAAATCATCAATATTTAACCTAACAAAATACGATTTAATAGTTAAAAGGACAAAGGATGATTTTGAGTAATTTGAACTGATACTGTATAATGAGAAGTAACGAAGCAATGCGCCGCAACCATTAGATGCACGTAAGGACGATTACTTTATTGATAAATGAAATCTCTTATTATTGTTTTTATACTACTTTTGAATTAACTTTAAAAATCTGATTTTTTATATTAATGAAAGGAATTAAAATGAATACAAAAGATTTTATTTCACTCGAAGAACAATATGGCGCAAATAATTACCATCCTTTGGATGTTGTAATTGAAAAAGCACAAGGCGTTTGGGTTTGGGATGTGGAAGGAAATAAATATATGGACTGTTTGGCTGCTTATTCAGCTGTCAATCAGGGACATTGTCATCCCAGAATTGTGAAAGCACTGCAAAATCAAGCTGAAAAGGTTACTCTAACTTCCCGTGCTTTTCGTAACGACCAACTCCCGCTTTTATATAAAGAGTTGTGTGAACTTACCGGATTTGAAAAAGTACTTCCCATGAACTCCGGAGCCGAGGCTGTAGAAACAGCTCTGAAAGCCGTTCGTAAATGGGGTTACAAAGTAAAAGGCGTACCTGAAAATAAAGCTGAGATTATCACTTGTAAAAACAACTTCGGGGGAAGAACAATATCTATTATTTCCTTCTCCACCGAAGAACAATACAAAGACGGTTTCGGTCCGTTAACACCCGGATTTAAAAACGTTGAATACGGAAATGCGGAAGCATTGGAAGAAGCAATAACGGAAAATACGGTTGCATTTATTGTTGAACCTATTCAAGGAGAAGGTGGCGTGATTGTACCTCCCGAAGGTTACTTGAAAGATGCTGCCGAAATTTGCAAGAAGAATAATGTCCTTTTAATTTGCGATGAAATTCAATCAGGGTTGGGACGGAGCGGCAAGCTTTTTGCTTTTGAATATGAAGGTATTAAACCTGACGGCGTAACAATCGGCAAAGCTTTGTCCGGCGGATTATATCCTGTTTCCGCATTCCTCGCAAAAAAAGAAATTATGGATGTCTTTAACCCCGGCGATCATGGTTCTACATTTGGCGGAAATCCTCTTGGCGCAGCAGTTGCACGTGAAGCGCTTAAAGTGTTGGTGGAAGAAAATCTTATCGAAAAATCGTACGAACTCGGAAAATATTTCAGAGAAAAACTTCGCGACATTAATTCCAAACATGTAAAGGAAATTAGAGGACGCGGTTTGTTTATCGGTGTTGAATTGAATGATGAAGCCGGCGGTGCACGCCGTTTTTGTGAAGCATTAATGCAAAAAGGAATTCTTGCAAAAGAAACACACGACAACGTAATCCGTTTTGCCCCGCCTTTGGTAATAACCAAAGAGGAAATTGACTGGGCAATGGAAAGAATTTCTGACGTATTATTAATGGACTAATCTAATAATTTTTGGGGCGGGCTGTTAGTCTGCCCTAAATAAAAACATTAAGGTAAATTCATCGATATTTTGCAAAACATTGATACAGCGGTTTTTTATTTTATAAATCATAATTTGGCTCTTCCGTTCTTAGATAAATTTTTTGTTTACATTACGGATGTGCACAATTGGTTTTTACTTTACATCACACTTTGGTTAATCCTTTTTTTAAAAGGAGGTAGAAAAGGTAAAATTGCGGCTGTTACCGCTCTACTCGTAATTACAGCGTCGGACCAAATCAGTAGTTCTCTTTTAAAAAATCTTATTGCTCGTCCGCGTCCATGCAATGCTCTGGATAATGTTCGCATGCTGGTCGGCTGTACAGGTTCGTTTTCGATGCCTTCGTCCCACGCAGTTAATAATTTTGCGATAGCAACTTTTTTTTCATTGCTCTATAAAGAATATCGATACGTATTATTTGGTGTGGGAACAATAGTGGCATTATCCCGACCTTATGTAGGTGTTCACTATCCAAGCGATATAGTTGTTGGTGCATTAATCGGCTCGTTGATTGGATATTTGTTTGTATTTTTATTAAATAAATTAAAATTAATTAAGGAATAGAAATGAGTATTACAAAATTAGATATAGCTAAAGATTGGCTCCCGAGATATACGGGGACTAACATTGACGATTTAGGCGATTACATGCTTCTAACTAATTTTGGCAATTATGTTGAAAGATTTGCCGAAAGATTTAATACAAACATCTCCGGATTGGATAAGCCGATGCAGACAGCTACAAACTCACAAGGTTTATCTATTATTAACTTCGGAATCGGTTCGCCGAATGCCGCAACTATTATGGATTTGCTGACAGCACGCTCTCCGAAAGGAGTTCTGTTTTTGGGCAAGTGCGGGGGATTAAAACGGACTACGGAAATCGGGCATTTTATTCTGCCTATTGCCGCAATTCGTGGCGAAGGAACAAGTAATGATTATATGTCTCCGGAGGTCCCAGCACTACCTTCATTTAAACTGCATAAGTTTGTATCAACTAAAATTATTGAAAAGGGTATGGAATACAGAACCGGAGTTGTTTATACTACAAACAGAAGACTCTGGGAGTGGGATGAAGCCTTTAAAGAAAAACTCCGTAGAGATAGAGCTATTGGTATTGATATGGAAACAGCTACTATTTTTGTCGCTGGGTACACAAACCAAATTGCTCGCGGTGCGCTTCTTCTTGTATCGGATTTGCCGATGATTAAAGAAGGAATTAAAACTCAGGAATCGGATAAAAAAGTAACTTCCAAATTTGTAAATATGCACTTGGAGATCGGAATTGAAGCAATGACAGAGATTGGAACTAAAGGTGAACACATAAAACATTTTACTTTTTAGATTTATTGAAATTTAGTTACATAAAAAATTTTTTTTGCATAAATTTACAACTAATTTTTTGTTCTTTTGTTGCCCGGATGGCGAAATTGGTAACCGCGCTAGGTTCAGGGTCTAGTGGGAGTTCTCCCTTGGGGGTTCGAGTCCCCCTCCGGGTACAAAATTTTTTTTGATAATCAAAGTTTCTGCTTCCCGATAGTATTTTGGGTTTGTAATTTTTTCCTTCTTTGTAGTTATTACATTTTCATAATTTGTTTGATAATTTTTTCCTCTTTTTTTCCTTATATTATGTGCAAAAAAATAGAAGATTTCAATTTTGAGTGAAAATAATAATAATACTAAGAAAAGAGGAAATTTTTCTATCTATCTCCCTAAATCCAAGATGGGGATTTTTAGAAGGTTGCTTCTTTCTTCAATTCTTATTTCTATCGTCCCTCTTATTATATTATATTACTACACTACTTCTGTTTTTAACGATTTAAATACCGGTGTTTCTACTCATTTGACCGAAACTATTGACCAAAAGACAAAAAAAACAACTGAACTGCAAGCCTCATTACTGGCAGAAACTATCGAAAGATTCTTAAAAAAATGCGAAAGCGATTTAATGGCGCTTTCCGAACTTGAACCTTCTCCCGAAAAATATCTTGAATTTAATCGTGAACATACAGGAGAGATTTGGTATCGTTACGATAAAGAAGGTATTCCTCTTGATATTCATAAATCAATCCCTTTATTCAAAGAGATTAGTTTTGTCGATACGCACGGAATGGAAAAGGTTCGTATTTCGGATGGTGAAATCGTAAGCAAAAATAAACTTAAAAATGTTAAGTTCCCTAAAAATACGCGATATAAAAATGAACATTATTTTGGAAAGACGATAAAGTTAAAACCTAATCAAATTTATGTTTCTCATCTAAACGGATTTCACGTTTCTAAAAAGGAGCAGCTCGGTAATTCCAAAAGTCTTGAGACAGCTTTTCACGGGGTGTTTTATGACGGTGTAATTCGTTTTGCACGTCCGGTTTATAATAATGGAACTTTAATCGGAATAGCCGTGCTGGGATTAGACCATAGACACTTAATGGAATTTACACAGCACGTTTTGCCAAACAGAACTCAACAGATTGTTTCTCCGAGTTATTCCTCCGGAGATTATGCTTTTATGTTTGATGATGAAGGTTGGACGATTACTCATCCGAAACTTTGGGATATTAAAGGAGTTGATAAAAACGGGAAGCTGATTCCTCCGTACAGTGAAACGAGCAGTAAAAAAGATATTGAATTAGGGCGGATCCCTTTTAATCTTGATTATGCCGCTTTTATCCATCCAAATTATCCCTACGTTGCAGATGAAATCCGAAGACGTCAAGTCGGTTCTGTACTAACTACAAATATCGGCGGAATAAAAAAAATTATGGCGTATGCTCCGATACTATTTAATGAAGGCGTTTATAGAAAAAGCGGAGTTTTCGGCGGAATTACAATTGGTTTGCAATTAAGGCATTTTAACGAACAGGCGAAATTAATATCAAAAGATATAAATAACGTTTTGATGTATTATAAAAATGATATTATCTATTATGTGTTAATAATATTCGGAATAGCGGTTTTCCTGTCATTTTATATTTCACGAAATTTTTCAAAACCAATTGTTGAATTAACTAAATATTCGCAAGACTTTGCTTCCGGAGATTTGGATAAATACATCCCAATCGAGAGAGATGATGAAATTGGAACTCTGGCAAGTTCGTTAAACTTTATGGCATACGAACTTTATCATATGAAAAACGAGCTTGAAGTATCACTCACACATTCAAAAAAGGCTACACGCGAAGCTAAAGAATATGCTCAAAGAGTCGAGTACCAGTTGAAAATTTTCAAAGGTATTTTGGAAGTCAGTAATTTATTGGGAACTACTTTCAATCTGGATAAAATATTAAAACTAATTCTGAAACATAGTGTGGAAACAATTGGTTTTGACAGGGCAGTATTATATCTTGTAAACGAAGACGGTGAATATCTTGAGTTCAAAGATATGTGCGGTTTCTCAGAAGAAGAAAAGTTGAGTCTTGAACGTTCAAAGTACCATTTACAAAAAGATGATTGTATTGAAACCAAATCGGCAAGAGAAGGCGAAATCTATTTTATTAAGGATTTTGTTACTTACAATAATAAATCTGATTTAGATAAGAAAATAAGAGAGTCGGGAAAGAGTAAATCTTTTATTTATATACCTCTTAAAACTAAAGATGCCGTTATTGGAATTTTGGGAGCCGACAAATATAAAACGAAAGAAATTATTTTAGACGAGGAAGTTGAGTCGCTGCAAATTTTGGCCAACCAGGCTGCGAGGATTATTGAGATTACAAAATTGTACCAAAAAATTATTGAGCAGCACAACTTTGTCTCTGATATTCTGAAATTTATGCCGAGCGGCGTAATAACTATTAACCAAGACGGAGATATCTCAAGCATTAATGAGTCGGCTGTTAAAATGTTGGATTTGGCACCGGAAAATGCTCTTTTACAGAAAGATGATACTGTTTTCAGCGGTTATGCGGACCTTAAAGAAGAAATTCGTTTAGGTATTAGCAGAAAAGGATTTTATTCACGCGAAGATTTAAAGACTGAAATAAACGGAGCAATAAAATATTTTTCTATTTATGTGTTACCTATTTTAAAAAATGAGGAAACAGAAAAAGAATTTTTGGTTATTATTGAAGATAAAACTGAACGGAAGTTAATTGACGAAGAAGTAAAAGGAATAGAAAAACTTGCATTTTTAGGAAGATTTGCGGCCGGTATTGCTCATGAAATTCGTAATCCGTTAACCGGAATTAGTCTTTTTCTTGATGATTTACATGACACTTTTGCTTCGGATCAAGAAAAAGGAAAAGTTATTGAATTAGCTTTGAACGAAGTTGAAAGGCTTGAAAATTTAGTCAATGAAATATTAGACTACGCTTCACCTTCAAAAGGGGAATTTGAGGAACATGACATTAATACTATTATCGAATCCTCAATCACTTTTGTAAAAAGTTTTTTGAAGAAGAAGAACATTAAACTTGAAACTGAATTTTCAGATTCGATTCCTGAAGTAAAGGTAATGAAGGATAAAATTGTTCAGGCACTCTTAAATATAATAATCAATTCGGTGGAAATATTATCTGAAAATGGTAAGATTGAAATAAAAACCGAATTTCTTAAGCATGATTCCGTTTTATTCAATTATTATTTATCAATTGGTAAAAAAATTGGCAGTGGTGTTGTTATTACAATATGTGATAACGGTAAAGGGATTGATGAAAAGATAATTGATAATATTTTTGATCCGTTTTTTACTACTAAACAAAAAGGGACCGGTTTGGGATTATCAATTACACATTCGATAATTACAGAACATAACGGTAAAATTTTTGTATTCAACAGAAAAGACGGCGGGGCTTGTTTTTCTGTTCATTTGCCATTAACTTAGCATTCTAAATTTGTGATTACAATTTGAAAATGTTGTGGAGAAATAACTATTGTCAATTAATTTTCTTTCATATTCCGGAAAAGATTTTTCGATTATTTTAGGTAACAATTATTAATGTATGAAGAGAAAAAAATAATTGTCATAGACGACGAAGAATTTATTCGTCTTAATCTCGAACGGATTTTTAATGAAGGGCATTACTCGGTTACTACTTTTCCTAACGGCGCTTCGGCAATTGACTACCTAAAACAAAATGAAGTTAATTTAGCTTTTCTTGACTTGAATTTACCCGATAAAAACGGTATCGATATTCTGCATGATATTAAAAAGATTGATCCTGAATTACTTGTAATAATTATAACAGGTTTTGCTTCAGTTGAATCTGCTGTCGATGCACTTAAACTCGGAGCTTATGATTACATAAAAAAACCGTTCAAAGCTGATGCAATAAAGTTGATTACTAAGTTGGCTCTCGAAAGACAAACACTTACGCAAAGAGTAAAAGAACTTTCCAAATCGAGACAAAAGGAAGAAGAATCGTTTGATGAAATTTTAGGGACAAGCGCTAATGTGAAAATATTGCGAGAGCAAATTGAACAGTTTGCCAAGTATGACGAAGAAACCGTACTTATAACAGGGGAAAGCGGTGTAGGCAAAGAACTTGTAGCACGTGCGCTTCATCAAAAAAGCCCGAGAAGTAAATTCCCCTTTGTTGAAATAAACTGTGCCTCTATTCCAGAAAATCTTCTTGAAAGTGAATTATTCGGTTATGAAAAGGGGGCGTTTACTGATGCACATTCAAAAAAAATCGGATTGTTTGAAAAAGCCAACAAAGGAACAATCTTTTTGGATGAGATTGGCGAAATGTCTCCCGGCTTGCAGGCAAAGTTACTTAGATTATTGGAAAATAAGCAGATGCGCCGCTTGGGCTCTACTGAAAACATTGAAGTAAATGTTAGAATTATTTCTGCAACAAATAAAGATTTACAAAAAGCTATCGAGCAAAAAGAATTTAGAAACGATTTATATTACAGATTAAACGTTTTGAGAATAAATGTTCCCGCTTTACGTGAACGTAAAGACGACATAATTATTTTGGCAAATTATTTTTTGGAAAAAAATAATATACGTTTTATGAAGAATATTACCGGATTTACAGATGAAGCGGAAAAGATATTATTAAATTATGGTTGGCCCGGTAATGTAAGGGAACTTAAGAACACGTTAGACAGAATCTCAATATTAACTCATGATGAAATCGTTGATGTTAAGGACCTGCCTCCGGAAATTACTCATAATAGTAATTCTAATGCGACAATTGAAAATATAGAATTAAACTTTAAAAACAACCCGGAAGGTTTTTCGTTTGATGAGGCACTTCGTGATTTTGAGTTAAAGATTATTACATCTGCATTGGAAAAAAATAATAATAACATAAGTAAAACAGCGAGGTTTTTAAAGATTCCTCGTGAAACATTAAGATATAAGCTTTCTAAATATGAAATTAATGGTGGCGGAAATTGACCGCTTCCGGATAATTTTCACCAATTTCGGAAAAGAATAATCGGGCAACGTGTCCGATTAAATAGATTTTGTTTTTTTTTGATGTAAAATCACATGTTATTTGAACATACTATTTTCTAAGTTTGGCACATTAATTGTTTAAGTAAACCGGGTTTAGGAGTATGTGTTCTCTATTAATTAATTACTAATCTAAAAACTCTAAAGGAGGATTTATGAAAAAAATATTTTCGATCCTAACAGCTCTTCTTGTAATTGGCTTTTGGACAAACTCAACAGCGCAAGTTAAAGTTTCAGGTGACTTGCAAGTTCGTCCGCGTTATGACATGAAAGACTTCGGCGATTACGGTGGTGTTAAAAATGACATGTATTATATGATGCGTGCCAGAGTTAACATTTCTGCTAATATTGGCGGAGGCTGGTATGGAAAGGTTCAGTTAGGGCATTACAATTATGCCGGTTATTATTTCACTAATGGTTTAGGCGAACCGTCCGGTATCGGAAGTGATCCTATTGCACGTCCTGCAGTTAATTTCAACTTAATGTATTTTGGTTACAAATCAAAAGCATGGGGTATCGCAGGTGGTATTATTCCGTTGAACGGAATTGCTAATCCAATGTTGGATATTCATTACTTACCAAATAAGATGATTGACCTTCCTTTTGCAATTTATCGTTGTAATTCTGCAACCGGTTTCAAAGGTTATATTAACGCCGGTCCAGGTAGAATTAATGTTTTTGCTACATTAGAAGGAAACGGATTCTATCAGGAAGATATTAACGGTAATAAAATTAATGATACTCATGATACTTATACTTTAGGTTTTGATTATTCAGTTAAAGTTGCCGGATTCTCATTACAGCCTGCTTTTTATTACACAATGGCAAACGACTCAGTGGCTGCTCCGATGACTTACGGAATCAATATTAAAACTCCTAAATTTGCAGGATTCGGTTTTGGCTTAACAGCTGCAATGACTTCGAACAGCGTTGATGGATCTGCAAAATATGACGGTTCATTGTTTAGATTTTTAGTAGCCGGAAAAGTTGGACCCGGTGCATTAAAAGTATGGTATGATTTAGCAAAAAGAACTGACCAGGGTACTACAGATGTAGATCATGACTATGGTTATATCTATGTAGCTTATACTTACTCGCTTTACAAAGGCGATGCAGGTAAAGTATTGGTTATGCCGAGAGTTAGAATTATCACTGAAAAAGTTGATAACTCAAAAGATTACCAGAGAAACAAAATCGAAATGCTTTTCATAGCTAAGTTTTAATTAAAATGGGAGGCAAGAGCCTCCCTATTTTTTCATCAACCAAATTTTAGGAGGTACGATGAAATTTGGAAAATTATTAATTGCTTTACTCAGTGTTACCTTTTTATTCAGTTTTAACGGCTGCAGTAAAAAAGATAATGGTCCTATTAAAATAGGCGTTATTCTTCCTCTTACTGGCAGCAAAGCTAAATTCGGAGCTATGGAAAAGAATTCCTACGAATTAGCTAAAGCGGAAATTAATGCTAAAGGCGGAATCAATGGAAGAAAAATTGATTTTGCTTACGAAGATGATACAGGAAAACCTGATGTAGGTCGTGCTGCTGCGGAAAAACTTATCAATGTTGATAAAGTTCCGATGTTAGCCGGCGGTTATTCTTCATCAGTTACTTTTGCTGCAGCAGCAGTTGCACAGCAGTACAAAACTCCATTCCTTGTTAATACAGGTTCGGTTGATAAAATAACTCAGCCTGCAGCGTTTAACCTTACGGTTGACGATGGAGCTAAATTTTACATTTATCGTATGAATCCGCCCGTTTCGGAATATGCTTCAGGGCTTGAGACTTTACTTTCTGAAGTTGTTAAACCTGCTTCAGTATTTTTGATTCATGAAAATACTACTTTCGGCACAAAAGGTGCAAAATCATTTGCAAAAACAGCTGCCAAATTAGGAATTAAAGTTCTTGGTAACGAATCTTATTCAAGCGGAACGGTTGACTTTAAACCTATCTTGTTAAATGCTAAAAAACTTAAACCTGATATGGTTTATATGATTTCGTACGTAATGGATGCGGCAATGTTGATGAAACAAGCACGCGAATTGAACTTTAAACCTAATTTGTATGTTGGCGCCGGCGCCGGATTTACAATGCCTGCATTTAAAAATAATGCCGGTAAAGCATCGGAAGGCGTTTTCTCAGCCACTTTGTGGCATCAAACACTTCCGATACCCGGAGCAAAAGAATTTTTTGACAATTATGTTAAGAAATATGCTGGTGCAGGACCGGATTATCATGGAGCAGAAGCATACTCTGCAGCATATGTTGTCGCAGATGTATTGAAACGTTGTAAAGGTGATTATTCCAAAGAAAATATCAAAACAGCTTTGGATGCAACTGATATGATGACAGCTTTTGGACCGGTTAAATTTACATCTTACGGTGAAAAAATTCATCAAAACAAAATGACTACTTACGTAGTTCAGTGGCAAGATGGCTCATTAAAATTAGTATGGCCGAAAAATCTTGCAAATGCACCAATTGTATATCCTATAGATTATAATAAAATTTGGAAATAATCTAGTTCTTGAGTCTGCCCTTGAAAAATAGGGCAGGCTGCTTTTTGTTACAAAGTAATCTTCTTTTAAATTCCTTTGGAGAAATTATGGAAATATTTTTGCAATCTTTGATTTCGGGATTGTTGGTAGGCGGACTATATGCAATTATCGGACTTGGAATGTCCTTAATCATGGGTGTGCTGAAAATTATCAATTTGGCTCATGGTCAGTTGATGATGGTTGCTATGTACATCTCTTGGTCGGCTTGGAACTATTTAGGCGTTGACCCTTATCTGTCCGTCATCTTTTCAGTTCCGCTGACATTTTATCTTGCTAAGTTTTTAAGTAAATATTTACTAAATCCGTTAATCGAAAAAGATTCGATTTTACCTGAAAATCAAGTTTTAATGACAGTCGGCATCGGTATGGTTTTGGTCGAATTGGCGCGATTCCTATTTACTTCCGATTATCGTTCCGTACAAACCAGTTACACCGGACAAGCATGGGATTTAGGCGGGATTTCAATAAGCATTCCGCTGCTAATTGCCTTTTTGGTTTCCCTGCTTTTAACCGCCGGATTGTTTTATTTATTAAGAAATACCGACTTGGGACGCTCGATTAGAGCAACCGCTCAAGATAGATTAGCCGCTTCACTAATGGGTGTAAGCGCAGAAAAAATAACAATATTAACTTATGGTATTGGCAGTGCCCTTATTGCAGCAGCCGGTACTTTTTTCCTTCCTATTTTTTATCTCTATCCTGATGTCGGACCTGAATTTACCGCTAAAGCTTTTGTTATTACTATTCTCGGCGGATTGGGTTCTACTATTGGTGCTATTACCGGAGGTATTGTATTAGCATTGGCAGAAACTTTTGGTGCAACTTATTTGTCTTCAGGTTACAGAGATGCTTATGGATTGGTTATTTTCCTTCTGGTATTAGTCTTTTTACCGGGCGGATTAAAAAGTTTAACGAAAGTGTAGGTAGAATATGCAGAATAAAAAATTCTTTTCAAAAAGTGAAATTGGTATATTTATTGGTTCTTTGGTTCTACCTTTTATTTTCGAATTTTCCCCTTACATTCAGGGATTATTGATTTTCGTAATGTTATGGGTAGTTCTAGGAACATCATGGAATTTGTTAGCCGGATATACCGGACAAGTTTCATTCGGGCACGCGGCATTTTTCGGAATCGGTGCTTATGCTGCCGGCATTCCTTTTTATCTTTTCAAAGTATCTCCTTGGTGGGGATTAGTTACCGGAGGTTTGGCGGCGGTTATTTTAGGATACTTACTCGGGATTGTTGTATTTAGATTACGTGGACCTTATTTTGCCTTGGGAACTTTGGCTTCTGCTGAAATTCTTAGGATTGTTTTCGGACAAGAAGAATGGTTGACTAACGGTCATAACGGAATTCTTTACATGACTACTTGGGTTACCAAATATCCATATTACTTCCTTATTTTGGCAATTGCCGCAGGCTCAATCATCACTGTAAAATTAGTGATGAGAAGAAGGGAAGGATATTATTTCCTTTCCATTCGTGAAGATGAAGATGCCGCTTCGGCAATCGGAATTAACGCTAGTAAATATAAAAACATTTCTATGACATTATCTTCATTTTGGGCCGGAATGGCGGGTGCATTTTATTTTATATACATGGGATTTATTGATCCTGAAACGGTCTTTGCACTTCACAACATTTCAATTATTTCAATATTAGTCGGAATTATCGGCGGCGTAGGAACAATTTGGGGACCTGCTATCGGAGCAATTATCATGGTAATATTACAAGAAACTTTTCGTTCCGCGTTTTTCGGGTTCGCTCCGCAATGGGTATCCGGAATGCATGCGTTAGTTTTCGGCTTATTAGTTATTTTTGTTATTCTTTATCTCCCCGGCGGTGTTGTTGGCGATTGGGATTTGATTGGTAAAAGTTTGCATCTGAAAAGAAAGCGGGAGAAGAAAAAATGAGTATTTTATCACTAAAAAATGTAACTAAAAATTTTGGCGGTTTAACTGCGGTTAACAATGTCTCTTTTGATGTTGAAGAAGGGGAAATTCTCGGATTAATCGGTCCTAACGGAAGCGGTAAAACAACAATCTTTAACCTTATTAATCATTTTTATCCTGTTAGTTCAGGAGAAATTATTTTTAAGGGAAATAATATAACTCATAAACAGACTCATGAAATTGCGATGCTCGGAATAGGAAGAACTTTCCAGGTTGTTAAACCGCTTAAAAGACTTTCGGTTGCCGATAACGTAATGGCAGCGGCTTTTTCCCGTGAAAGTACATTTGAAGGAGCAATAAAAGTTGCTAACGAAGTTCTCAAGTTTACACATCTTGAACATGTTGCGCAACAAAAAGCAGGTGGTTTACCGATTGCCGGAAGAAAGCGTTTGGAGATAGCCAAGGCTCTCGCTACAAGACCTTCTTTGCTCCTTTTGGATGAAACTGCAGCAGGACTTAATCCGGCTGAATTAGACGAAGCAATCGATATTATCAGAGCAATACGCGCTGATTTAGGTATTACAATTATTATTGTTGAACATATTATGAAAGTAATAATGAATATTTCAGATAGAATTCATGCTATTGCGTATGGAACTACTATTACGGATGGAAGTCCTGAAGAGGTAGCAGCAAATCCGACTGTAATAGAAGCATATCTTGGAAGTGATTATCATTAGGAGAAAATAGTTTATGTTAAAATTAGAAAATGTAGATATGAGTTACGGCGATCTTCAAGTACTTTGGGACGTTTCATTTGAAGTACATGAAGGTGAAATAGTTGTACTTGTTGGAGCAAACGGCGCCGGTAAATCTTCTATAATAAAAACAATTTCAGGTTTACAGTATGTATCAAATGGTAAAATTACATTTGACGGTCATGATATTACAAATAAAAAACCTGAAGATATTCTGAAACTTGAGCTTGTTCATGTTCCCGAAGGAAGAAGACTGTTTAATGAAATGACAGTTGAAGAAAACCTGATAATGGGAGCACTTTGGGGTGAGGCTAAAATCAAAAGAGCCGAAACAATGGAGATTTGTTTTGACTTGTTCCCTAAACTAAAGGAACGCCGGACACAGCTAGCCGGAACGCTAAGCGGCGGTGAACAGCAGATGGTTGCCGTAGCACGAGGATTAATGGCAAAACCTAAGTTGCTGATGTTTGATGAGCCGAGTCTGGGTTTGGCACCTGTTCTTGTTCAAGATATTTTTGATATTATTAAAAGTATCAGAAAACAGGGAATTACCGTTTTATTGGTTGAACAAAATGTTCAGGCAACACTTAAGTTTTGTGATAGAGCTTACGTTTTAGAAAACGGAAAGATAGTTATGGAAGGTACAGGCATGGAACTAATGGCTGACGAACATGTAAAAGAAGCATTCTTAGGAATATAAAATTAGGAGCATAACATGTTAGTAAGAAAATGGATGAGCAAAAATCCGATCACAACTGATATTAACGACTCTCTTTCCGAAGCGGTTCAAACTCTCAAACGCAATAGGATAAAACGATTGCCTGTAATAAAAGACGGTAAACTCGTTGGGATAGTTTCCGATAGAGACTTAAAAGAAGCATCACCTTCTAAAGTAACTTCATTAGACATTTGGGAAGTTCATTATCTCTTATCAAAGATTAAAATTAAAGATATTTATAAAAAAAATCCATTTACGATTAGAGATGATGCAACTGTTGAACAAGCTGCAATATTAATGTTTGACGAAAAAATCGGAGGACTTCCTGTTGTTGACGGTAAAGGTGACTTGGTTGGAATGATTACGGAGCATGACGTTCTTAACGCATTGATTAGAATAACCGGAGCCAGGGTGCCAAGTTATCGTGTTTCGATGTGTTTGCCTGACGAAGGCGGAGCTATTAAGGAAGTTTGTGAAGTGCTTAATAAGTTTCCCCATAAATGTATCAGCATTTTGAATACTTATTATGAAGTTCAAGAAAACCGTCGTTCTGTAATTATCCGTTTCCAAACAGATAAAGAAAATGTACCGCAAATAATAGGTATATTAGAACAGAAATTTGACAACGTCCAACTAATTGAAGAGCTGTAATCGTAATAATTTATCCTCAATATTTGATTAGTTAATAGCCCTATTATTAGGGCTATTTTTTTTGAAATTATGGATGGGGAATTGAGACGTGTTTTTAAATATTTAGTTCTCCTTTTTGATTAATTTAATATCGTTCAAAAATGGAAAATTTTCTCTAACATTTTTTACTTCATCGGGATTTATTTCCGCAATTATTACTTCCTCAGCATTTTCTGCTTCGATAATCACTTCGCCCATCGGAGATATTATACGGCTACAGCCGTTGTATTCATTATACGGATCATTTAACGTACGGTTAACACCAATAAAATAAGAGAGCTGTTGGATGGCGTTTGCTTGTGTCAATAGTTTCCAGTGGTTAATTCTCGGTATGGGCCAATTGGCAATATTTACAAGTATTTCAGCTCCATTAAGTGTTAAAAGTCTGTAAAGTTCGGGGAAACGTAAATCGTAGCAGATCGAAAGCCCGAAGTGGAAATCATTAATTTTAGTTACGACAACTTCTTTGCCCTGGGAATAATATTTGTCTTCTTTCCCTAAAGAAAAGGGATGGATTTTTCTGTACCGTGCTTTTATTAATCCGTTTTCATCAAAGTGAATCAGTGTGTTGTAAAACTTGTTTTCATATTTTTCAATTAATCCGCCGAAGATGTTGATTTTATTGGATGAAGCAAGTTCAATAAACATCTTCATGGAAATGCCGTCTATTTCCTCAGCGAATTTCTCAGCGTTCATAGTAAAGCCTGTAAGAGTTAATTCGGGGAAAATTAACAATTCGAGTTCATTAAGATTTACTTTGTCGAGTAGTGCTTCAACTTTTTCGATTGATTTTTCGGGGTTCTCCCATTCCGGCGATAACTGAACCAAACCTATTTTCATAATTTATTCACTCCTATGAAATGAAATTACAACTTTTATTTCAAACATAATGCAAATGGATCTCATCTGCAAAAAACAATTTCCAATTAATTTAATGTGAAATAAGAGTAAGAGATTAGTTCTAAAATAACAATTGGTCGCTATGGGGAATTCTACATGTTACGGAGTATTTGGAATAATTATTTATCACACCATTCGTCAATCATGGATTCTACCTTGTCTTCAGGCAATTCAGGGTTTTCGTACATTCCCTTTAACATTCGTTGGCGTTGGGCTTCGTAAAGCGTTACAGCTGTTGCTACCGACACGTTTAAGCTTTGTATCATTCCGCGCATAGGAATATAAATTGTTCCGTCGGATAGTTTAGCGGCTTCTTCAGAAACGCCGCGATGCTCGTTACCCATTACGATTGCAACTTTCTCTGTGAAATCAATATCGTAAATACTTTTAGCGTTTTCGTCAAGTAGAGTGGAATAGATTTTAAACCCTTCATTTTTCAGTGATTTAAAACATTCTTCGGTATTTGAAAAATGCTCTTTCTCAATCCATTTGTTGGCTGAAGATGATGAGATACGGCTAATTTTCGGGAACTTCTCCTGAGTATATAGAAGGGAGATTTTAGAAACGCCCACTGCATCGCATGTGCGAAAAATAGCGCTTACGTTGTGCGGATCATGTACGTTTTCAACTACTACTCGTAATGAATGCTGACGCGCTTTTACAACATTAATTATTTTATTTAATCTGCGTTCGGTTAAAAATTGTCTCATCTTTTGTGGAATACAAGTTTGTAGATAGTTTTGTTCTTTTCATTGCGGGCTTTATCAATTTTAATTTCTTTTTTCTCTTCAATATTCAAAAAGAAAACAAGTATGTCCAAAATCTTGTCAATAGCTTCTTCTTCTGTGTGCGCCCATGTTTCCGCTTCGTTTAGAGAAGGAACTTTAGCATCAAATCCGTCATCGGTTTTGGTTACAATTAAATCGAGAATCATTAATATCCTTTCGAATTGTCAACCTGACCGGTAGCAATCTTTACGCTTGCACTTGCGCCAATTCTGTCTGCGCCGCTTTCAATCATTTTTCTCGCATCTTCTGCGGAACGGATTCCGCCCGACGCTTTAACTCCCATCGCACTTCCTACAACATATTTCATCAGTGCAACATCACCGGCAGTAGCTCCGCCTTTGCTGAAACCTGTTGATGTTTTTACGAAATCCGCTCGTGCTTCTTTTGAAATTAAGCAGGCTTTAACTTTCTCTTCGTCTGTTAATAATGCGGTTTCAATAATTACTTTACAAATCGCGCCTTTTTTGTGAGCCGCACGAACTACCTGATTTATATCGTTAAAAACGTAATCGTAATCCCCCGATTTTAATTTGCCAACGTGAATTACCATGTCAATTTCTTCAGCGCCCTGTTCCAATGCTTGTTCGGATTCCCACCGTTTTACTTCTGTTGTGGTTGCTCCTAAAGGAAAACCGATAACGGTACAAACTTTTACGTCGGTCGATTTTAAGATGTCGTAACTTTGCTTAACATAACTCGGATTGATGCAAACCGAAGCGAAATGATAATCACGCGCCTCAAAGCAAAGCTTTTCAACGTCTTCCGGAGTTGCTTCGGGTTTAAGCAAAGTGTGGTCAATCATACCGGCAATTTCACTGTTCGGCAATTTTTCTCCAACGCCGGGACCCGCTGCAATTCTATCCGCTCCGGTTTCAATTATGTTTTGAACAGCTTCGGGTTGGTCTATTATATTACGCTCCCATCCTTCGCAAGTATTGTACGTACAATAAAAATCGTGGAGAGCTTTTTCTGTAAAAACCTGATTTACAACTTTATCAATTATTGAACTTCCCATTATCAATTCTCTTTTTGTTTTAAAAATGCATTATAAGTATTTTGAAGAAGCATTGCAATAGTCATTCTTCCTACGCCGCCGGGAACGGGAGTAATATAAGACGCTTTTTTCGAAACGGTTTCAAAATCAACATCTCCAACAATTCGATATCCTTTTTTTGCGGAAGTGTCATTTATTCTGTTTATTCCGACATCAATCACAACCACGCCGTCTTTTACCATTTCCGCTGTAATAAAATTGGCTTTTCCGATTGCGGCAATTAGTATATCGGCTTGTTTTGTATAGTGCGAAATATCCTTGGCAGCCGAGTGGACAACGGTAACAATTGCATTTGCATCTTCCTTTTTCTGGAGCATCATATTTGCAATCGGCTTGCCGACAATATTACTTCTTCCGACAACAACTACATGTTTCCCTTTAGTTTCAATATTGTAGCGTTTCAAAATTTCAACAATTCCGTAAGGAGTGCATGGATAATATGTTTCCTCGCCAACGACTAACTTCCCGACATTTACAGGATGAAATCCGTCAACATCTTTCGCGGGAAGAATTGCTTCAATTATTTTCTCTTCCGAAATATGCTTGGGAAGCGGGAGTTGAACCAATATTCCGTTATACTCGGAATTATGATTATAGTTTTCTACAATTTTAAGCAGTTCTTCTTGAGTTGTATTTTCCGGAAGGAATTCAACTTTGGAGTTTATCCCGACTTTCTCACAAGCTTTTTGTTTTGATTTTACATAAACTTGCGATGCGGGATCGTTGCCGACCAAAATTGCCACAAGTCCCGGAATACCTAATCCATTGGCTTTGGCGGCTTCAATCTTAGAAGCTAATTCCGCTTTAATTTCCGCGGATAATTTTTTCCCGTCTAATATTTGTCCGTAACTCATTGTTAATATTCCATCTTAAATAATTCTCTATTTGTCAAATTCCGGAATGAAAATCCTTTCGATTTCCGTTGCACGTCCCGTTTCAGCATCGACTTTTGCCGCAATACCGGCAAGATGAAGGTTATCTAGTGCCGTTTGGTATTTTTGCGGAGTTGCGTACAAAAAGCGATTAACGGCAGCTTCGGTTTTCATGCCGATTACAGAATCGTATGGTCCGGTCATTCCAACATCGGTTATGTAAGCCATTCCGTTGGCTGTAATTCGTTCGTCGGCGGTTTGAATGTGAGTGTGCGTACCGACAAAAACGGATACATCCTTTTCAATGTACGCTGCGAGAGCTAATTTTTCAGCTGTTGTTTCAGCGTGAAAATCGACAAAAATATTTTTTGTTTCTTGTTTAATTTTCTTTAAGATTCGTTCGGCAGAACGGAAAGGGCAATCTATTGAGGGCATAAATGCTCGTCCCTGCAAATTAAGAACCGCAACTTTTCCTTTTTTTGTTTCCGCGATGTAATAGCCGTTGCCGTAAGTACCGTACGGGTAATTTAACGGACGTAAAACTTTATTGTTTTTTTTCATGTATTCTTGAGATTGGCGTTTATCCCAAGAATGGTTGCCGCCTGTAATTACGTCAACACCCAAATTGAATAGTATTGAGCCTTCTTTTTCAGTGCATCCTTTCCCATCGGCTGAATTTTCGGCATTTACAATTACTAAATCCGCATTATATTTTTTCTTTAATCCCGGCAGCCATGTTTCAACCATGTTCATTCCGGGTGTTCCGACAACATCACCGATAAATAATATATTAATTTGCATATTTCCCTTATTGGGGGTAACCCCGATTAAATAAAATAAATTTTTAAGATGTTAAATATATCGAAAAGCGAATAAATATTATGATTGAATTTTACATGATATCAATTTAATAATTAGCAATAACAGCATCCATTCCTAATCCTCCGTTCGTCGGGAGGCGGAACATAGTTTATCAATCATATTATAGTGTTATTATTTGTTCTTCAAAGCTGTTAATGGAGATTTCGTTATAAATAAGTTTTAGTATATCTAATCCGTATTTGTTAGCAAAGTAAGCAAAGTTGATAACATCTTCCTGCAGTTTGTTGTTAGGCATGAACTGATGTTTCAGTAATTTGGAGTGCCGGATAACAGCCTGCATTTTCGACGAATTAGAACTTTCCGCTTTTGTTCTGAGGATACCCATCAATTTCAAAATTCCATCCCGAACTTCTTTTGCATCTTTTGATAAGTCCGGATCAATTGCGAAAAGTTTTTCTTTTAATCGATCTAATGTAAAGTCAATCTCATGTTCGGTTTCGTCAAAAATTTTGCCTACTTGAGAAGTAGGATCCGAACTTAATATTTTGGCGGTAAGTTCTTTTTCGTCTAACAAAAATATGTCTCTGTATTTCAATTTGTAAAGGTCAATCTTTTTCTGTAAAAAAGTTTCGTTTAACGTTACGAAAGCTCTCGGGAAAAGTATCGGCGACTCAATCCCGAAATACTCGTAATATGGAATTAACTGCGGGAAGTAGTTGATTTCATTCGGACCGGCAACGGTAATAGCAGTCGGAAGAATAAAATCCTGGACTATCGGACGAAGAAAAACATCCGGACTGAGATGCTCAGGTGATTTTGCTATCAATTCGTTTAGTTCGGCTTCGGAAATAATTTTGCGTTTTGTGCCTATTCTGAATCCTTTCTCGTGCGGTTCAAGACGGTATCTCCGACCGTTTTCAAAAATGTAAAGATTAACCGGATGTATCTTTAACTGTACATGATATTCCGCTTCAAGACGAGCGCTTCTTTGAATGGCAAGGAGTGAAAGGGCTTCCCAGTTTTTAACGGTTTCCGTAAAAATATCACGCGCTAAACTTTTAGTCTCGCTCATGTTAAAATCAAATATAATTAAACCGTATTCGTCAAAAATATTAAACAGTAATTTCCGGAATGCTTCGGTAAAAGTTTTTCCTTCCATAAAAGTGTTTTTTAGGAGATTTTTCAATTCATCTGTGTATTCGGTTTTTTTCAGAAGGGATAAGAGATTATCAATTGAATTGTCAATATTTGAGCCTAAAATAATATCACCGACACTGTTTAAGTTGTCTTCGGGATTTACCGCACCGGAATACTCAACTTTTTTTATCTGATTATCTTTTGTATAAGTGTAGATTTTATTTGCATTTTCTAATCCATGGTCTTCGCCTTCAAGCCAAAAAATCGGCACAAAATTAATCTCTTCGTATTTTTCTTTAAGTTGTGTCGTTAGTTTGATTGCGGTAATTATTTTATATAAATAGTTTAAAGGTCCGCCGAATAAACCAAGCTGCTGAGCAGTAACTACCGCAAGGGTTTTA
Source organism: uncultured Melioribacter sp. (assembly GCA_964570865.1). Taxonomy (GTDB): domain Bacteria; phylum Bacteroidota; class Ignavibacteria; order Ignavibacteriales; family Melioribacteraceae; genus WGAL01. Next base: position 23,291 of record CAZMZM010000027.1, read on the forward strand.
TTAGACAGAAGGGAATTAATGTTCTTTTTTGTGAGCTGGGAAGGGGAATAGCTTTTATACTGCGATTTAATTATTTCAACCAATTTTTGTCTGTGAAGTAAATTCCGCTCCGAAGTAATTGTAAGATGGTGTTCAATTGTTTCCTCATCACGGAAGTTTTTTAGGTAGTATTTCTCTACGTTTTCAAATTCGTAAAGATAATCGAGCATTAAATTTTTTGGTCCGGGAATATCACTTAGATTAATAAACATATTGCCTGCATTAGTTATTAAAATGTTAATTCTAAAAATATAAAAAATGAAATACTTTTTAGATTAAATTTTATTACAAGTGTGATAAATCACACTCGTAATTCAAATATAATAGTTAGTGTAATCGAAATCGGTTTCGGCGTTTAACTTTCGGATTATGTCCGACTTGTATGCTGCTAAATCAGTATAACGTAATCCGAAGAAATATTTGAAGATGAGCAATTCAAAATCGGCAATACAGGAAGCAGTTCTCTTGAACAATGCGTGCTTGACAGGCGGAAGGAAGAAAAACAATAATTCGAAAAGTAATTTCATTGTTGTTAATTCATAAAAAAATATTAATAAATAGAGAAATATTAGATATGAATAAATAATATATTACTAAAATTCTTCTTCAATAATCCATTCTTCCGCCAGTTCTTCAGAAATACCGGAAATAAATCGTGAAGGTTTTGCAAGCGTTGTGCCGGAAAACCGATCGAAAATGTTCATCGGATAGGAAACAAAAAGGTTTTGCTTGGCTCTGGTGGAAGCAACGTACATCAAGCGGCGTTCTTCTTCTAACGTTTCTATTTTCCCGAAAGATTGAGAAGAGGGGAAAAATCCCTCAAGCAAGTTGATAATAAAAACAGTATGCCACTCAAGCCCTTTGGCGGAATGAATTGTAGAGAGGGTTACGTATTCCTCCTCATCATATTCGGCATCCACATCAACTACGCTGTCGCGGGGCGGTTCGAGTGCCATATCTGCAAGGAACGAATCGATAGAACGATAATTGGAGGCAATATTGATAAACATATCGATATCTTTTTTTCGCTTATTGTGGTCGTTATATTTATCCATAAATAAGGGGCGGTAGTAATCAAAGGCAATATCGGCAATCTCAGCCGGAGTGTGTTTATCGCGGTGTAAATCGTGCAGAAACTCAATCATTGTGCTGAATTTTCCGAACTGTGCGTTATCATATTTAACTATATCCGCATCAAAATTAATCTCCATTTGTGAAAGAGCATTTAAAAAACGCTGCGCTTTTTTGGGCCCGATTCCTTCGTGTAAAAGTAAAACCCTGTACCAACTCACTAAGTCTTTAGGGTTTACTGAAATCCGCATAAAAGCGAGTAAATCTTTAATATGTGCACTTTCGATTAACTTCATTCCGCCGAATTTAACGAATGGTATGTTTGCTTTAGTGAGTTCCACTTCCAAGTCGAAAGAGAAATAAGAGGACCGGAAAAGGACTGCAATCTCATTGAGTGGAACGTCTTCTTCCCTCAACTCAAGGATTTTATCAACGATAAATCTTGATTGCATATTTTCATTCTTTGACGAAACAATAGCGGGAAGTTCATCCGAGGTTTTTCTTGTATAAAGATTTTTTTCAAACTTATTAATCGAATGTTTGATGATATGGTTGGCAAAATTCAGAATACCCTGATTACTTCGATAGTTTTCTTCCAACATAATAATTTTCGTGTCGGGAAATAGTTTTGGGAACTCCATGATGTTCATGAAGTTAGCACCTCGAAAGGAGTATATTGATTGAGCATCATCGCCGACAACCATAACGTTGCTTCTTTTTCGTGCAAGATTTTTTACTATTTCGGATTGGATATGGTTTGTATCCTGATATTCGTCAACCATTATAAACTCAAGGCGGGATAAAAAATACTCAAGTGCCGGATTATCTTGTTTAAGAAAAGAGTTTAATTTAATAAGTAAATCGTCATAATCCAAAAGCTGATTTTGTTGTTTGTAATTTTCAAAAACTTTAAAAATTCCCAATATCTGCTCGATAAAAGGGAGGAAGTGAGGATAATCCGTTTCGATTATTTCTTCCGGTTTAATTGTAGTGTTTCGCGCAAGGGAATAAATTTTAATCAATGTGGATTTATTGGGGAAGCGTTTTTTTATCTTTCCTAAGTCAAGCTGCGAACGGATTAAATTAATCACATCTTCGCTGTCTCCTTGGTCAAGTATTGTGAAGTTGGAGTTCAAGCCAACATATCGTCCGTATTTGCGGAGAGTAATATTGGCAAATGAATGGAAAGTTCCGCCGTTTACCTTTTCACAACGGGAATCTAAAATTACCGACGCGCGGTTCATCATTTCGCGAGCAGCTTTGCGTGTAAAAGTAAGTAATAGAATCGAGGAAGGGTCAACTCCCATCTCAACCAAACGAGCTACGCGGTAAACGAGCGTTCTTGTTTTACCTGTACCGGCGCCGGCAATTACCAAATATGAACCTTCGACAGCTGTTGCCGCTTCGTATTGCGAGCGGTTCAACTCCATTTCGTAATTTATTGTAAATCGCGACGGGTCAATCTGTGTGTATTTTTCGCGTAGTCCGCCTGACTTTTTTAGAACAAACTTTTTAGCCATTTTTCCGGAGAGCTTTTGGTCTTGCGATAATTTCGGATAAAAGGATTGCGTCTCTTAATGAAGAAGGATTTCTAAGTTTTTCAATTAGTCCGGATTCCGAATACTCATGAATAAAATAACTACTTTCATTTTCTGATAAATGGTAATCGTTCTGTTCAGGGGATTGGAACTCACTCTTTTTCTTTCCCGGAACATATTCGGAAGCGAGGTTATCGACCGGAGGGACTGAATTTTGTTCAAACTCGGAGTCGTTAAATTCAGATTCAGGGTTCCATGTCGGGGATTCTTCGTTATTCCTCAACTCAATAAAATCATGATCTTCACTCTCTTCGTCTTCGTTATAATCGGTATATTCATCCTGACGAGGAGCAGTTTCTAAGCCAAGCATCTCGCTGAAGAAATCACGAGCGACATCATTCTGAGGTTTTGAAGTTGAAGCAGCCTCAACCGTGATATCGCTACGATTTGCCGCAGCATTTTCGGCATCATTTTTCTTCTTTTTCTTTAAAATACCACCTATAAAAGTAAAGATAATATAGATTGCCAATAATATTTCAAATACGCCATTATCCATTATCAATCCTCAATCCGTTAAATCCGTTCCATTCCTCGGGAGACGGAATTTCATTTCTCCATTCTCCATTATCCATTATCAATTGCTTTTCCCTACTGTTTATCCGGGTTTTTTCCTTTTGTTTCAGTTGGCTTGGCGATGGATTCTCTCATTTCGGTATCAGCCTGAATATTTTTAAGATTATAATAATCCATAACTCCCAAATTTCCGTTTCTGAAGGCTTCAGCTATTGCCATTGGTACTTCAGCTTCGGCTTCAATTACTTTAGAACGCATTCTTGCAATTTCAGCTTTGTTCTCCTGTTCGGCTGCTACGGCGGCGGCACGTCTTTCTTCGGCTTTAGCTCGGGCTACTTTCAGGTCGGCTTCGGCTTGGTCAGTTTGTAAAATAGCGCCGATGTTCGTGCCAACATCAACATCCGCAATGTCTATAGAAAGAATTTCAAAAGCCGTACCCGAATCCAACCCTTTTTGAAGAACTACTTTTGAGATTGAATCGGGATTCTCCAAAACATTTTTATGACTTTGACTTGACCCAATCGTCGAAACAATTCCTTCTCCGACACGTGCAAGTATGGTTGCCTCACCTGCTCCTCCGACAAGCCGGTCGATGTTGGCTCTTACCGTTATTCTCGCAAGGGCTTTAAGCTGAATACCGTCTTTAGCGACTGCTGTAACTACCGGTGTTTGAACAACTTTTGGGATTACAGACATTTTAACTGCTTCAAGTACGTCGCGTCCCGCTAAATCAATAGCCGTAGCACGTTCAAAATCTAAATTCAGATTAGCTTTATTTGCCGAAATCAGGGCGTTTACCACTTTTATTACATCGCCTCCCGCAAGATAATGAGCTTCTAATTTGGATGTGTCCAATGTAATACCTGCTTTTGATGCCGTAATTAAACTTCGTACAATAATTACCGGCGGTACTTTTCTAAAACGCATTCCCACCAAATCTTTCATGATTTTAACTTTTACACCTGAGAAATACGCCGTAATGTAAAGGTTAACGGGAATAAAGTAGAAAAAGAGAATTAAGAAAAATAATACTGCAAAAATAATGACAATTGAAAGTCCTGTAAGTGCTTCCATTTATAACTCCTATTAATAATTAACTAACCTAATATATCGAAATATAATTTAATTTTGTAGTAAAAGAAATTTGCGATGTTTTTTGTTATTTATTGCCGTGGGTTTACTACTTTTATAATAAAGAGAGAACTTATTAAAAAAAGTTTCGTCATAAAGGAAAAATTATGGGAAAACTTATGAATGCGATTGAAGTTAAAAATGTAACTAAAAATTATCCCGATTCCGGCAGGGAAAAGGTAACGGCTCTTAATGATTTATCCGTCTCTGTCGAAGAAGGTTCAATATTCGGGTTGTTGGGCGCAAACGGAGCAGGAAAAACCACGCTGATAAAAGCCCTGCTCGGGATGATTTCCGTTGATTCCGGAGAGTTGAATATTCTGGGGAAGAAGGTTCCCGATATTAAAATTCATAGAGAGATTGGTTACTTGCCGGAAAATCACAAATTCCCGAATTATTTAAAGGGGATTGAGGCATTATACTTTTTCGGTGAGTTGTCGGGGATGAAGAAAAATGAGCTTGATGAACCGATTAATAATTATCTCGAAAGATTCAAATTACAAAAAGCATCTAAACGGAAGATTAATACGTATTCCAAAGGAATGATGCAGCGACTTGGATTGATACAAGCGGTAATTCATAATCCGAAGGTTATTTTTTTAGATGAACCTACTGACGGCGTTGATCCGATCGGGCGGAAAGAAATTAGAGATTTTATTTTCGAGTTAAAGAATAAAGGAAAAACAATTTTTATCAACAGTCATCTCCTTTCCGAGGTTGAAATGATTTGTGACAAAGTTGCAATTTTGGATAAAGGAAAACTTGTAAAAACAGGAACTGTTGACGATTTACTGGAAAATGATAATTCTTTCTTTGTTGATATTGATAACTCGACTGAAAAGTTGTATTCCATACCCGCATTGCAAACAATAGACTATAAAATTGATGGAAGTAGAATTATTCTCAAAAACTCAAATTACGAAACTCTTAATAATTTAATTGATATTTTAAGAAAAAACGGAGTTATCGTAAAAGGAAGCGGGGCGTTAAAAGTTTCGCTCGAGGAGTTCTTTATTGATACAATTGATAATGAGGAGGGAAGTGATGAATAATATTTTTACGATTTCAAAATTTGCAGTTAAAGAACTTTCTTCCAAAAAGATAGTTTGGTTTTTCTTCGGAATTTCTATATTTGTTTTAGCCGTATTACTTGTTGTGTTCAATTCGTTTAATATTCAGGAAATTGCTCCGGTAATAAAATTTAAAGGAAGACATAAAGAAGTAACGGATATTTTCCTTATCGCGGCGATGTTTTTCAAAACTGCCGTAGCAATGCCCCTTTTCGGAGGCGGATTGTTTATTTCCATATTCGCTGTTTCGGGGCTGATTCCATCAATTTTGGAAAAGGGAACTGTTGAGTTTTTTCTCTCAAGACCGGTAAAACGATTTGAGTTGTTATTAGGTGAATTTTTAGGCGGAATTTTCGTTATTTTCCTGAATATTTCCTTTCTCGTTTTGGGAACTTGGTTATTAGTCGGAATTTATTTAGGCGACTGGAGTTTGAGTTTTTTATTAATTATTCCCGCTATTACGTTAGTATTTTCTCTCTTTTATTCTCTGATTATCTTAATGGGAGTTAAATGGCAAAATTCTGTCTCCGCAATGATGATTTCATATCTGATTTTTATTGCGGTCTCTCCGATTCTAAACTCGAAGGATACAATACTGGTTTTTCTTGATGGCGCATTTTGGAGGTATCTTTTGAACATACTTTACTACATAGTTCCTCAATCTTCCGATTTAGCGGGAATTACGGCTTCAATTGCTTTTTCGCAACCAATCGATAGTTTTTTGCCCTTAGGAGTAGCCGTATTACAATTATCGGTTTATCTTTATTTGGCTGTATTGCTATTAAAAAGGAAAGATTTTTAAAAGTTTAAGAATAATTAAGATTTTAAAGTATTTTTATAATTGTAATTTTAATTAAATGAGTAAATAAAAATGACTATAACAAAATTAGAAGATTTACTGAAATCCTCTGACGAAACACAATTAAGAAAAGCTGAAAAAGTTGCAATTGTCGGAGC
>CAZMZM010000028.1:0-22089 GCA_964570865.1 uncultured Melioribacter sp.
ATAATTGTTTTTTTTATCCCTATTAAAATTTTACGACATGATGATTATTTTAATTCTCCTTTTATATTGCGCCTGAGGAAAATCATTAAAATATGAAAAGTATAGTACAAGCTTTATTTATATATGTGAAATCATTAATAGATTTTTTATTGCTAATTTTTTTTAGAATATTAGAGTCTAAAAATATTCCCTCAAATAATATCCTGTTCATTAATACGGGCAATATCGGAGATTTGGTTGTAACTGGTCCTTTGTTAGATACTAATATTTTCTTAACGAATTTCGGAAAAGTATTTTTATTAATCAACAAGGAGCATATTAGACTTTTTGATGATTATCAAGGCAAATTTGAAATTTTTCCAATAAACGTAGATAAATACAAGTACAACTATTTATATAGAGTAAAAATTATTTTAAAATTGAGAAAAATGAATTTTACTTCAGTTTATAATCTTACATCCGTAAGAGCAACTTGGAATGATTCTTTGGCTCTCTGCATTGGTGCATTCGAAACGTTTTCTTTTAATAATACTTGGAAATCGCTAAAAAAGGTTTTTCCTAAAAGAACCGATAAATTTTACACTAATCAAATAGGTAATAATATATTTAATGAATATTTACGAATTGAACACTTATTTAAAAAATTTAGTAATAATAAGGTTTTACCTGAAAAGTTTAATCTGTTTGTTAAGAAAAAAGTGCTGCAAGATTATGAGATTGTGATTGCTCCTTTTTCTTCTGATAAAAAACGAGATTGGCCTTTAATTAATTATATTCAAATAGTAAATAATTTTAAGGGAAGAAAAATTCTCGTTGTTTGTTCAAAGAGTCAGGCGAAAAACTTTAACAAATACAATATTCATCAATTTGTTACATTTTCATTTAATGAATATAAATTAAGTGAGCTTCATTCGATAATAAATCGCTCTAAAGTTTTTTTAGGATTAGATTCCGGAATCACACATATTGCTTTAACAACAGGAGTTAATATTATTGCAATAATAGGATTGGGGAACTTCGGCAGATATTTGCCAAAACCAGGTGATTCAAAAACCAAATACTTATTTGAAGATTGTGAATACAAAGGGTGCGAATGGAATTGTAAAATGAATGAACCGATTTGTATCCGAAAAGTTTCGGTAAAAAGTGTTATAAAAGAAATTGAGAAAATATTACAACATGAAAATTCTTGAATTAACCCGTTCATTTTATCCTTCAATCGGAGGTATGGAAAAGTTTGTTTCCGACAGATTAAAAATTTATGACGAGTTAGGATTTGATTATCAAGTAATAACAACTACACATTATGAAAAGAGAATTGCAGAAGAAAAGTTAAGCGATGTTATTTATCTTTCAAGTTTTAAGCCCTATGAAATTATCCCAAATTTGTCACAAGCATTTAGAATAGATTTTGATATTTTAAGTGTAAATCAAGTAAGTTATTATTATGCGGTTCAAGCCGTGAATATTGCGAAGAAGATGCAAAAGAAAATTATTGTAACGCCGCATTTTCATTTCCACACTGATAACTATCGACTTGTGAAAAAAATTCATGATAAATATTGCGTGCCGAGGATATTAAAGAATTCAGATAAGATTATTTGTTTTACAAATATTGAAAAAGATTATTGGATAAATAAATTCCCTTTTATTATAGATAAAATTGAATTAATTCCTCATTACTTCAATCCACATAAGAAAGAAACAAGCAATAAGCAAAATAATTATGGAAAATTTTTACTCTTTCTTGGACGTCCCGAAAAGAATAAAAGAATAGATTTGTTAATAAAAGCTTTTTCCGCGATAGAAACGGAATATCAATTGGTATTAACGATTTCGGAAAATGATTTATCCTCGGGATTAAGAAATATAGTTAGAGAAGATAATCGAATTCATTTACTTGGAACAGTAACGGAAGAGAATAAACAAAATTTATTGGAAAGTTGTTCTTCTTTAATTTTGCCTACTGATTTTGAGGCTTTCGGAATAGTCAACTTTGAAGCTTCCTTTTATAAAAAACCGTTGTTATTAACTAAACTTCCGGTATTTCAAAATATTTTATCGAATAAAGGGGTTATTTATTTCAACAATAATTTGAATAGTCTTAAGGCTGCAATTATTAGTTTTCTAAATTTAGAAGAAGAACAAAGAAAAGAAATGGGTGAGTATAATTTCCGGAACTTGAAGAATTACTCCTTTGAAAAAATAACTGAAAAATATTCTAAGATATTAAATGAATTATTAGTTAAGTAAGTTTAATATTTTCCTGTAATAATTTTGTTAATATAGAACGGGAGGTCTTTGAGTAAGTATCTTCTAAAAAGTCTTTTGGGTTCGTTGATTAATCTCCAAGTCCACTCAAGTCCAATTTTTTGAAGAAAAACAGGGCTTCTTTTCTTTGTGCCTGCAAAAAAATCCAGTGTTGCACCAATCCCAATGTTTAATTTACTGTTAAATAGCCCCATATGTTTATACAGCCATTTTTCTTGTCGCGGGCAACCTAAAGCAGCAAAAACAATATCAGGCTTAAATGATACAATTGTAGTAATTACCTTATTGTTTTCATACTCGTCAAAATCAAAATAAAGAGGTGGGGAAATAATTAAAAGATTACTTTTTAAAAAAGAAAATTCTTTTAAAATGCGTTGTTCTACCTTTTTTGATGTATTGCCCGTACTACCTACAATTGCAATTTTTAAGTTATTCGTTTTAGCAATTTGCAGCAGAATTGGGAAAATGTCATTCCCTGTTATTCTTCTGATATTTTTTTTATACTTAATTTTTATAAGGCTGGTTATTCCTATCCCGTCAGGCAAATTGATAAATGAATTCTTGCAAATTTTCTTAAAGGATTTATCTTTAGATGCTATTTTTAAAAAATCCAAGTTAAATGTTGTAATTAACCGTGGGGTAGTAGTGGTTACAACTACTTTTTGCAATAGTTTTGTTAAATCGTTAAGGGTGATAGATGTGATATTGATATTACATAAACTATATTCTTTAAGTCCTAATTTTTGAAATAAAATATTGATATTTATTTTCTCCATAATTAACTTAATAAGTAAATTATATTGCTATGAGGAAGCATGAAAAAGAAATTCATAATAACTCTGTTCCTATTTTTTAATGTATTAATAAGAGCTCAAATTAGGGTTGAAAAACAAGTTATTACCGACAACCAACTAGTTATTTCACTTACAAATATCACAAACTTTAACATAATAAAAAAAGGGAAAAACAAGTATATACATTTCCCCGATTTTAATAATCCCGTAAAAGCAGGCGAATTTATCTTACCCGAGAAGGATTTGTATATTAATATTCCCTTTACACGCAGCCCTAAGATAACGGTTTCCGTTTTAAGTAAACAACAAATACCGGCCATTCCTGAAGTAAACAGCAAAGCAATAGCGGTAAATGATTCAACGGTTAAGTACGAAAAGATTGCTCTAAAGAAAATTCCGGCAGAGGAGAAACTGTTTAACGTTAAAGGCTGTTTCTGGTGGGATGATTATTATATTTTACATTTAAAAATTAAGTTATTTGATTTTGATAATCTTACCCGTACAACAGTTAAAAATAAAAAAATAGAAGTTTCGATAAAGTTTAATAACAATCCAAATTATCAAAAACTTAATAAACTTAATAATTTATTTTTGTCTGAAATATTAGTAAATAAAGACATTTATTTTAAAAGCAACAGGGCTGATGATATTAATTATTATAAGGATACAACCGATTCTTGGATTGACTATTCTAAAACTTACATAAAAATCGGTACGGCAAAAGATGGCATTTACAGAATAGATAAAAACGATTTGGTGAATTTGGGGATTAATGTTTCGGCAATAAATCCTCAAACTTTTGCTATGTTCCTTAAAGGAGAGGAGATTCCTATTTTTGTTAGCGGAGAAAATGATTTAACCTTTGATGAAGAAGATTTTATAGAATTTGTCGGCATACGAAATATGGGCGGGCATCATCGCGAGATCAGCTCGGATGGTGAGGCATATAAAGAATACCTCGGGCGTTATACCGATACGACCGTTTATTGGTTAACGTGGGGCGGAGCCGAAGGTAAGCGAGTAAAAATTTCAAATGGTAATGAAGTTGTATCAAACGACACGTTAAAATATTATTCTGAAATTGAACATTTCGAGAAAAACAAATGGTTCGATTTTTCATGTGATTCCAGAGTTACGTGGGAAATGCCGTTTTGGTGTAAGAATAAAACTTGGCATGAAGGGAATCTTGGTGTCGGAACCGGAAACAGGGAATTTAATGTCGATCATGTTTATCCTAATGAAACAGTGAAATTGTTCATTAAATTACAAGATTATGCATCGGATATTGTTAATGAAGCACACAATATTACAATTGGATTGAATAATGAAAATTTTGGCGATACAGTTTCAATAGATAAGTACGGACAAGCGGTAATAGAGAATGTTTTAAACTCGAATTTGCTGAATAACGGACAAAATAATCTTACAATCAAATCGTTACAAACGGAGGCGGAATTAAATGTTTGCATTTTTGATTGGTACGAAATAGAATATCCTCGCTATCTCTACTCCGATACCGATTCTCTTAATTTTCAATTTAATTTTATTGAAAATCGTAAACCGTTTAATTTGGTTTTACAAAATGTAAACACAAACGATTTTGTCCTTTGGAAATTTGGCCGGAAATATACTAAATACAATTTATCTGCCAGTAACGGACAAATTATTTTTGCCGATTCAATCTCCAATAAAGATAAATTTTGTTTTGTCGATGAATCAAAAATTTCTCATCCGAAATTCTATTATTCAAAAAATTTCATTAATCTAAGAAATTCCTCTAACCAAGCCGATTATATATTAATTACACATCCGTCCTTAATGAATACGGCGGAGCAATATATCGGGAAAATTTCCGAATATTACGGGGTAACTACTAAAGTCGTTAATGTTTTTGACATTTATGATGAATTCAATTACGGTTTCTTTTCTCCCGAGCCAATTAGAGATTTTCTTAAAATTACACACTATGATTGGCAAACTCCGTATCCGCATTATGTTTTTATTGTCGGTAAACCGACTTATGATTATTTTGGGCGGAAGGAACAAAATTTCGGTTCACCACACGAACCGGACTTTGTCCCTTCTTTCGGGTATCCGATAAGTGATATTTGGTTTACTATTTGGGATAGTACCGGCGCAAGTATTCAGCAAATGAGTGTAGGTCGTTTACCTGTTAGAAATAACGGCGAGTTCCAATATTATTTGGAAAAACTTATTAATTATGAGACAAAACAGTTTGATACATGGAACAAGAGATACATATTTTTTTCCGGTGGAAATTTTACGGAGCCGTCACAAATAGCTATGTTTAAAAGCGCAAATGATTATGTGATTGATAATTTTGTGAAGCCAAAACCAGTGGGTGGCAATTTCAAGCACTTCTATAAAACAGTTGATCCGATTACTAATTTCGGTCCTTATTCTCAGGAAGAAATTGATGAAACAATTTCAAACGGTTCGCTTATTATTGGATATATTGGACATAGCGGTACTCAAACTTGGGATAATTCAATTACTCAGGCGGATCAATTACAGAATGTTATTAATAGAAATCCGGTAATCTCCGATTTTGGTTGTTCTACCGGCAAGTACGGCGAACCTGACGTAACATCTTTTTCGGAACAGTTTGTTGTTAAAGATGGTGGACAAGCTATTAATTATTTGGGTAATTCATCACTTGGATTTACTACTACCGCTACGTTATTTCCCGAGATATTTTATAAAAAATTATTGGTTGATTCGGTATTAAACATCGGAGATGCCCATAGGCTGGCAAAAAGTGAAATGCTTAATAATTATGGAGATAACGGTGTTTATAAACTGTTTACATATACTAACGAATTGGTCGGTGATCCAATAATTAAAGTAAAACTACCCGAAAAACCTAATATTAGAATTGATAACAGTTGTATCGCATTTTCCACGGATACACCTAATGATTTATACGATAGTCTGAATATTACTTTGAAATATTACAATTTGGGAAAAGTAACCGATGATTCGCTATTAATTGAAATCAAAGACTTATTTAACCAAGAGAGCAATTACTATTTAACAAAGAAGGTCGAATTACCCGAATATATTGATTCTCTAAGTTTCGCAATTCCTATTTTGTCTAAGCCCGGCGTGCATAATCTTGTCGTTGATTTAGACAAGAATAACGATATAGATGAAATATATGAAGACGATAATTCTTTGAATATTTCATATACTGTTTATTCTTCTTCGGTAAAATTACTATTTGATTACGATAATGAGAACAGTGCAATTTCAACATTGAATTTATTAAATCCCGTCTTACAAACGTCCGGTCAAAAGTATAATGTGGAGTTTAGTCTTTCTTCGGATTTTAGTAATGTAATATCGGTTGAAGTTCCGTTTGATACAATAATTACAAGAGTAAATTATCCGGATGATTTTTTCGGAAAAAGAGTTTGGTTGAAGGCTAAAATAGATGGAAGCGAAAATTACAGCAAAACAATTTCTACTTTTGTAGGTAATAATTATAAATTCTTGCAAAATGATTCGGTGAGTTTTAGCAGAAATAATTTTATTAATTTAGCGGCTGATAATGAAATTGTGTTGGATTCAAATTATATCCGCTTTCAATTAATTTCTGCAGGTTTTAATGACGGAAATACCGCTGTTATTACGGAAAACGGACAAACTTTTATTCCGGAAAACACATTAAGAGGACACCATGTTTGTTTGTTTGATGATTCGACTTATAAATTTATTGAATATGAACATTTTGATTTACTTGGTGGAGGGAGTTCGGAGGCAAATAGATATTTTAACTTTTTAGATACTATTTCCGCAAAATACTTTGTCGCTTTTGCGGTTTCGGATGAAGGCGCGGGTAATCTTTCAACGGAATTAAAAAATAAAATAAAAGAATTCGGTAGTGTATATATTGATAGTTTGGTTTTCAGAGGTTCCTGGGCGTTTTTGGGTAAACGTGGGGCGGCATCCGGAACAATGCCCGAGGCATATTCAAAACCATACGAAGGCAGAGTGCAAATTGATACAACTATTCGTAGGATATACGCTGCCGGCTCCCTAACTACTACTCTAATCGGTCCGGCATCAAGTTGGGATTCGCTGGTTGTGAGTGACTCGCTTCCTCAAGGTGCGGAAATAAATTATAGAATATTGGGAGAAAGAAACAGTGATATTTTCGATACATTAAATTATCTTAATCTCGCAAGTGGTGCGGCTGATTTATCATTTTTAAATGATTCGAATTATCTGCACATTAAGTTGCTTGCTGAATTTAAAGCAAATCAAGAAATGGAATCACCGAAACTTAATTCGATTGGTGTTAACTATAAAGGAGTTGCTGAACTTTCAATGAACTATCAAGTTGTTTCGATACTAAAAGATAGCATCCGCATTGGCGAAAGCAACAGACTTAATTATTCCGTTTATAATGTCGGTGAAACAAAGGCTGATTCAGTGAGTGTTAAACTTAAGTTGAAGAAATCGGATAATTCTACGGTATTGCTTAAAGATTTTACTACTTCAATTGAACCGGAAGAGAATAAAAAGTTTAGTTTTGAATATATTGTGCCGGTTGATTACGGCTCAGGTAACATGGCTTTTATTATTTCAGTTGACGATTCAAATAAAATACCGGAACTTTACAAAGACAACAACTACTATTCACATCCTTTTGTGGTACTTTCGGATACTACTAAGCCGCATTTGGAAATAACTTTTAACGGGAATGATATAATTGACGGCGAGTATATTTCATCTCATCCGGAAATAATTATTTTGCTGAATGACGAAACACTTGTGCCGATTAGCGATACTTCCGCTATTACGATTTTCTTGAATAACGAACCGGTTTATTTTTCTAATAATTCCGATGTTGCAGTTTCGTTTTCAGCGGAAAATCCTAAAGTTAAAGTTATTTATACTCCCCGATTAAAAAGTGGAAGTTACACATTAACCGTTTTGGGAAAGAATGCGTTGGGCACTTTATCCGACAGTGCCGGCATTACCAAATCGTTTACCGTAGATGAAGAGGCAAAACTGCTGAAAGTTTATAATTATCCCAATCCTTTTAGTGATGTAACTTATTTTACTTTTAAGCTTACACAAATTCCGGATGAAATGACAATTGATATTTACACAATAGCCGGACGAAAAATTCGTGAAATGAAAATTTTGCCATCCGAATTAAATTATGACTTTAATAAAATTTTATGGGACGGTTGTGATCAGGATGGTGACATGATTGCCAACGGAGTTTATTTTTACAAGATTAAGATGAAGAAAAACGGGAAAGAAATAACACAAATTCAGAAACTTGCCGTGATGAGATAAATATCAATTTAAAGAAATATTTATTACATTTGAAAAACAACAATTTGAGGTTAATATGAAAAAAATAGCAGTAATTATTTTGGCGCTTTTCTTTACGTCGCCGGTTTTTTCACAGTTCGATTTTAATCAGCAGGATGCAGGAATGCTGCAAGGCGGTCTTGGAACTACGTGGATTAACGGCTCACCTTACTTTACTTTCCGATTTCGTCCTGAAGTTGCTGTTGGTAAATTTGGAATGGGACTCGATCTAAACTTGGAATTTAACTCTGATGGTTTACGTTCCGAAGATTTTAAAACTGTCGGCGATTATCTCAGCATTATTCGTTATGTCCGCTGGGGACATAAACACGATCCGCTTTATATCCGTGCCGGAGCACTTGATTACGCTACGCTTGGTTATGGAAATATTATTTATGATTACAACAACAGTCCGAGTTTTGACGCCCGCACAATCGGACTTACATTTGATTTTGATACCGATAAATTCGGACTTGAAACAATTTACGGTAATTTTGCTTCGCCCGGTGTTGTCGGAGCTCGCGCTTTCGTGCGTCCCCTGAAATTTACCGGTGCCGGCACAATTCCGGTTATCGGAGGACTTGAATTTGGTGTTTCTTACGCTACCGACTTAGATAATAACTCAGGGGTAATTACAGGTCATTATAATCTTGCAGATAGCAATTTTGTTTCGGATTCAACAATTGACCGTCCGCAAATCGTTTCCGCCGATTTGGGATTGCCGATATTTTCCAATCCGATGTTTAATTTAAAAGCATATTACACTTATACTCAAATTATCAATTTCGGGCACGGACAAGCATACGGGCTCTTTTTTGATATGAACTTCCCATTGTTCAATGTTCGGATGAAATTGGAACGAACCATAAACGGAAGTCAATATATGCCTGCTTATTTTGATGCACTCTATGAATTGGACAGATTCAATTATAACAACAATAATGGTACGGTAAGCAGTAAATTAAAAAATCTTCAGAATGCGGATATGTCTGAAGACAATGGCTGGTACGGCGGTTTGTTAGTTAAGGTATTGGGTACTTTTGACATCAAAGGAAGCTACTTGCGTTTGGATAAACGTCCGAATAGCGGATTACTTCATTTAGGTACGGAAGTTGCTCCCTCCGGAATGCCTTTTTTATTTAGAGCCGGATATGACAAAACCGATATTGGCAGCGAGACAGAAATTTTCACTCTCGATAATCGCTCGTTATTCTTTACCGAATTCGGCTACAAGCCGTATCCGTTCTTGATTGTTTCGATGGTTTACAAATGGACATTCCAACCGGTTTACGGCGCTGATGATACAATCCTTTCATACGAAACACAAAAGAGAATTGAGCCGAGAGTTTCGTTTGTTTATCCTTTGGATTTGTAAAAGAAATATTAATTTTTTAGCTTAACCGAGGCGGGGATAGAAATATCTCCGCTTTTTTTTCGTAATAGTTTGAAGCAAATTTCGGAACCGAATCAAAAAATTGCGGAAACTTTAAGGAAAATTTTTTAGGTTTAATAATTTACGAAGAATAAAGCCGTGTGATTTTATAAATACTGTAAATTAAAATTACGGCTCCAATCCACTGTGGAATGCCAAGAAGTTTCCCGTGAATTACATATTCCAAAAAAATTGCAGTAACGGGGAAAGCCAACTCCAGTATCGTGGATTCCGAAGCGGAAACATATTTAAGTCCGATGTAGTAAAGGTAAATCGCAAGTCCGCCGGTTGAAAATGCAATTGCAAGAAAAATCATAATTTGTTTTTCGGTAATAAGGTTAAATGCGGAATATTCGCCGGTACCGATTAAAATAAAAATCATAATCAGAGATGTGAAATAAAATCTAATGATTGTTGCGGTTGTGTGCGATACGTTTTTAATTGCCTTTTTGCTAAGGACAGTTGAAAATCCAAAGCTAAATGCGGCAAGGAGTGAAAACAAAGCGGCAATTAAAGTTTTATTTTCCAAACTGAAGTTCGGGGTATTAAAACCGAACGTGAGAAAATATGAGCCTACAACTGCAAAAGCAGCCCAAATAAAAAATTCCTTGCTAAGTTTTTCTTTTAAGATTATTGCCGCAAGTGTAATGGCAAAGAGAGGTTGAAATTTTTGAATTAATATAACAATTGAAAGATTAACATAATTGACGTAGAAAAGCGCTTTTGTAATTGCCATTGTTCCGAGAGCACCGCCAAAAAATGCGACTCCTAAAAATGTCAAAATCTCCGATTTGGAAAGGAGTTTTACTTCATCCCTAAACTTATATAAAATAGGAATAAAAAGGATTGACACTACGGCGCTTTCGATAAAAACTACAAGTCCGACAGGAAGTGTGTACAAAGCCGGGCGGAATACAATTCCGTCAACTCCCCAGAGGGAAGCGGCGATAATAATAAATAATGGGGCAAATTTTTTCATATTTTTTAACAAATTAAAGAACAAATATAGAAACAGTTTTTGATTTAATGAAAAAATAGTTTCCCAAATTACATCTATTTATTTATATTAATAATCTTAATTTTTTTCGGAAAGGTGCAGGAGTGGCTGAACTGGCACGCCTGGAAAGCGTGTGTACGTGCAAGCGTACCGTGGGTTCGAATCCCACCCTTTCCGCAAAATTTATTTTAGACTCTTCTAAAAATAATTCCCTCAATTCGTATTTCTCGGATACTATTATTCTATAGTTAATAACAAATTTTACAACAATCGGTCATAACCGGATAATATATTTTAAGCCTATCGTGTAGTATGTAATATTGTAATCGGTAAAATCGGCAAAATTATATCCGGCTACTACAGTCAAATATTTAACAGGAATAATTTTCATATTAATACCGTAAGAATTTCTCTGGGTTTCATACTGATTGAATAAAGTTAAATAATCAGGATCAAAATAAAAAACTCTTTTTCCGACAAACCCTGACAAAGTAAAATTTAAGAAATAATAGGGAGAATAGAAAACTTTACCTCCTAAAGAATAACCTTCTCTATTGTCGTCGGTTTTTGTATATGCAGGTTTTAAGCTAATACTAAAAGTATTTTCGGGCATCCAAGATAACTTAAAATAATAAAATTGCGTATTAATATTGGAATAACCATTTAGCTGTTGTATTGTGGCTCCGGCACCAAAAAAGTAAAAATTGTAGTTGTATGAAAAGTTAATATCGCCGAGATATATTTTATCTTTGTAGTCGTAATCATCATATAATGGCGAATTAAATTTCCCTTGAACAAAAGCGAGGCTTAAATTTAAGTAAAAGGGATAGAAATTTTTTATATAACCGAAAGCCTCATAATCCTGTTTGTAATTCCATGACTGATTTTTTATCAACAAATTTTCGTAACCGGCAACAAACAAATCGTTAATTCCAAGTTGCACCGAAGCATAACCGGCAATTCCTTTTGAATTACCGGAATTGTTGTAGTCTCCGTAAGTATAATAAATCGCCGGTGAGACGGAATTGCCAATTTGTGCCCAAAGAATTGTATTTGCCGCAACCATTAACGTGAGTAGTAATTTAAGTTGTTTCATTTCGTCAGGTTATATCCGTCTATTGCACTTTTTTCATTAGGGGCAATGATAAGAGCGTTTGTAAAAAGTTTATGAGCTTTATTATTTGAACCGAGATAGTAATACGTCCAACCCAAATAAAGATTAGCCGAAAAATCCGATGGGAAGTTATTCTTTATTTTCTCAAAGAGAATTTTTGCGTTCAAATAATCGTTTTTGTTCAAATAGATTATACCCAACTGTAAATTTGCACGATAATTGTTCGGATCGAGTTTCAAAATAGATTTATAAACTCCAATTAGCTCGTCGATTTTTCCGGCAGCGTATAACGGATATGCCAATCCGAGTAAAGATTCAATTGACTGATTACTAATTCTAATTGCTTCGTGATAATATTTTTCCGATTCGTTGTAATTTTTGTTTAGATAGTTCAACCAACCGAGTCTCAGATTGATCAGATAATCGTCTTTGTAATCATCAAAAATTACTATCAAATAATTGATGGCTTTTACGTAGTTGCCGAGTTCTTCGGCTGCTACGGACTTTTTGAAGGCATCTATTTTTTCGTTTCCCGGTAATTCGCGCGAAAATATACTCCCGCATGTCAATACCGAAATTGCCAGCAAAAACAGCAGCGTTTTTAACCTATTCATAATGTATCCTTTTTGTTTATTTTTGCTTCAAAGTTAGTCTGCTTATCTTTAAACCTGAGTGATTTTATCATTCCTTCCGATGAAATAATAATCTCTCCTTTTCCTTCTTCCTTAAAAAAGCTGAAAAGTCCGAGTCCTTTATTTGTAACTGTTAATTCAATAACAAAATCGTCTTCTCTTTTTTCTGCAAAACGTATAACCGCTTGAGAGGTTATAGATTGTCTGAACAACAAAAAGAATTCGGTAATATATCTTATCCAGCTCTTTACTGTTACTGAAACCGGAAAAGTATCTTGCCATGAAAGATTTTCATAAAATCCTAACGGAAGACTTACGGAAGTTAAGTAGAAAAAATATAAAGCGGAATTTTTGCCGCCAATGTAATTTGTACTATAAAATACTTTTTCGTTTGGATAAATAAACAAACGGTCGTTTTCTTTGTTTTCAATGTAAACATTATTCAAAATATCTACTTTTACTTCCCAATGTTCTTTCAAGTCTTCACTATTTAATTTATAGTCAATATTAAATTCATCACCTAATTTAAAATTATAAGCGTTTTTAAGACTTTTATGTGTTTCAATATTTCTTACGCATTTCCCTTCATCGGGGTAATCAAAAGTTTTCAGTTCTAAGTTATCGTCACACTTAATAAGAAAATGTGAAAATGGAAATTTGTAAGTTTTATCTCCAAGTTTATCTGTCAACTGAAACTGAAAGTGAAGATGCGGAGTAGGGGAACGTCCGCTGTTTCCGCATTTTGCAATCACATCACCTTTTTTTATTTTTTCACCTTCCTTAACTAAAATTGATTTTCTTTTTAAGTGGGAAAGAGAAGAATATAAACCTTGTCCGTGATCGATGATTATCGTGTTGCCCCAATTTTGCTTAAGATTCGCTTCCCCTATTTTATTGTCTTTAACATTATCAATTACTTTTACTACCTCGCCGTCCAGCGGAGCAATAACAGGAGTGTTGAAACAGTAATAATCTTCGGGTTCTGTCCCTGTTGAAGAATATTCTTTATTGTCTTCACCTCTAAGAACAAAATCCCATGCATATTTCCAATCATCTTTGTGTGTAATGCCGCCGTCAATTCCTTGTGACACTTGCCATTCTCCCCAGAACGGAAGTTCGGGAAAAAGGTATTTGAATTTATCGAACCTTGATGTTCTGTTCTGATGATAATAATAGTTCTCTTCGGGGGACCCCGGCTTAAAATAGAGAAGTGTAAGCTCGGATTGTTGCTGTCGGAACTTTAAGCTGTAAATAGTTGAAAGAACAACAAAGTTAAACGGCAGTACTAAAACAGGCAACATATTTTCAGAAAATATTTTTGAAAAGAAAACTGTGAATATTATTATAAACAGAGAGGATAAAACTAAAAGCGGGATCGTTTTTTTTGAAATTATAACCATGCTTCCTCCAAGTGCAATGGAAGTAAGAATGGCATTAAACGAGGTTAAAATCACAAACGTATCGGACGGATTATCAAAAATCAATTGTACAAGAATGTAATTTATTACAAACGTAATAATAGAGTTAACAAACATTACTCTTGAAAATAAAAGAACTATTATTAAAAGAGCTGCGCCTGAAATAACGCTGGATTGAAAAAATATTAAGGCAAAAGATTTGAAAAAGGTTACCACAATTTCCGGCAGAATCTCCGCATGATTAGTTGCCAAGTAGGCAAGCGGACGGTACTCAATTCCGTTGAAAGTATTTATGAAAATAACAAATATGTAAAAGGATATTACAAAAGGAAGACTTAACCCGGGAAGATTAAATACATTTGCCATCAGATGCTCAAGTGCTGAGGATATTAAAAAAGTAAGCATCACAAAAACTAAAATTATCACGACTAAAAAGAGAGTTAGCTTAAAAAAGAAAGCTGCAGCCGAAGCGATAAGGATTCCGTTAAAACCATAAAAACCGTTTCGTATTTTCTCTTTATCAAAGTTAAAATAGATAGCTAATGCATTACTTACGCTTACACCGAGCAAGCCCATTATTCCTACTTCCGGAACAATAAAAGTAGTTAGCATTGCCGCAATACCAAACCATTTACGGTTTGAAAAGAATATTTGAGCATAACTAAAGAATATCGAATCTAAAAAAAACTGCATCAAAAAAATCTCCGGAATTATTTTAATGAAAAAGCAGTTAGTTTTTCTGGTAGTTTCTCCGGAGAAATTATATAATCCAAATTTTCCGCTTCTCTAATAATTTCAACTTTTTTGTCTTCCATCACCATTATAGTGTTAGGGCGTGTTGTAATAAACTGCATCCATTGGGTTACGCTGTAAGCTCCAACAAATAGAATAACCAATTTGTCACCTTTTTTCATAGTCGGAAGAACAATATCCTCGCGGAGACAATCTATGTTCATACAAAGAGGTCCGTAAACTGCGGCATTCTCCGTAAAGTTTCCTTTTTGTTGAGCCGGTATGATTTTATGATTAAACCAATAGCTGGTAAATAAGTAGTTAACCCCTGCGTCAATTATAATTGCGCGTTTTCCGTTTGACAGCCGTTTATTCCCTATTACGGTACTGATTAAATATCCGGCATCATCAATCAAAGCGCGTCCGGTCTCAAGAAAGAGTGTGGGCAATTCTTCCGGCGGAAGATTCAAATCGAAAAGAGGGGAAGTAATAGCGTCTGCATATTGTTCGTAACTCGGTAGTAACTGTTCAGCGTCGAGGTATTGACCTTTTAATGTGTTTTTTGAAGGGAGTCCGCCCCCTACGTCAATATAATCAAGAGTAGTTTCATATTGCTCATAAATCATTTTTGCAAGGTCAACTAACTTCGAAACAGCTAATCTGTATGGCTCCGTAGCCATAATATATGTGCCGATATGAGTATGAAGTCCGATTAAGTTCAAAGTGGAACTTGCCATTATTCTTTTTATTGCGTGAGCGGCTTCACCGTTTTCATAATTAAAACCGAATCTGTCCCACTTAGGATAAATACCCACGTCCATATTAACACGTATCGCAACGTTTGCATTAAGTCCTAATTTTTCAGTAATTTCAAGAAGCTGATATAACTCGTCAAAATGATCGATATGAATTTTTGCTTTTTCTTTTACTGCGGTTTCCAAATCTTTATCGGTTTTGTCCGGACCGTTAAAAATAATATTACTTCCGCTAACTCCAAGTTTTCTTGCTCTTTGATATTCATAGCCCGAAACCACTTCAGCCCATGAACCTTCTTGGTGAAAGACCGAACAAACTGCGCTTAAATAGTTTGTTTTGTATGACCATGCAAATTGAACTTTCGGATAGCGGGTCTTAAAAATTCTTAACAAGTTTCGTTGATTTTCTCTTATCTGTTTTTCGGAAAAAACAAATAATGGCGAACCGAATTCATCAACGAGATTATTTATAGCCACTCCGTCGATTTCTGTCATTGCAGGTTGTACCGGCGTAGAACCGAATTTGTTCATTAAACCGGAATGTTGTTTTATTATTACAGGTCTTTCATAGTTTTTTTTAGTCATTTATAATTGCTCCTTTTACTGTAATCTCTTCAAATTTTTTAATATCCGTAATCAAATCCCACGAGTATCGGATAAATATTTTCCCTATTTCATAGCTCTCAAAATTTTCAACTTTTTCACCCAAAGCTAAACGTAGAGCTGCGTAGGGCAGATTTTGTCCGGCTCCGACAGCAAGATAAACCCAGGCAGGGAAACGCGGATTTATTTCAAGCAGATAAAACTTTCCCGATTGAGCATCTTTAATAAATTCAAATTCGGCTCCTCCTTTCCACTCCAATTTTTCAATTATTCTTTTTGAAATATCAATTAGCTGCGGTTCATCAATTGTTACGCCTGCCCAGCCCTTACCTTTATCGGTAATAAAGAGTTTTTTCATCGCGACAGCACCGGTTGTGTTTCCGGTTCCATCACCTAACGCAACAACATTATATTCATCGCCGCTTACAAACTCCTGTACAATAATTGGGAGTCCCCACTTTGATGAAATTTTTGTGAAGGAGGCAGCTGCTTCGTCAAGATTATTAGCTATGTAAGCGTCGTAAAATATTCCTTTAATTACAACAGGATATTTTAGTTCGGACGGCATCGCATAAAGGTCATGAATTGAAGTTGCGAGTATGTTTTTGGGTGCTGTGATACCGGCATTTTCACAAAAAGCAAATAATTGGTCTTTTCCACGAATCGTTATTTGTTCGGAAGAGGGAAGAAAAGTTTTAATCCCAATTTCAGCAAGTTTTGGCGCTAACTTAGTAAACGCAAAAAGTTCGGCATCAAGGGTTGGAATAATAACATCTATTTTTTCGACAGAATTTATGTACTCTAACCGTTCGAGAAATGGATCCAAACCGCCCGATGGATATGGGATAAGATA
This sequence comes from uncultured Melioribacter sp., assembly GCA_964570865.1. Taxonomy (GTDB): domain Bacteria; phylum Bacteroidota; class Ignavibacteria; order Ignavibacteriales; family Melioribacteraceae; genus WGAL01. The sequence goes on from CAZMZM010000028.1 coordinate 16,951, forward strand.
ACTGCTATCTGCAACATCAGGCATGAAAGCCCCCGGTTCCAACGCATCGTATATTAATCCGACTATTTTCCCATCGAATTGTCCTGAATCTTTAATCCCTCTTATTACCGGAACCCCGGGTCCGGGACTGTCAATATTGTTTAATCCTGTTATTCCGACTTTCATATTTCTTCTACCAATCTAAATGCTTTAAGTTGAGTAATAAAATCGTTTACATCTTTTTCAGCCGTATGCGTATCAACATCAAACTCTTGTGTTAAAATCTCAACAATTTCATTAGCCGATTTTCCTTCTTTAAGCGATTCGAGTACTTTTTTACCTATTTCATTCAAAGTAAAAGATTCGCCTGTTGAGGGTACGAATAAAAACCCGTCCAAACTTACGGCTATGTTATCCGGTATTTTATAGTTTTCCATAATTTCTCCGAGTTAATAATTATTTTAACAGCATCATTTTTTTTGAGGATTTTTTGCCGTTGTAATTTATTTGATAAAAATAAGCGCCTGAAGCAACCCGACTTCCTTTTGCGTCTAAGCCGTTCCAAATAATTTGAGACTCTCCGGCGCTTTTATAACCGGAAAATAAATTGGTGATTAATCTTCCGGAGATGTCATACACATCAATACTAATGTTTCCCGCTTTGTTCAAAGAATAAGTAATTGTAGTCGAAGGATTAAACGGGTTTGGATAATTCTGATTCAGTTTGAAATTCAACTGTACAATTTCTCCTTCTCCAACGGAAGTCGGTACATTTGTGTTGTATATTTGATATGAGTAAGTTTCATAATTCGGATAATTGTACTGCGAAAAAGAACAGTCCCATTTCCCGTCTTCGTCAATATCCCAAATAACCGGATAAGAGAAGGAATAGTCCGGATCATCCATTTCAAAAACTACAGTATTGTTTGTGATATTAATAATTTTGAATGAACTTCTGTAATTATCCGAATTTCCGAAATATCCGAGTACGTAAAACTCGACAATTCCATCTCCCGTTAAATCTGTGCCAAGCGAATAGATTTGATTGCCTGCAGTCTGTTCGGCAATTGAAAAATCGTAAGAGTATTCTGCATTTTCCGAAAATTCGTTTCCCATTATGCTAAATTTGCTTTCCGTTACAACATAAAATTTATTTATCCAATTATCGCCCGACTTTTGAAATGCGACCCATCCGGCTGCATAATTCGGATCTAAATCGGAAGATTCCCATTTTTTAGCCCATTGTGAAAAAATAAGTGAGGGGAAGACAAACAATATAATTATTACTGATATGTTAATTTTTATTTTCATTATACTCCTATTTTCTCATTTGGCATATAACATAATTTAGTCTCTTTTTGAAGTTTCTCAAAAAGAGCTCAGCAATGGTCTGATTTTTACGAAGATAGCAAAAAATACTACTTAACTAATAACATCTTTCTGATTTTAACTATATTTCCCGAGCTGAGTTTGTAGAAATATATTCCCGAAGAAAAACGGGACGCATCAAATCGAACCGAGTAATTGCCCGGAGTTTGTTCTTTGTTGACAATCGTTGCTACCTTTCGTCCTAATACATCAAATACGCTTAAATTAACTATTGAAGTAATATTACCGGAAGCAACAGTGTAATTAATTGTGGTTGTCGGATTGAACGGATTCGGGTAATTTTGCTCAAGTGAAAATTGGTTTGGATAATTGGATTCTTCACTAACGCCGGTAATTTCACTCACAACAATCTTATCGCTTCCCGGAATAAAGATTGGCGGAATTCCTAAATCGGAATAAGAAAACCAAAGTGATTCTCTTTTTTCTTTTACAATCCAATTGTTTTCGGCAAGCCAAATGTTAGTCGGGATCGAAAGTATTTTTAACGGGATAATACCGACCATGTAATAAACATTAAATGAAATCTCAAACTTCTTTGTTGTAAATAACCCAATCTCGGTTTGAATTAGTTCATCGGATAGCCGTTTCCGCTCTACCGTCAATCTTGAAGGAACAGAAATGGAATCGATGGTAATAGTAGTATCAACGCGAAAAAGCTCGACAGAGCGGTTAAGAGTAGCAGTTACATCAAATACGGGATACCATCCGGAATACGGACTTCCGCCTTCGTCAAGAAATCCTGCCATATATTGAGCTAACAAAGATTGCATATAAACGTTAGCCACATTTCCGTCAAAGTTCACAAACGATGAATCGATATAGGGAAGCATTTGTATCGAGTTTGCGGTTCCACTTTTGGATAGTAGTAAATAGCTGTTTTTTTCGTGAAAAAAATCTTGTGAGACAAGTGAGTCAATCTCGTAATATGCCGAAGATTCAATCGGTTCTCCAAGCGTATCGAGAGTTGTGATTTTGTAATTCCAAACATGTCCTAAATCATTTGTCGGAAAATACTCGGAAGCATTTTGCGCATTAGTTACTGAGATAAATGCAGCAAAAATAATAACGAATAATAATGTTTTTTTCATAACAACCTCATAATATTTATTTTTATTAGTAAAATATCAAAAGTTGTAACATTTACAATGATTAACATCACATTTCCGCAATGCACTTTCCGTTACGGTGGAAATAACAATCGCCGCAAGAATCAGTGTTTTTGATAAACTTTTCGTTACGGATTAAATTAACAATAGAAGTAACTTCATTTGAGAAAGAGTTTAAATCTGCGAGGGTAAATTCTTTCGATAATTCTTTTTCCGGAGTTTTTAAAAATATTAGCCGAATAATAAATTTATCCGCCCAACTGAAAATAGTGTGAGCAAGATAGGCATAGAGTTTAAGCTGTATTTCGTAATGGGCAAATTTTTTGTCAATATCCTTCCCCTTTATAGCATCCGATTTGTAATCCACAATAATAATAGTTCCGGAAGCTTTATCAAAAATAATTTTATCGATTATTCCGTAAAGATAAAAATCATTTAGTTTATGATAAATTTCAAACTCATTCCTGAAATCGGTAAAAGTAGAGAGCCATTTGTAAACCGAGGAATTAAAATAGCCGTTCAAAATCTTTTGGGTTTCTTCTTTAAGGGTTTTTAAGTCAAATTGAAATTCGTCCGTTTCAAACAGCTCATCTATGGCAGCGTAAAAATTTCGGTCAAATGTTTCCAAGCCGGTTCCTATTTCCAAAAGTTTGTGTAAAAGCATTCCCCTTATATTTGACGGGGCTTTGCGCAATTTTTCGTTTTCGTCTGAGGCTTCTTTGTCGAAGGGAATTTCAATATTTTTTTGAAGCAGAGTATCGAGAACGCCGTAACCTAAATCATAAGTTAAATGATATTTTAACGGACATTCACGGAAGAGCGTAATTTTTGTAGCTGATATTATCTCTTCAGTTTCTGTTAAAATGATTCTGTTTGTGTTAATTGTTTTAGGTATTTTCAGTCTTCGCATTTTCTCTAATTGATGAGGATAAACAAAATTGTGAACCAAATCTATTTCGAAACTAACTTTTGCGGACTCGATTTTATTATTCTCGAGATTTACAAATGGAAGTTCGTTCTCGATACGTAACTTATCGCCCGAAAAATCAGTCTCTAATCCTTCTTGAAACATTTTGAGGAAAGAGCCGTCGTTTACTTTTCCCTTTTTCCCGAGTGTTGCACTAAGATAAAGGGAGTTTACGGCACGCGTAACGGCAACATATAATAAACGTTGAGATTCAGCTGCTTCCTTACGTTTATTATAGTAATTATAAAGCCATAAATGAGTTGGAGTAACATACGGTTTAAAGTAACCTGTAGGGTTAGGCACAGTAGAGACAAATCCAAATTCTTTGTCAAGCGTAACAGATTTACTTTTTAGGTTTTCGTTTTTAAGAGCGCTGTTTAATCGATAAAGGAAAACAGTATCAAACTCCAATCCCTTTGATTTATGAATAGTTAAAAGCTTAACTGACTTCCCCGATTCTTCCAATTGAGCAAAACCTTCATCTGTGGTTTCCTTAATCGCCTCTCCAAGTTTTTGTGTAAAATCATAAAGGGAAGTTGTTTCACTATCAATTGCTTCTACAGAATACCGGATTAGCTTTTTTGTGTTTGCAATCTCTTGGTTAGCATTTTCTTTGGATGCAATGACGCTCCAATATCCTGTATCTTCGAGGAGTGAACTGAGAAGAAAACTAACGTCGGATGTTTCGGCAAGGATAATATGTTTGCTGATTAACTCAATAGATTTTGATGTGAACTCTGATTTACTCGAATAGTTAATTACTTTTTCCCAAAGCGTATTTCCTTTTTCAAGACTAATATTAAATATTAGCGAATCGGGAAATGAGTAAAACGGTGAACGAAGCAGCCCGAGCAGTGCGGCATCGTTGCTTTGAGAGATAAGAAACGATAAATAATTATGAATATCGCCAACAACCATTTCCTGATAATATCCACGTCCGCCTACAACAGAATAAGGAATTCGTTTTCTCGATAATTCTTTCTCCAAATCGGTAAAATCTTTATTCTTCCGGAATAAAATTGCAATCTCTCCGAAACCTATTCCATTTGGATTGGAAGTAAGTTCTATTATTTTATCGGCAATCATCTCTGCTTCGGTAGGGGAATCTTCTTCGCTATCGGTAAGTAAAAAGGTAATATCGCCGGTTTCTTCGATTTTACGAGCTGAGGCTAATTCGCTAAACTCAACCTCATTATACACAGGATTTGGCGGTGAAAATAATTTTTTAAAAATTGTATTTGTGAAAAGTGCGATATTAGGCGCAAGCCTAAAGCTGTGAGGCAGTTCGAGCTGTACACCGTTGTGTATCGAAATTTGGCTTGCAGTGTCTCTGAAAACTTCTAACTCCGCATTATTAAAGCGGTAAATACTTTGCTTCTCGTCTCCCACCACAAACAAGTTACCTGACTTTAAACCATCGAGAATCGGCAAAAAAATATCGTGCTGCAGTTCATTTGTATCCTGATATTCGTCAATCATAATATATTTATATTTTTGCCTTAGTTTTCGGGCGACATCGGTTCTGTTTACAATTCGTTCTGTTATAATTAAAATATCGTCAAAATCGAGACTACCCGATTGACTTTTCTTTTCATCGTAACAATGTTGGAGTTTGCGGAAAAGAGAAAAGAAATCATTTGCCAGTAAAGCTAAATTATCGGAAAAGTCATACATGGTTTCTTGGTTAAAACTAAGCAG
>CAZMZM010000028.1:22189-28839 GCA_964570865.1 uncultured Melioribacter sp.
AAATTTTGTAACAAGTCGGGAATAATTATGTTGAAAAATCTATCTGTTGTTTCATCTATTTTCTCGGATGAATATTCTCCATCTGAATAAAAAGAGTTAATAATTTTATCAGCGATTACTCTTTTTCTTACAGCTGAAAAGAGTGCATCCTTAAGCATTTTTTTTGAGCCGAAATACCGGACCAAATTTTTCAATTCCGCAGAGCCGGATTTTAGTAAATCGGAATAGATTTCGTCAAAACTTTTTTCGAGATATGCTGCGGATAAAGCTGGATCAAGCGGAGTGAAGTTAGCATCTATTCCCGCTTCGGGAGAAAACTCGTGGAGCAAGTCGATGCAAAAGGAGTGAATCGTTGAAATTTTAGCAGAGACCAGATGCTTACGAATTTTATTAAGCCGCGAAAGTATTGAAAAATTATTTTTATTCTCAATCCGTTTTGCCTCAACCTTTTTTGCTATTCCGGAATATAATTCTCCTGCAGCTTTTTCAGTAAAAGTAATAGCCACTAATTTATCTAACTCCGGATTTTCATTTAATGCAATGTTAATAAAGCGTTCGGCAAATACAAATGTTTTTCCCGAGCCGGCATTGGCAGTTAATGCAATGTGCTTTGAATAATCAAGAGCTTTTTCTTGATACGGCGTTAGAGTTTGTGCCATTTATTTAATCCTTTTGAAAATAAGTCTGAAATATGTATGAGTTTCGTCGGAGTCAATCAAATCAAGGCTCCCGCCGATCTGTTCCATATAGCGCTTGCTCAAAAATAACCCGAGACCCATTCCGTCTTTTTTTGTAGTAAAACTTCGTTTAAATATTTTATTCTTATCCGATTCGGAAATTGGATTACCGTTGTTAATAATATCTAAAATAATGTCTGAATTATCCGAAATTATTTCGAACTGAATTTCGGTTGCATTGCTCTCCTTGGCATTTCGTAAAAAGTTTACAATAACTCGGCTTAGATATTCTTTATCCGAATTTACCATAACTTGTTGTTTCTCCGAAATTATTTTTATCTCAAATTCAGGCTCAACAAATAGAGTTTTGATTTGTTCTAATATCTCGATTAAATCGATTTCTTCCAATTTCATAACCGGCATTTTGCCAAGCGAAGAAAACTCGGATGCAATGTTATTTAACAGCTCAATCTGAGATAAAAGGGAAGTGGTTACTTTATCAAAATAAGAAGTAAATTTTGGAGAGCCGTCTTTTTGAGCTGCAATTAACTGTTGAACCGAAAGTTTCATAGGGGTAAGCGGATTTTTAATTTCGTGTGCCACTTGTTTTGCCATTTCGCGCCAAGCGGTTTCTCTTTCGGCTTCAATTAATCTTTTTTGACTCACGTTTAATTGCTGCGCCATTTTATTAAAACCTTCAATCAATTCTTGCAGTTCTCCGAAAGTAGTGATTTCAAGTTTGTAATTTAAATCTCCGAGAGCTAATTTTTTTGTCCCTTCGGCAATCAACTGAATTGGTTTTGTTATTCTGTTAACGAGAAAAAGTCCTAAAAGAATTATGATAATGAAAGCAAACGAGTAAGTTGTAATAAGCATTGTATCCAAATCGGTTTCACTCATTGGAAGCAAAATAGGATTAAAAGCATCGTTAACGGTAATAATAAATTGTTTGCCTGCAATTTTAATCGTTTTATAGATAGCATGATAATTATATTGCTCGATATTTTCAGATATTAAAACGTCTGTTAACCCGTTTTGATTAATAAAATTAATAACTTTAGGATTTAGCAATGGATTGATAATTCCGCAATCGTAATATTTTGCGTAAGTTGAGCCTAATAGTTTTCTATCGGCAAAAAGAGAAAATTCAATTTTCAAATCTTTATGTGCGTTTTCAATTATTTTCTTATCAGAGAGATTATCAAAGTTATGGTTCGCAAAGTATTTCTCAACTTGAAAAGCGCGCTTTCTCAATTTGTATTGTGTGGAGTTCATGTTTTTGGATTCGGAAAGATCACGAAAATATATTGCCAAAATCAACATTGGAACAAGAGAGATAGTCAGCATTAAGGCAAAAAGAGCAGTACTAAATGAGAGTCTGAGTTTTCTCTTTTTTAATGATATTAATAACAATGTTAAAATAATCAGAAAAACAAAGATTAGCTGTGATAAGAAAATTTTAAGATTTTCAAATATTATGGTAATTGGAGAAAGAGCTTCCTTGGCAAAGAATGAGGCTGTTGATATTTCATCGTTATTTGTCATTACAGGATACACTAAGTATTTTTTCCCGTTAATAATCTGAGTGAAAATCTCGTGTGGGGTTATTAATGCCTTTGTTTGTAACGACCTGAGCGTACGAGGCGAAACGGAAATATGTTTTGAACTATATGTAATTCTATTCTGATTTGTAGAAATTAGGAATAAGTCTTTAGCTGATAAATAAGATTTAACTGCCAGTTTGTTTGTAACAAAAAAAGGTGGAACATCAGGAGAAAAAATTCGGTTTTTATCCCAAGATATTCCACAAGCAATAGAATACATGTTTTTATTAATAGAAACCGGAAGCGTAATGTTGGAAAGGGACAAATTGATATTACGGCTTCCCGTCAATCTCGAATCGGTATTTTCCTTGGATAAAAAATTATACTCAAAATTCGAACTCTCTTTATCATGAATAATAATATTAACATATGAAGAATAAGCCTCGCGCGGTAAAACGGAGTTACTCCATAAACGATATGCAATGGCATCGTTAAGATTAATCTTTCCAAGTTTTTTTAATTCCGTTGTTATTTCGTTTGCTGCATTTTGAACAAGTCCGTCGTAATAAAAAGTATTAGGACGGGAAATTTTTTCGGATATTAATTTGAACAAAGCATTTTCCAAATCAGTATTGTGACGTTGCAAAACCATTGTTGAAACGGCTGAAGCCCCTATAAGGAGAATTGCCAAACTTCGTACGAAATTTGTTTTCCCGAAATAGCGCCAATAGATTATATGTCCCAAGAAAAAAACGATTAGAAATTTTACATAAATTGGAGATTGTGGATTAGCCTGAAACCAATGAAAAATAAGAGTAACCATAAAGAGTTTTACGGTTACAGTTAAGGCATTTATTCTTTTCTCAATATCAATAAAAAGTGCTGCGGCACGGAAGATAAAAATTTGACAAATATAGAGTAGAAGCAAAAAAGTAAATGCGAGAAGTAATACTAACAGAATATGAAATAGAGTAATTAACGAAAAAAACGTAAGTTCAGGATTAAATAGTTTAATGTTTGAATCGAATAAAAGACTTCTCATTACAGCGCCAAAACTTCGCAGAAGGAAAAGATAAACGAATAGGGATATTACTCCTATTAAAATACCTTTTAATTTATCGGCTTGCTTAATGAAACTAAATAGATCGAACTCCCGAACAAATTGCAGGAGTAGGATTGCAAAAGATAATCCGCTTATTGCAGTGAAGAAAAGGGCTAACGGAGTTGAACAAAAACCGAAGGCAAAATCAGAGGAATAGTTTACAGGATTTGTCAGCGAGCCGTGAATTTGGGAAAAATCAGAATAGAGTAAAAAGAGAACCAATCTGGAGAAAAGAATAAAAACTCCATAAGCCAGGTAGGGGCTCGATTTTGAAATAAAATTAAATTTAAAAATTGAAAAGAAAAGAAAAGCTATTCCTATCGTTTCAAAAAGGAAAGATAACCAAAAAATTGGAGTTGTGTTTTTATAAATGCTATAAACATTCACGGCGGCAAACTTATTTCCTTGTGTATCGAAAATTGGAAAGGAGAAAAGCGCGTTATCGGAGTATGTTGTGTCTCGGTAATTAAGTTCAAGCTTGCAGTCATATTTTTCTTGTAGCTGTTTGGTTAAACTGATATCGATAGCAAACTTGTTGTGGAGTGAGAAATACTTCTCCAATACTCTGGAAATTTCAATCTCATATTTTTCTCCGTTTACTATTAAATCCGCTTTTGATGAAAGAAGAGTATAAAGTTCGTTGTTTTCAATAAATACACTATTCTTTTTTGTAGTATTCGACTCATTCGACAATGAGGGAATAAATTTGAAATTATTGTTCCATGCTATTACATTTCCTGCGGAATCACGTAATGAAATCCAATCGTAATTGTTTGTTAAGGAGAGTAAAACTGAGAAAATATTTTTTTCAAAATCTTTTTTTGTGGGACTAAGACTTTTTAATTTAACTTTCGTTTCTCTTAGTTCACCAGTCAGGGAATTGATTTTTTGAAGAAAGTCATTTTGAACATCGGAAGTAAAGTTTGAGATTTCATCCTGAGTAATTTCCGTATTCTCATTACTTTCGGGAAATAGAACAAATAAAATCCCCGATAGAAGAAAAAGAATTGAGAGAAGAAATATTTTTTGTTTAAAAAATAACATTTAGTTTAAGGTTACTTGTGTTATTTGCCAATTGCCTTCAATATATTTAAGTGTAACGAAAATGTTTTTTGTATTGTCAAATTGTTGATTTCCAAATACTAACTTTGCCGACAGATAGGCTAAAACTCCTTTAGCGGAATAGTTTGATATAACAAATTTAAATTTTGGAAGCGTACTCAAGTAATCGTCCAAAAGTTGTGCGGATTGCGATGGAGAGAAAAATCCTTCTTCATATGAGGAGAGGCTTATGTAAGTCTTAAAATAAAAATCATCGGTTAATAATTTTATATCGTGTGTAAATGCAAACTTAATTTCCCTAACTGTTTGTTTGGGTGAAGGTTGGGCAATATCCAACCTTGTCCCAAGTAAAATCATTACAGCTAATATTATTATTTTTTTTCTCATTCAAAGAATTTTTAATTCAAAATTAATTATACAAAAATACTAATTTCTTTCTAACGTTAAATGTCTATCGGAATTACTTCTTGAAATTTTCTTCAAATGAGTTTCACCTTCGATTAGTTGATAAGCCCAATCGAATTGCACTCTTTGAGGAGTAATGTTAGAGATTCTGATTTTTGCAAAATGGTTGTCAACAGTCCAAATGATATAAGTATGACCAATAATTGCCGGAGCGTACTTAATATTTTCGCCCTGTTGTACGGGTACCCAACCGGTAACCGGAGCAACAGTAATGTCGTAGATTGATGATGTTGGGCCTGCATCTTGAATATCAGTATCGCTCCAAACATCGAGATAATAAACACCGTTGTAATTCTCGAAAAAGAAATCGGCATCCTGTGAATCGTAAGGGACACGCAAATGCTGTGCGAGACTAAATCCTGCATTATCAGGATAATTTCTAAAATCGTAAACAATTTCGTTAAATCCTTCCGGACGCGGAATTGCATAGGCCATATCGTAACTCAGTTCACTTTCGTTTCCGTTCAAGTCAACAGCAGTTACTGCGTAGTAATAAGGCGTTCCGTTTACCGCATCAATATCCGCAAAAAAATTGGTAGTTGTTGAACCAATCCGGAGATAATCACCTTGATAGGAAGAATTGACGTAAACGTTATAATGTGAAAAATCATAAGCTGTTGAACGCTTCCAGGTAATGTCAACTTCGTTACTGTAGGCTGTTACTTTTACATTCGAAGGAGGGGGAGGAGGAACTGTATCGTAAGCAGGCTCAACAGAATTATTACACCCTATTAACAAAAGGGGAAACAATAGTAATAGTAAGTTTTTCATTTTATACTCCAATTGGTTTTTACTTGGTAATAATCAATTGGCATGCCGAAAATTAATTAATTCTGAATGTCACAGCGACAATTTTATTTATAAATTGTAATTTATAGCTACAGTTTGACCTATAGAATAGACAGATTTTTTAACGGTTAATGAACATTTGATTGTTGTTGATAACACCGAGAGGTTTGCCTGTAAGTAATCGCTTATCAAAAGGACTATTTTTTGATTTGGACTTAATTTTACCGGAATCTACGGTCCAAACTTTATCTTTATCAAATAATGTAAGTTCCGCTTTTTCCCCGACCTTAATCTTTGGTACCGGAATATTTAAAATCTTTCTTGGATTTATTGCTAATTTATAAATTATGTCTTCTATTGAAAGATGATTTTTATGATATAATTCAGTAAGAGCCAAACCGACTTCCGTTTCTAATCCGATAATACCATTCGGGGCAAAAGTAAACTCAACTTCTTTATCTTCGGATGCGTGGGGAGCGTGATCGCTTGCAATTACGTCAATTGTCCCGTCTTTTAATCCTTTTATTATCTCCTCTCTGTCATCCTCGGTTCTCAACGGGGGATTCATTTTGTAGTTTGTGTCATACGATTTAAGTGCATTTTCAGTTAAGGTAAAATGATGAGGAGTAACTTCAGCTGTTATTTTTATCCCTTTCCTCTTTGCTTCTCTTATCATTTCAACACTATTCTTGGTACTGATATGTGCAATGTGAATTGGAGCTTGTGTATATCCGGCTACAATAATGTCTCGTGCAATCGTCAGCTCTTCCGCAATTGACGGGACCGGGGGAAGCCCAAGTTCTGTTGATACCTCTCCTTCGTTCATTGCGCCTCCGGCTAACGATTCGTCTTCGCAATGCTCTATTATCGTTCTATTTACCATTGATGAATATTCAAGTGCATATCTTAGAAGTTTGGAGGTTTTTACGGCAACGCCATCATCCGAAAAGGCAATCGCTCCTTCTTCCGCCATTTCAGCCAAAGGAGCAAGCCGCTCACCTTTGCGCTTAA
>CAZMZM010000029.1:0-17935 GCA_964570865.1 uncultured Melioribacter sp.
TTGTGTTATCTTAATAATAGATTATTACTTATTATTTACAGGAGTATGAATGAACTTTTCCGGTGAATATTCGGAAACGAATTTTGATAGATTAAGCGAAGAAGAAATAGAAGAAAGAATAGAGAACACTCTTCAGATAATTGAAGACGGCTCGATTTTTTTAGCGTTAAACACTATAGAAGAAACTCTTCAGCTCTGCATCGATTATGAATATCCCGACGAAGGAATAAAAATAGCGAATGCAGTGTTGGAAACAGTTACATACAATTCCGATTTTTGGCAATATAAGGGAACTTTACACAATCAAATAGGCGAATATGAAGAAGCCCTGTTAGCGTTGGAAAAATCCCTTGAGTTGAATTCGTTTGATACTGAAACCTTGATTAACCACGCAATTGCGCTTGAAGCATTGGGAAACTTAAACGAAGCGACCAAGACCCTTGAAAAAGCAATGGAAATTGAACCTTCTAATATTGATGTTCTTCTCTCCCTTGCTTTAATTTACGGTAAAACCGGTAGAAGCGTTCAGGCAGTTGAGCTTTTGCAAAAAGTAATAGAATTAGATCCCGAAAATACCGAAGCTTGGTACGAACTCGCTTTTTCCTACGAAAATATTCAAATGCTTAACGAATCTTTGGAAGCATATACCAAATATATTGATTTGGAACCGGAGAGCTATTACGGTTGGTACAACAAAGGAATTGTACTTATTCAGATGGGAGACTTTGAGCAAGCAATCGAACATTTTGAATATGCCGTCCTTTTGAATGATACTTTTCAGAGCGCTTATTTTAATATGGGCATTTGTCATTTAACTTTGGGAAAATATGACGATTCCGTTACGGATTTTAATAAGGCTGTTGAGCTTGACGACGAAGATGAATTTGCATGGTTTTATCTGGGAAAATCTTCTTACGGAAAAAATGACTTAGCAAATGCTGTAATTTATTTTACTAAGGCAATAGAATTAAGCTCTGATTATCTTGAGGCATATCTTGCACGAGGAAAAGCTTATGAAAAATTAGGTGAACGAAACTCAGCTTTGCTAGATTTTAATCGTGTTGTACTTCTCTCTGTAGCTGAACAAAACGAGAGAGATGAAAACACCGAAATTGATTTTAATTCATTGTTTGAAATTCAAGATAATTTGTCACCCGACCAAAATTACAAAGTTACACTTCAGAATATCGACAAACTTATTTTTACCAGCAACAGAGAAGATCTGCTTGAATTACTTAATCTTCTCGAAAAAAAATTTCCCGGTGACGCACAGATTTTGTTGCGGAAAGCTTTTCTTTATTTTGAATACGGTCAATACGAGATGGGCATCTCTTCATTCCGAAACGCAATTACAAAAGATAAAAATTTACAAAACAAATTAAGACGAGATTTTTCCGGCTTGCTTGACTCCGGAATCTTAAAGGAACTTATTGAAGGTAAATAATGAGCGGCGAATTAAGTAAGAGGGTTAATCCCACGATTGTGGGGGTTATTGGGCATCCTATAAAACATTCCCTTTCCCCCTTTATGCACAACAGAGCATTTGAGCTTGCAAACTTAAATTATATTTACATCTCTTTTGATGTTATTGCAACAAATTTAAAAGATTCGTTAAAAGGAATGAAAGCCTTGGGAATACGCGGATTTAACGTAACACTCCCTTTTAAAGAAACAATAATTGAACACCTCGACGAAATATCCGAAGAGGCTTCAGTAATTGGAGCAGTTAATACAATCGTAAACGAAAACGGCAAACTCTTCGGATACAACACCGACTCTAACGGAGTTTACGAAACCCTTTCACCATTAAAAGATAAAATTGCAGAAAATGAAATTACCATTATCGGTTCGGGAGGAGCTGCACGTTCTGTTATTTTTACACTGATTAGAAAATTTAAACCTGCAAAAATAAATATTGTTAACAGAACAATTCAAAGAGCCGAAACTTTAGCTGATTATTTTAAATCAAAAATGAACTACGATAACTTTGAAACATATGAACTTGTTCCGCCCGATTTATTGGACCTATTTGCTTCGTCTCAAATGATTGTTAACGCAACCTCAAGCGGACTTTATCCCAAAGCGGAAGACTCTCCTTTGGAATTAGCTGAAGCTTTTAACGAAAATCAGATTGTGTTTGATGTAATATATACACCACTAAAAACTAAATTTTTGGAAATAGCTGAAAACAAAGGAGCAAAAACAATAAACGGATTGAAAATGTTTGTTGAGCAAGGCGCCCGTTCCTACGAACTTTGGACCGGCGAATCAATGCCTAAAGCTAAGATATATTTGCTACTTGAAGAGCAGCTTCAAAAAAATATCGAAAAAATAAGAGAGTAATGTCATTAATGAATTATAATTCATTAAAAGTACTGTTTTTTTAATATTTATCGTAATAATTTTTTGTGATTTAAAACACATTACTCTGTTTGTGGTTCAGCTAAGAAATTCTTAATTTATTACTCTGATTCCGACAAAAAGAACTTATGACTGAAAAACTTAATCTTAATAATGTAACTAAATATGATAAGAGCATTGAAGAAGTACTTCGCATGCTCGATTCCGGCATTAACGGATTAAGTAATGATGAAGCCAAACAAAGATTGCTTCGTTTTGGAGAAAATATTCTCGTTGAAAAAAAGAAAGACTCACCGCTAAAATTACTTCTTTCACAGTTTACAAATCTTCTTATTGTAATTCTAATTATTTCCTCAATTATCTCAATGTCCGTTGGGCAAACAGTTGAAGCTACATCAATCATCGTAATTGTAATTCTTGCAGGCATACTTGGTTTTTTTCAAGAATATAAAGCCGAAAAAGCAATTGATTCGTTAAAAAAGATGGCTGCTCCGCACGCTACAGTTATCAGAGATGGCAAGGAACAAACTATTGAAGCCACAAATTTGGTACCCGGCGATATTATTGTATTGTCTGTTGGAAATACTGTACCGGCTGATGCCAGAATTTTAGAGACAAATAACCTAAAGGTTAATGAATCTCCTCTCACCGGAGAATCCACTTCAATCGAAAAAATTTCCGATGCAATCTCAGGAAAACTTTCCATAGCCGATCGAAAAAACATGCTCTATATGGGAACATCTGTTGTTTACGGAAGAGCAACAGCAATAGTAACAGCAACCGGAATGGATACAGAATTTGGAAAGATTGCCGGACTTCTCCAATCCACAGTTTCCAGGCGTACCCCGCTCCAAAATAATCTTGACCAACTTGGGAAGAAAATCGGAATAATAAGTTTAGCGTTAGCCTTTGTAATGGGAATGCTCGGACTTCTGATAGAAAAACAATCGTTTGTTGAAATGTTTATCTGGGGTGTAGCGATTGCCGTTGCAGTTATTCCTGAAGCCCTTCCGGCGGTTGTTACTATTAGTATTGCATTAGGTGTTCGCCGAATGGTTACACGAAAGGCATTAATTCGTAAACTGCCTGCTGTTGAAACTCTCGGCTCGGTTAATATTATTTGTTCAGATAAAACCGGTACTTTAACGCAAGACGAAATGACAATTAGGGAAGTCTTTACAAATAATAATTCTTACTCGGTTACCGGTACAGGATATAATCCGGTTGGAATGTTCAGAAGCGGCAACGTAAGAATAGAACCATCTTCACATTTAAATTTGATTCAACTTCTTGAAATTGGAGTTTTGTGCAACGACTCCTCTTTAGAAAAAAGTGATGATAGAATTGATGTTATTGGAGATCCAACTGAAGCGGCATTTCTTGTGGCTGCCGAAAAAGCAGAAATGAATATTGAAAAATTAAAGACTGAAATGCCGAGATTGGAAGAAATTCCTTTTACTTCCGAATCGAAACAAATGACAACAATTCACAAGAAAAACGGGAATAGAATTGCATACACAAAAGGAGCTTTTGAAATAATCCTTGCCAACTCCAGTAAAATTTTACTTAATGGTGTTGAGCACAAATTGACTCCGAACGAAAAACTAAAACTATCAAGTGAAGCTTACAAACGCAGCGAGAAAGCAATGCGTGTGTTAGCTTTAGCATACAAGTATCTCGATAAAGATGAATCGATTGAAAACTCTCAGCAAGGAATCACTTTTGTAGGATTTGTGGGAATGATTGACCCGCCTAGAAAAGAAGCAAAAAAATCGATTAGAACCTGTTTTAATGCGGGAATCCGCCCTGTGATGATTACAGGCGATTACGAAGTAACAGCCGTTGCCGTAGCCCGAGAGGTAGGAATATTAAAACACGGTAATTCAATTCAAGGTTCGGATATTGAAAAAATGAGCGACGCCACTCTTTCTGAAATTGTTAATGATACCGAGGTGTTTGCCCGGATTGCCCCTAAGCATAAGTTACGCATTGTTGACGCCTTGATGAAAAGAGGAAATATTGTTGCTATGACAGGCGATGGAGTTAATGATGCACCTGCTTTAAAAAAAGCCGACATCGGAATTGCCATGGGAATAAGGGGCACAGACGTCAGCCGAGAAGCAGCAGATATGATTTTGACTGATGACAATTTCTCATCAATTGTTTCTGCAATTGAAGAGGGCCGTTCCATTTTTCAAAACATAAGGAAATATTTAGTTTACCTTCTTAGCGGAAATTTTGGTACTGTACTCGGACTTAGTATTGCACTTCTTACTTTTCTCCCGATTCCCTTAACCGCAGTACAAATATTATTTATTAATTTTTTAATGGACGGATTAATCGCAATTGCGTTGGGAGTTGAACCTCCGGAAAAAGGATTGATGAAAGATAAACCCCGCAATGTAAAAGAAGGTGTTTTGAATAAACAAATGCTCCAATTTATCGGGGGAATTGGAACTGTTATCGGATTGGTTACGATAGCCGTTTTCTACTTTGTTCTTAAAGAAGGAGCATCTACTGATAAAGCAATTACAATATTTTTCGCCACGTTGATTTTTTCTCGTCTTTTTAATGCGATGAACTGTCGTTCGTTTCACTTACCTGCACTATCAATGAAGTTCTATGGGAACAAGGCTTTATTTGTTTCTTATTTAGTCTCAATTATTTTCACCCTTATCGTTATTGAAGTTCCATTATTTCATGAACCTTTTAATACTGTCAGTCTTAGCGGAGGCGAATGGCTTCTTGTTTTGCTTTCCTCATCTGTTGTTTGGTTAGTTTTTGAAATATATAAGCTAATGAAGTTAAATAATAATCTTTCTGATTAGGCAATACACAAGGTTAAGCAATAATACGCCTTTTGAAACGAACTCTTTCATTAAAAAAGGAGTCCCGCAAAGAACTCCCTTTTTACTATCATATCAAAATGTTTCTTAGATTTATGCTTGTTCTAACGCTTGTTCCAAATCAGTAATTAAATCATCAACGTTTTCAATTCCCACGGATAACCGCACTAAACCGTCTGTAATGCCTGCGGCTTGGCGAGCTTCCTTGCCCATCGAAGCGTGCGTCATTGTTGCGGGATGCTGAATTAATGTTTCAACTCCACCCAAACTAACGGCAAGCTGACAAAGTTTTACGTTGTTCATAACCTTTGCTCCGGCATCAATCCCTCCTTTAAGCTCAAAGGAAATCATCCCGCCCGGTCCATTATGCTGCTTTTGTGCTACTTCGTAATAGGGGAAAGATTTTAGTCCCGGATAGCGCACCCACTCAACTTTGGGATGACTTTCAAGATATTCGGCAATCTTCTGTGCATTTGCAGAATGACGTTCCATCCGGATAGCTAAAGTTTTGATTCCGCGGTGAACCAAAAATGCATTAAACGGATCAATTGTTCCGCCAAGTTGATTCAACATTTTACGTGTTGCAACATAAGTCTTTTCATCTTTGGTTACAATAATTCCCGCAACAACATCAGCATGACCGTTTAAAAATTTGGTCATACTGTGAACAACTACGTCAGCGCCTAATGATAACGGCTGCTGTAATGCGGGACTCATGAAAGTATTATCCACAACCAATTTGGCGCCGTTTGCATGCGCAATATCAGCAACAGCCTGCAAGTCGGTTGTCTCAAGTGTCGGGTTGCCGGGAGTTTCAATATAAATAACTTTTGTTTCCGGCTTTACTGCCGCTTTTACTTTTTCCAAATTTGCAGATTCAATAAAATCAGAACTAATACCGAACTTACTCAGTACGTTCTTAATTAAAGTTGCAGTCGGGCCGTAAACAGATTCCGAAACGATTACATGGTCTCCGCTTTGCAGTAAGGTTGCCAATATCGTATGAATAGCCGCCATTCCACTGCCGCATCCGAGAGCTTTATAGCCGCCTTCCAAAGCCGCTACCGCATCTTCCATTGCTTCGATTGTCGGGTTTCCCATTCTTGTGTAAATGTACCCTTTTTCTTCTCCCTTAAATAGTTTTGAGCCTTCCTCGACAGATTCAAACTTAAAAGTTGAAGTCTGATAAATCGGAGGAACAACCGGTTTGTGTTCATATTCGCCGATTCCGGCATGAACACATTTTGAATCGAATGAAATATTTTTGTCGTGTGACATTTTTTTATCCTCTTTTATAATAAGTTAGCTTCTTCTTCATTATTATCTTTCGACTCTTTAGCATGTCCGTTTACTGTTTCCGGAATTGCCCGAGCAATATCAGCAATTGAATCACCTTCTCTTAGCCGGATAACTTTTACGCCTTGTGTGTTTCGTCCCATTACTCTAATCGAACTTACTCCCTGGCGTATTACCATGCCTTGAGTAGTAATAATAACTAACTCGTCTGTTTCTCCTACTTCGAGCATTGCAATCAGCTTTCCGTTCTTATCTCCGGTCTTAACCGTAATTACTCCTTTGCCGCCGCGATGTGTAATCCGGTAATCAGAGATATTGCTTCGTTTGCCGAATCCGTGTTCGGTTACAACAAGTAGAGTATTATCCCTTTTTACAACTATCATACCGATTACAATATCGTCCTTGTTAAGGTTAATTCCTCTAACGCCGGTTGCCGTTCTTCCCATCGGACGAACATCTGTTTCCTTAAATCGGATTGCCATTCCGTTTCTGGTTCCGATAATAATATCATTTGTACCGTCGGAAATTTTAACCTCAATAAGTCTATCTCCATCAACAAGATTAATAGCATTAATACCCCCTTTGCGAACATTGGAGTAAGCCGAAAGAACCGTCTTTTTAATTGTTCCGTGCTCGGTAGCCATTATCAAATACTTATCTTCAGGAAAATCTTTGACATTAACAAATGCTGTGATGCTTTCATCCTTTTCCTTTTCGATTAAGTTCTGAATTGAACGACCGCGAGCTGCGCGTCCGGCTTCAGGTATTTCGTAAACCTTTAGCCAATAGACTTTGCCCTTATCGGTAAAGAACATTATGTAGTGGTGTGTGGAAGCAATAAACATATGTTCGATAAAGTCTTCGTCCTTGGTACCTGCTCCGGTTACGCCGGTACCGCCGCGTCCTTGTTTACGATAACCGCTTACGGGAAAACGTTTAATAAATCCGCGATGCGAAATAGTTACCACAACATCTTCTTCTGCAATAATATCTTCAAGCGAAAAATCTTTGTAGTCAAAAATAATTTCTGTTCTGCGCGGGTCGTTGTAACGTTCTTTAACTTCAAGCAGTTCCTTTTTGATAATGCCGTAGCGTCGTTCTTCATTATCCAATATGCCGCGTAAGCGTTCAATTAATTTGATAGTCTCTTTATATTCATCTTCAATTTTTTTACGTTCCATTCCTGTTAAGCGTTGCAAACGCATATCCAAGATAGCTTTTGCCTGAACCTCAGAGAGCTTGAATTTTTTCATCAAGTTATTTCGAGCCGTTTCGACATCTTTTGATTTTTTAATCGTCTCGATAACTTCATCGATATTGTCAAGTGCAATTATATAACCTTCAAGAATGTGGGCTTTCTTTTCCGCTGCTTCAAGTTCATACTTTGTCCTTCTTACAAGAACATCCATTCTATGATTAATAAAGTGGCTCATCATTTCCTTAAGCGTTAACACTTTCGGAACACCGTTAACAAGCGCAAGCATAATAACGCCAAAGGTTACCTGCATTTGCGTATGTTTAAAAAGTTGATTTAGAATCACATCCGGCTGTGATGCACGTTTGGTTTCAATAACAATGCGCATTCCGTCCCTATCCGATTCGTCACGGATGTTTGAAATGTCATCGATTTTTCCGGCTCTGACAAGCTCGGCGATTTTTTCAATCAAGTTGGCTTTGTTAACCTGATAAGGAAGTTCGGTAATTACAATATTTTCTCTGTCGTTTTTAAGCGTTTCCACATTAGCTTTGGCACGAACAATAATCTTACCGCGCCCGGTAAGATAAGCGCTTTTAACTCCTTCGTAACCAAAGATAATTCCGCCTGTTGGAAAATCGGGCGCTTTTACAAATTTAATTAAATCTTCAACTTCAAGTTTCGGGTTTTCGATTAAGGCAACAATTCCGTCTATAACTTCACCGAGATTATGGGGAGGAATATTTGTAGCCATTCCAACCGCAATACCGCTGGCTCCGTTTACCAAAAGGTTTGGCAAATACGCAGGAAGCACGGAAGGCTCCTGAAGCGAATCATCAAAGTTGGAGACAAAGTCAACCGTGTTTTTGTCCAAGTCGCGAAGCATCTCTTCCGAAATACGTTTTAATCTCGCTTCGGTGTAACGCATTGCTGCCGCTGAATCGCCGTCAACGGAACCAAAGTTCCCCTGTCCGTCAACAAGAGGATAGCGCAAAGAAAAATCCTGCACCATTCTTACCATTGAGTCATAAACGGCAGAATCGCCATGAGGATGATATTTACCTAAAACTTCACCGACAATTCTTGCCGATTTTTTGGGGGCTTTGTTGTAAGTTAAGCCGAGTTCGTGCATACCGTATAAAACGCGTCTGTGAACCGGTTTGAGACCGTCCCTAACATCCGGAAGCGCGCGGGCAACAATTACGGACATTGCATAATCGATGTACGAAGATTTCATCTCATCTTCAAGCGCTCTCGGTTTTATCTTTTCAAAAATTGTACTCATAATTTATTCTCGTCTTCTCAATTATTAAACATCAATATTAGCATACTTAGCATGCTTCTGAATAAAGTTTCTTCTGGGTTCCACGTCATCACCCATCAACGTTTCAAATATCTTATCCGCTGCCGCAGCACTCTCCAGATTTACCTGTAGAACGGTTCTGGTTTCGGGATTCATTGTTGTTTCCCAAAGCTGTTCCGGATTCATCTCACCCAAACCTTTGTATCTCTGAATTGCTACACCTCTCGGAAGTCCATCATCATTTAATTCAAGTCCTCTGTCTCTCTTCATCTGATCAAGTAACTTTCCGCGTTCTTCATCATCAAACGCATAAAGAATAGTTTTTCCTTTTTTAATTTTATACAACGGAGGTTGTGCAATATAAACACGGCCACTTGTGATAAGGGATTTCATGTAACGATAAAAGAATGTTAGAAGCAGTGTGCGAATATGACTTCCGTCAACGTCAGCATCCGTCATTATTATAATTTTACCGTACCGTGCTTTTTCAGCATCGAAATCGTTCCCGATTCCCGCCCCGACAGCTGAAATAATTGCCTTGATTTCATTGTTTTCCAAAATCTTATTTATCTTGGCTTTTTCCACATTAAGGATTTTTCCTTTTAGCGGTAGAATAGCCTGAAATCTTCTGTCGCGCCCT
Organism: uncultured Melioribacter sp.; assembly: GCA_964570865.1. Taxonomy (GTDB): domain Bacteria; phylum Bacteroidota; class Ignavibacteria; order Ignavibacteriales; family Melioribacteraceae; genus WGAL01. The sequence goes on from CAZMZM010000029.1 coordinate 9,642, forward strand.
TGTTTGGCGGATCCACCGGCTGAATCGCCCTCAACTATATATATTTCAGTATGTTCAGGGTCCGAGATGGAACAATCCGCTAATTTACCCGGCAGATGAAGCGTGTCGAGCGCATTTTTACGGCGGACTAAGTCGCGTGCCTTTCGTGCGGCTAATCTTGCTTCGGCGGCGCGTGTACATTTTTCGATTATCTTTTTCCCGACTCCGGGATTCTCCTCAAGATATTCTCCTAATTTTTCACCGACAATTGATTCTACAATCGATTTAACTTCGCCGTTGCCGAGTTTTGTTTTTGTTTGTCCTTCAAACTGAGGTTCAAATACTTTAACCGAAATTACCGCCGTTAATCCTTCACGAAAGTCATCGCCGGTAAGTGTTATTTTTTTTGCATCTTTGATTAAATTATTTTTTGCCGCATAACTATTCAGTGTTCTTGTAAGCGCTGTTCTAAAACCGGAGAGGTGGGTCCCCCCTTCGTGAGTGTTTATGTTATTAACGTAACTGAAAACATTTTCGGAATAAGCATTTGAGTATTGGAATGAAACTTCTACGGGAGTATCATCCTTCTCTCCTTCAATGTAAATAGGCTTATGATAAGTTTCTCTGGTTTCGTTCAGATATTTAACAAACTCAATAATCCCGCCTTTGAAGTGGTAAGTTTCCTCTTCGCCTTCTATCTCATCCTTAATAATAATTGTAACCGTTTTGTTCAGATAAGCTAATTCCCGCATTCTTTCGGCAAGAGTTTCAAATTTGAACTTCGTGGTTGTAAATATTTCACCGTCGGGCATAAAAGTAATTTTAGTGCCGGTTTCTTCTTTTTTTACTTTCCCTATTTCTTGTACTTCCGTTACGGGAACGCCTCGCCGGTATTCCTGAAAATATTTTTTACCGTCACGTTTCACTTCAACTTTCATCCATTCCGATAAAGCGTTAACAACCGAGACACCAACGCCGTGCAAACCGCCGGAAACTTTGTATGAGTTTTTATCAAACTTTCCACCTGCGTGAAGCACTGTCATTACAACTTGTAAAGCGCTTACTTTTTCAACAGGATGAATATCAACCGGAATTCCCCTACCGAAATCTTTTACGGTAACGCTTCCGTCCTTATTAATCGAAACCAAAATCTTATCGTTATAACCTGCCAGAGCTTCGTCAATACTATTATCCACAACTTCGTTTACAAGGTGATGAAGTCCCCTTGAGCCAACATCGCCGATGTACATTGCCGGACGTTTACGTACCGCTTCCAAACCTTTGAGTACGTTAATATTTTTTGCCGAATACTCTTTCTGTACTTTTTCACTAGCCACTTTTTTATCCTAATATTTAAATAAATTTTATGTTTTTAATTACCGTTTTATTAAAATGTTTATTAACTTTTTTTATGATTATTGCTTTCTGCAGATTCAACTCGCTTCGCCAAACCGAATTTTCAACGCGCAGAAATAAAATTCCGTTTCCCACTTTTTTAGGTTTTGCTATTTTTTTGAACTCGGGAAAAATTTCATAAAACTCTTCAACAACTTCATTTTCGCTTACTACTTTCCTCATTTTTTCAAAAGCGCTGTCATTTATTATATCACTTATCTGCTTAAAATCACTATGCATAGCTGACTGTTCCGTTTTCGACCATTATTAACTTACTCGAATCGAATTTGTGCAGGTTTTCATATTTAGTAAAATCAGTCATTGTAATAAAAGCTTGTCCTACTTCATCTAAAAAATCACGTATTTTTCCCGAGCGGTATGAATCAAGTTCGCCGAAAATATCATCCATCAAAAATACGGGCGTTTTTCCCGATTTATCCTTAATATAAAAGAACTGTGCAAACCTTAGCGCAATCTGAAAAGTTTTATGTTGTCCCTGCGATCCGAATTTTTTTAATAGTTTTTTATTCAGAAAAAAACTGAATTCGTCTCGATGCGGACCAAGTAAATTTTTAGTTCTGACAATTTCGAGCGGACGAAGTTTTTTAAGCTCGCTCATAAATCTTTCCTCCAAATTCTCAGGATTAAGATCACCGGCAAAACCTACATACTCAAGCGCCGGTGTTTCAACCTCGTGCATAATTCGCTTGTATGCCTTACCTACGTAAAAATTGAACTCCAACGCAAATGCCATTCTGTGCTTAATTATTTGAGAGCCGAGCTTTACCAACGTTTCGTCCCAAGCATCCAACTCCGATTCAGCAAAACCGCTTCTATCTTCTTTTATCCTCTGAAGCAAAGAAGAACGGTGCTTGAGAGTTTTATTGTACTCCAACAGTATTTTCAAATAAGCGCTGCTCGCTTGTGAAATTATCGAATCAACAAACTTTCTTCTGTCAGCAGGAGCGCCCGATGTAATTTCATGGTCGGATAAAGTTAAAGTTACAACCGGAAAATTACCGATAAACTCCGCCGGTCTGAAAATTTGCTTTCCATCAAGAAAGATTTTTTTCTTACGGTCGGTTTTGTGAAAATAAACTCTAACTTGCCTTTCGGTACTATCTTGGAAGGTTCCGTTTATGTCAAATAAATCGTGTCCGAAATTAACAGCATCCAAATCGTTCGTCTGTCCAAATCCTTTAGTTGTACACAAATAATAAATTGCTTCCAATATCGTGGTTTTTCCCTGTCCGTTTCCGCCAACAATGTAGTTAAGCTTTTCCGAAAAATCCAAACCGCTCTGTAAATGTAGCTTAAAATTTGTAAGCTTAAGCGAGGAAAGAATCATCCTAGCTGTTTAACCTCACAGGCATAAGAAGCATTACGAGTTCATAATTTTCTTTCTGTTCCTTCGGGTAAACAACAACAGCTTTGTTCGGAGTATGAAGTTTGAAATGTACTTCATCGTTATCACCGAGATGAGAAAGCACATCACTTAAGTAAGTTGCATTAAACCCGATTTCCATAGGCTCGCCGTCGTAAGCCGAAGCCACTTCCTCTTTACCGGAAGCACCTAAATCAATATCTTCAGCCGAAACTTCAATCTTATCGGGAGAAAGAGCAAGTTTAACTTTTCTCATTTTTATTGCCGTAAACAGCATCATTCTTTTAACGCTCGAAAGCAATTCTTTGGGATTTACAATCAAAGTATATTCGTTCTCCAAAGGAATAACAGCTTTGTAATCGGGATAACGCTCTGAAATTAAACTGGCAATCAGTTCCATGTCGTTAAGGATAAAAGTTGCATGCGACTGACGGAAATAAATTTTCACTTCCCTTTCGTCAAGCACTTTTTGTAAAATTGAAGTTACGTTACCGGCAACAATAAAATTACCTGTTGCCTCGGTAGAAATATTAGTAAATAGCAAGTTAACCAATCTGTGACCATCGGTGGCGACAAATCTCAGTCCTTCTTCGGAAAACTCAAAAAGAGTTCCCATCATTGCCGGGCGGATTTCTTCTTTGCTGATTGCGAAAGAAGTTTTATCCAAAGCATACTTTAAATCCATTCCTTTCATCGAAATGGAAAAGATGTCCGCAGCTTCGTTTTCATCTTTAGGGAAAGAAGGAATTTCAGGGAATTCGGAACTTTTAATATACGAAATAATAACCTCGCCTTTACCCCAATTTACTCTCAATCTGTTTCTCTCCTCAACGTCAATCGTGATTGCGGTATCGTCAAGGGAACGAATTGTGTCGTAAAACAGACGGGCGGGAACAACACCTTCAAAATCACCATCGGAAACAACGCTGATTGAAGACTTTAACGATAACTCCAAATCTGTAGCATAAACCGTTAAAACGCCATCCTTTAAGATAAACAAAAAGTTTTCCAGTATTTGAACCGGTGTGCGTGTGGGAACGCCGGGGAACACTTTTGAAATTACTTTTTCAAGCTCTTTGCTATTTACTTTAAACTGCATTTTTTCTCCAATTTTAACGTAGAAATATAACGATATTTCGATTCATATTCAATTGATAAATCATATATATTAGCAGCTGAAATCCTTATGATATTAGTCATTATTGCACTTTTATTAAAATAATGGTTAATTAATATTTAATAATTATTCACTTAAGGAAACAAGCGACAATGCCACAGGAAAAAACTCCTAAAACTTTTGTGCTGGACACAAATGTAATCCTTCACGATCCTACTTGTATTAACCAATTTGAAAAAAATAATATTGTAATTCCCCTTGTTGTAATTGAGGAAATAGACCATTTTAAAAAGGGTACGCAAGTAATAAATCTGAATGCGCGCGAATTTGCCCGTACTATGGATAAGATTAGCGGAGATAATATTTTTAACGGCGGTATTTCACTTGGTAAGGGAAAAGGAAAAGTCCGGATTGTGATTTCGCGAGGATTGAACAAAGAAATTAAAGAAGCTTTTCGCGAGGATTCAACCGATCACAGAGTTCTTAGCGTAGCTTTCGAGTTGAAAGAAAAAGCTCATCAAACGGAAAAGGTAATTCTCGTAACAAAAGATGTTAACCTTCGGATGAAAGCGAAGGCTTTAGGCATTTTAGCCGAAGATTACGAAACCGACAGAATAGGAAGCATAGACGAACTTTATTCCGGAAAAGAAATTATTGAAAACTTTGATGATTCGATACTTAAAAAATTTTACGAACCTCCTTATGAAATATGCCGAAGCGAAATATCAAATGTTGTGAAAACGAAGTTTATTCCGAATAAGTTTTTTATTCTACGAAACCAGTTTCGTTCGGTTTTGGCTAAGTTGGATAATACGGCAAAGGTTTTCGGTAAAATCAATAAAGATACGGCATACGGAATAACGCCCAGAAATGCAGAACAAACATTTGCAATCCAAGCACTTCTTGATAACAACATTCCCTTAGTCAGCATAACCGGTAAAGCCGGAACAGGCAAAACGCTTCTTGCACTTGCCTCCGCTTTGGAAGTGCGGAAATTTTATCGCCAAATTTATATTGCCCGCCCTATTATCCCGCTCAGCAATAAAGACCTCGGTTACTTGCCGGGAGATATCGACAGCAAACTTGCACCTTACATGCAGCCTTTGTGGGACAATCTAAAAGTAATCCAAGATCAGTTTTCGGAAACCGACACAAAAAGCGTGGTTATTAACAACATGCTTAAAGATGAGAAACTTGTTATCGAACCGCTGAGCTATATTCGCGGAAGAAGTCTGCAACGCATTTTCTTTATTGTTGATGAGGCTCAAAATTTAACTCCGCACGAAATAAAAACAATTATTACCCGTGTCGGCTCCGGAACGAAAATTGTGTTTACCGGAGATATTTATCAAATAGATCATCCTTATTTAGATACTCTTTCAAACGGACTTTCATACCTTATTGATAAATTTAAAGGTCAATCGCTTTACGCACAAATAAACCTTGAAAAAGGGGAACGATCGGAACTTGCGGAATTGGCCGGTAATTTGCTATAGTATATGAAAAAGTGAATTTTGATCATTGAAGTTATGTCATATTTTCAATAAGTAAGAATATATTTCGTAATTAATCTTACAGTAAGAATATTATTCGGATAGTATGACAATATAACCGACAACAATTTTAGTTTGGGAACTTAACAGACGCGTTGTTAGTTAGACTTCAAAAAATTAAGGAGGATTAAAAATGAGTTTTAATTTTAATAAACTTACGGTAAAAGGGCAGGATGCTTTGCAGAACGCAGTGGAAATCGCCCAAAACTATAATAACCAAATTGTTGAGCCGCTTCATATTTTGGCGGCATTGGTACAAGACCAAGAAAATGTTGCCGTATCGATTATTCATAAAATCGGCGGTAATCTGCAGCAAATACAGCTTAAAGTAGCTGAAGAGTTGGAAAAATTACCTAAAGTTTCCGGAGCGGGAATTGGAAATCAACAGCTATCGGTAAATTCGGGGAAACTCTTGGATAAAGCCGTGGAAGAAGCCGGAAATCTCAAAGATGAATATGTTTCGAGCGAACATTTATTACTTGCACTTGCCGAAGACACAAGTAACGCCGGAAAGATTTTATCCGGAAACGGCGTTACCAAACAGCAGATATTGACCGCTCTGAAAGATATTAGAGGTAACCAGCGAGTTACTTCGCAGAACGCCGAAGAAACTTACGAGGCTTTGAAAAAATACGGACGCAACCTAAATGAACTTGCTAAACAGAACAAGTTGGATCCGGTAATCGGCAGAGATGAAGAAATAAGACGCGTGCTTCAGGTGTTATCGAGAAGAACAAAAAACAATCCTGTTCTGATTGGCGAACCGGGTGTGGGAAAAACGGCAATAGCCGAAGGATTAGCTCACAGAATTGTTGCAGGCGATGTTCCCGATAACTTAAAAACCAAAGAGATAGTTGCCCTCGACCTCGGTTCGTTAGTTGCCGGTGCACAATATCGCGGACAATTTGAAGAGAGAATTAAAGCAGTTGTTAAGGAAGTTCAAGCGGCTGACGGCGAAATAATATTATTTATTGACGAAATTCATCAGTTAGTTGGCGCCGGAAAAACAGAAGGCGCAATGGATGCGGCAAATATCTTAAAACCGGCTCTTGCGCGTGGCGAACTTCACGCAATCGGAGCTACTACGCTTAACGAATACAAAAAGTATATCGAAAAAGATGCCGCTTTGGAACGCCGTTTTCAGCCTGTTCTAATTCAAGAACCATCCGAGGAGGATGCAATTTCCATTTTACGCGGATTGAAGGAAAAATATGAAGTCCACCACGGAGTCAGAATTACCGACGGCGCAATTGTTGCGGCGGTGCAATTATCAAACAGATATATTTCAGACAGATTTTTGCCTGATAAGGCAATTGACTTGATTGACGAATCCGCTTCGAAATTAAGAATTGAAATTAACTCGATGCCGGAAGAGTTGGATAATCTCGAGAGAAAAATCCAACAGTTGGAAATTGAGAAAGAAGCATTGAAAAGAGAAAAGGATGAGAAATCGGCGGCGCGTTTAATAGAGTTGGCAGAAGAACTGAAGGAATTGGAAGATAAAAGAAATGCGCTTAAAGCACAGTGGCAAGTCGAGCGGGACCACATCCAAAAAATTCGTACGCTAAAAAGCAAAATCGAGGAAGCCAAAGCGAGAGCCGAACAATTTGAACGTGATGGAGATTTTGCAAAAGTAGCCGAGATACGATACGGAGAAGTAACCGCATTACAAAAGGAATTGGAAGAAAGCACCGAGAAACTCCAAAAAATTCAAGGCGATAAACAATTACTGAAAGAGGAAGTTGACGCCGAAGATATTGCGGAAATAGTAGCTAAGTGGACAGGTATTCCCGTAAGTAAAATGCTTGAGAGCGAAAGACACAAACTTGTGCGCTTGGAAGATGAACTCCACAAAAGAGTTATCGGGCAAGACGAAGCCGTATCGGCTGTTGCCAATGCCATTAGGCGCTCTCGTGCCGGACTTCAGGACATAAACCGTCCGATTGGTTCGTTTATATTTATCGGTACAACAGGCGTTGGTAAAACGGAGTTGGCGCGCACTTTGGCGGATTTCCTTTTCGATGACGAACATGCGATGATTAGAATTGATATGTCGGAATATATGGAAAAACATTCCGTTTCGAGATTAATAGGAGCACCTCCCGGATACGTCGGCTATGAAGAAGGAGGACAGTTGACCGAAGCCGTAAGACGGCGTCCTTATTCGGTTGTATTGCTTGACGAGATAGAAAAAGCACATCCCGATGTATTTAATATTTTATTGCAAGTACTCGACGACGGACGTTTAACCGACAACCAAGGAAGAACCGTTGACTTTAAGAATACAATTATTATCATGACGTCCAACTTGGGTTCGCATCTTATTCAAGATAAACTGAGTCAGTTTAATGAAACTAACTACGAATCCATTTTAGCAGACATAAAAGTTCAGATTAATGATTTGCTCAGAAAAACAATACGCCCCGAATTTCTAAATCGGGTTGACGAAGTTGTTCTTTTCAAACCGCTTCTTAAAAACGAAATCAGCAAGATTGTTGACGTACAAGTTGAAAGAGTGGCAAAACTGTTAAAGGATAAAGGTATTACGCTTGAAGTTACTCAAGAGGCAAAAGATTATCTAATATCAATTGGTTACGATATTACTTTCGGCGCAAGACCCTTGAAGCGTGTAATTCAAACTTACATTGTTAATCCGTTAGCCAAGGAGTTGCTGATAGGCAATTACGAGAACGGCGATACTGTTGTTGTTGCCAAAGATAAAAACGGACTTATATTTACAAAAAAATAGTATTACCCCTTCCCACATATAATAAAACCGGCAGAAGAATTAATTTTCTCCGCCGGTTTTTTTAATAATTAATCGGTTGAAATATCTTCCGACAATTTTGAACGGCTTTGTTGTAAA
>CAZMZM010000029.1:18035-28056 GCA_964570865.1 uncultured Melioribacter sp.
GAATTATTAACTGAAGTTATCTTATTCTTAAATTGCGGTGAGAGTATTTGTGGTATTTTGCCTTTATTATTACTTTGATATTACAATAATAATCAAGCGAATGAATGAGGTAAAAAATACCATGATTATTAAATGCGGACTCTTTTTTCAGAAAATCCCTATACAAAAACCATTAGTAAAATACTTAGGAATAAATTTATCACTCTTGAAAAAGATGATGAATGTACTTTGTTTTTGGTGTAACGGAATAAGCTGAAATTATTTTCTCACTGAATTGCCGACCTTCAACATTAAATTTATTTTAATCAAAAAATTCAAATTATTGAACAAACATTTTATTATTTCGTCCAAAAACAATAACTTTATTAAATATACTAAAAAAACAAGAGCGAGTAGTGATTATGAGTAAAAAATTAATCTTAGTTGCAGCGTTTTTCCTTTTTCAATTCGGATTAAACGCACAGGAGAAAAAAATTGATTTCACAGAGTACAACCTTCCAAACGGACTTCACGTTATTCTGCACGAAGACCATTCAACCCCGATTGTTGCTGTTTCTGTGATGTACCATGTCGGTTCAAAAAACGAGCAGCCTGACAGAACAGGATTTGCCCATTTTTTCGAGCACTTGATGTTTGAAGGTTCGGATAATATCCCGCGCGGCGAATATTTTAAAATAGTTCAAGGTAACGGAGGCACGCTAAATGCCAACACAACTTTCGACCGTACGTTCTACTACGAAGTTCTTCCTTCAAACGAGTTGGCGCTCGGTTTGTGGTTAGAGTCGGAAAGAATGCTTCATCTGAAAATTGATTCGATAGGAGTTGAAACTCAACGAAAAGTAGTAAAGGAAGAAAAGAAACAACGCTTGGATAATCAACCTTACGGCTCACTCCTCGAAGAAGTTTTTAAGCATTCATACAAAGTACATCCTTATCGCTGGACGCCTATCGGCTCCGACCAGTATATCGACAAAGCTTCGATAGATGAATTTATGGAATTTTACAAAACATACTACGTGCCCAATAATGCAACGTTATCAATTTCAGGCGATATCAATATTGATGAAGCAAAAGATTTGATTGCTGAGTATTTTGCGGATATACCTCACGGCACACGCAAAATGAACCGCCCCACGGTTGTTGAGCCTCCAATAAAATCTGAAATCAGAGACACCGTTTACGATAACATTCAACTCCCCGCTGTTATTGAAACTTTCCGTATTCCTGCACAGGGAACTCCCGATTATTATGCTATCAATATGCTGACAACATTGTTAAGCGAAGGTAAAAGCTCCATGCTTCAAAAATCTTTGGCGGACAAAAAACAAGTTGCACTTTACACCGGAGCCTTTCCGTTCGCACTCGAAGATCCGGGCGTTTTCATCATATTTGCCATTTCAAATGCAAATGTTGAACCTAAAACCGTTGAAGCGGATATCGACAGTATAATTACAAAAGTTAGAACATCAGGAATTTCGGATAAAGAATTTGAAAAATTACAAAACCAAGTTGAAGCGGATTTTGTTTCACGGAATTCTACTAATATAGGCATTGCCGAACAATTGGCGAATTACTACGTTTATTTCGGAGACGCCAATTTAATTAATACCGAAATTGAGCGCTATAGAAAAATAACAAAAGAAGATTTACTGAAAGCCGCACAAAAATATTTTAATCCTAACTCAAGAGTAGTGCTTTATTATTTACCGAAATCTGCTAAAAAGTAATTTTTAAGAGGAGAACCAGATGAAAATCAAAAATTTATTAGTATTAACAATAATCTTATTTTCTGTTAGTTTGTTTGCACAGGTTGACAGAAGTAAAATGCCTGAACCGGGACCGGCTCCTGAAATTAAAATAAATGATGCCCAAAGTTTTACCTTGGATAACGGTTTGAAGGTTTTTGTAGTGGAAAACCACAAAATTCCGGAAGTTTCGTTTACGATTATGTTTAACTACAACCCTGTTTATGAAGGAAAATTAGCCGGATTAGGAGAAATCACAGGTAGTTTACTCGGAACGGGAACTACTACCAAAACAAAAGATCAAATTGACGAAAGCGTTGATTTTATAGGTGCTTCGCTTTCAACTTCCGCAAAAGGTGTTTACGGTAACGTATTGAAAAAGAACCTCGACACATTTGCTTCGATAATGGGTGATGTGATTGCAAACGCAAAATTTTCCGAATCCGAGTTGACGAAGATACAAAAACGTACTATTTCTTCGCTGAAGGCAAACGAAAAAAGTCCTTCGGCTATTGCTGAAAATGTAAAAAAAGTCCTCGATTTCGGTAGCGACTCACCTTACGGAGAAATCGAAACCGAGAAGAGCGTAAAAGCTGTTACCTTGGATAAGTGCATCGATTTTTATAATAAGTATATGCGTCCTAACGATAGTTACCTTGCAATTGTCGGCGATATAAACTTGGATGAGGCGGAAGAGATAGCGGAAAAATATTTTGGCGGCTGGAAAAAGGGGAATGTTCCGGAGAGTAAATTCAAATCAAAACGCCCTCCGCTTATAAGAAAAGTAGCCTTGGTTGATCGTCCCGCTTCGGTTCAATCGATAATTCATATTACATATCCGGTAAAATTCACTCCAAAATCTAATGATATTTTTGCTGCAAGGGTTGCCAATGCGATATTGGGCGGTGCCTTCGTTTCACGGTTGAATATGAATCTTCGTGAAAAACATGCTTACACATACGGCGCACGTTCAATGCTTAACCCCGATTTATTCATGGGATATTTTGACGCTTCGTGTGAAGCCCGAAATGAAGTAACAGACAGTGCGGTAACACAATTTTTACTTGAAATGAAAAAGATGAGAAGCGAAAAAGTAACCGAAGATGAGCTGAACACCGTTAAAAAATATATGATTGGCCAGTTTGCCCGTTCTCTCGAAAAACCTTCGACCGTTGCCCGTTTCGCCATTAATATCGAAAGGTACAATTTGCCGAAAGATTATTACAAAAATTACCTTAAAAATCTCGCAGCTGTAACTGTTGACGATGTTTACAAAGCGGCAAAAAAATATATTAATCCCGATAAAGCATATGTGCTTGTTGTCGGTAATGGAGACGAAGTAGGCAAGAAATTGAAAAAATTCAGCTTAAGCGGGAAAATCGGCTACTACGATACATACGGAAATAAAGTTGACCCCGACGCAAAAAAATTATCAGCCGATATTACTGTTGATAAGGTGATTGGTAAATATTTGAACGCACTCGGCGGTAAGGAAAAACTACTATCGATAAAAGACGAAACCGTTTCGATGCAAGGAAGCATTCAGGGAATGAACATGAAAATTACAATCGTTCGAAAATTCCCCAACAAATATTACTTTAATCTCGATTTGGGAGCAATGCAGCAAGTTCAGAAATTTGACGGCGAAAAAGCTCTCGTTTCCGGAATGGGACAGGAGCAAAAACTTGAAGGAGAACAACTTGAATCGATGAAACAGCAGAGTGAAATGTATCCGTTGGCAAGATACCGAGAACTTGGAATTAAACCTGAACTGGCAGGCTTAGGTAATGTTAACGGAAAAGATACCTACAAGTTGCGATTAACATTCCTGAACGGGAATAAATCCGTTATTTATATCGATACTAAAACGGGACTAAAACTTAGGGAAGAATCATCACGTAAAACCCGGCAGGGTACTTTTTCCACTACGGTTGATTACTCCGATTATAAAGAGTGGGACGGAATGAAATACCCGGGGAAAATTGTTCAGCAGGTTGGTCCTCAAACTATAGAAATGACTGTTAGCGAGGTAAAAACAAATTCCGGCGTAAAGGATGATTTTTTCAAGGTAGATTAATCAAACCTTTTTTAGCGGTCTGATTTTACAGACCGCTTTTTTTATTTATAAAACCCGATAATCTCGAAACAGAGGAATGCTGAACTAAAAAAAGAATTTAAATAATATTTTTAAAAGTACTTGAAGAAAGTCAAAAACATTTATATATTTGAAGTTCGTTTTTTGAAAGGCGGGGTAGCTCAGTTGGTTAGAGCAGTGGAATCATAATCCACGTGTCGGGGGTTCGAATCCCTCCCCCGCTACTAATATATTTGGAGATGCAATGTACACTATTTTAATGGTAATATCTTTATTTATGTCTTTTCTTTTGATTGTAGTTGTTTTATTACAAGCAAGTAAAGGCGACGGACTTTCCGGAACATTCGGCGGTGCAAGCGGCTCTTTAACTTCCGCTTTCGGAAGTAGAAGAACGGCTGATGCATTAAGTAAACTTTCGTGGTGGTTAGGCGGCGGAATTTTGTTTATCGCAATAGTTGTTAATCTGTTCTTTTTGCCTGGACAAACAACTGACGCTCAAAGAAAAAGTATTGTTCAGCAAGCGGCTGCAAACGAAGTTCCTTCAACTCCTTCTTTGCCGCAGAACATTACACCCAATGTTCCCAACACACAGCAGAAACAAGCTCCGGCGGAACAACCTAAAACAGAACAAAAGAAAAAATAAAGAAGTTTTCATGGTTTTTATTTAATCCCGACTTTCCAGTCGGGATTTTTTTTGCTCAACCGTAACAAACAGATAATTTTTCTCCTTCGTGTTATCTACAAAAACAGAATTCTTTTTCTTTTTATATTGTTTTTAATTACCTTTGCAGAAAATAAAAATGAAAAAATTTATAGGATATAAAATGGCGATCACAAAAAAATATTTGAAAACGCGACCTGTTTGTAAAGTTTCTTTTAAAATAGCTCCGGAAGAAGGAAAAGCTTTTGAAGAAGCGTATCTTCTTGGTGATTTTAACGAATGGAATACAAAAGCTACACCGATGAAAAAATTAAAAAACGGCGGCTTCTCGGTTTCCATCGATTTGGACTCTAATAAAGAGTATAAATTCAGATACCTGTTTGATGGAATTACTTGGGGCAACGACGAAGATGCCGATAAATCGGTTCCAACACCTTTCGGCAACGATAAGGACTCAGTAATAGTTCTCTAAAAACGAAACTCCTTTTAATAATGCATGGATTTTTTCCATGCACTATATTTATTTCCTGAAACTTTGACCGAAATATTTAAAACTTAATCTTGTTTTTAATATTTTGAGCACATGCTTAAAAAAGATTTTGAAGAAAATATTATTAATGCCGTAAAAGGCTTTTTATCCCCGACTGAAATCGATAACTTTTTCATACTTCTTCAAAAATACGGAGATAAGTTTCAGCGATTCTCCGGCTACAATACAAATCTCGAGAGGATACTCTTTGCACAGTTCGACCTCAAATCCTTTATCCTGGATTCTATAAAATATGAGCATCACATTGAAATAATTACGGCAATTGCCGCAAACAGTAATTACTTAACCGACGTGATAGTCAAAAGTCCGGGTTTGCTCTACAGATTGTTCGATGAAAATTATCTCCATTCAAAACTTAACTTAGAACAACTTTCGGAAGAACTTAAATCCACAGCTCGAAGATTTAGATCTTTCAAAAGTAAAACAAACTATTTTCGGATGGTTAAAAACACGCTGAATTTGAAAGTCGGCGTAAGGGACATTTTGGGTTTGGCAGAATTTGAAGATACGATTGCCGACTTATCTGTAATGGCAAAAGGAATTACTTCACAGTTTTTCTCTGTTTGTTTTAACGAAGTTTTGATTAAACACAAAATCGATAACCTTGAAAAGAAGTACGTAATTGCGGCACTCGGTAAACTCGGAGGAAACGAATTAAACTACAGCTCCGATATCGATTTGATTTTTTTCTATGATAAAGATCAAACAATAGGTGAACATAATACAGAATATTTTGAGATATTGAGCAACGCTATTCGGCTGTTCGTTGAAGCGGCTACAGAACAAACGGAAAACGGTTTTATTTATCGAGTCGATTTGCGCCTGCGCCCTGACGGAAAATATTCTCCCTTGGCAAAAACATATTTTGATTACATCCGATATTATGAAACAAGAGGGGAAGATTGGGAAAGGCAGATGCTTCTGAAGCTGAGTTTTGTGGGTGGAAATAAATCGACATACGACAAATTCGTACGCAATATCCGCCCGTTTATTTCCGCCACATTACCTCCTCAAAGTTTTCTGAATCGTGTTCGCGAGATGAAGTTAACAATTGAAAAGGAAGCAAATAACATCAACGACATCAAACGGTCAAAAGGGGGAATCAGAGATGTGGAATTTCTGACTCAAGCGCTGCAATTACTTAACATTAAAAAACACCCCGATTTATTAATCGGAAATACACTAAAGGCTTTGAGAATGCTGAAACAAAAGGGTTTGCTTAGTAAGGAGGAAGCCCGAAAATTGGAATCCGATTACATTCATCTTCGTAAAATCGAGCACTATCTTCAACTTGAAAACGACACTCAAACTCACACGGTTCCTTCGAGCAAAGAGGCACGCTTAAAATTGTCCGGCTATTTTAACTTTAATTCCGAATCAGAGTTTTTAAATCATCTGGCGAATATCAGGAAAGAAATTTCCGATATTTTTAATCGTGTAACAGGAACTGAAAAGGACGAAGATTACTCTTTACCGGATAGCATTTTCTCTCACCCTAAAAGGGCGGCAGAAAATTTACGCTTTATTCAGAGAGGCGAGAATTTAACCGGCAGCAAACAGTTTGATTCGAGAACAATTAATCTCACAAAAACAATTATCCCCTTTCTTAATAATTACTTAAACAACAGTTCTCGCCCTGATGAGGTTTTGGAAAATTTCCGTAAGATTATTGAATCGAGTAAACTTCCGTCAATTTTATTTTCGGAGTTTAGAAAGAAGGAAACTCTATTTCTCTTTTTAGATTTAGTCGCATCTTCCCGCATGTTTACTTCATCGCTTCTGGAACACTCTGATTTTATTGATGATTTTCTTTCACGCGCTTTGTTTTATCCGTGGATTGATCTTTCAAAGTTTGATGCTCACAGACTTTTCTTTTATCTAAACACACGATTGATTACAAACATCATTACTCCGGCTGAATTTTCAAATCAATTATCGGCTTATATTTATGAAAAAATCTCCGAATATTTCTATAACATTCCTAACCGCGACAACTATTTTATCGCAGCTCTCGGAAGTTTAAGCAGCGAAGAATTATCATTCGGGTCTGATTTGGATTTGCTTGTAGTTGCTAAAACAGAAACTCGTGAGTCCGAAAAAGAGATTACCGGATTGCTTCATCTCATTGAGGAAAAACTTTTCCCGCTTACCGTAGATTTCAGACTTCGCCCCGAGGGTGAAAGCTCAAGACTTGTTTGGGATATTAGCTCTTACGAAAAATACTTAAGTAAACGGGCGTCCGTTTGGGAATTTCTGGCATTTACAAAACTCGATTATATAGCGGGAAACAAAAACTTATTTACGGATTTTAAGGACTTGCTTTTTCTTAATCAAAATAGATTCGGCGAAAATAAGATTTTTTCCGAAGCGAAACGAATGTATCGTAAGATTATTTCATCCAACAGTTTTAATTTGAAAAATAAAATCGACTTAAAAAAATCTCACGGTTATCTGAAGACAATTGATTTTATTGTTTCTTCACAAATTCTTGTCGATAGGATGAAATTCACGGAATTAATAGGGAAATCTTCATCCGAGAAAATTCGAGTTCTCTCCGAAAACGACAAACTCTCGGAAGAAGTTTCCGCCGCATACTTGTTTTTCAGGAAAACTCTTCTCTTTTCTCAATCAATATTTAATACCGGCAAATCGATTTTGCCCGATAAAGAAAAGGAAATTGCAACTTTATCCGAAATTTTAGAGGACAAAAATCTCATTAAAAAAATTACCGAAAACAAAAAGATAATACTGAAAGATTATGAAAAAGTATTTTCAAAATATTAATTCGGTTTTTACCAAACAGACGGCAATTATTGTCTCTCTTTTTTCTTTCACTGTTTATCTGTTTACAATCGCGCCTAGTGTTGTTCAGATTGATTCCGGTGAATTGGCAACCGTTCAATATCTTCCCGGAGTAGCACATCCGAGCGGTTATCCGCTCTTTACAATTCTCGGTTATCTATTCAGTCATATTCCACTCGGGCTTAGCGTTATTTTTAAGCTCAACTTGCTTGCGGCAATTTATACTTCCGTTGCAGTTTATTTTTTTGTAAAATCGGCAAAAATATTTTTACAATTTGCTTCCATTACATTTTCCGAAAAAGTTACAGCCGCTATAGTTTCGGTTGCCGGAATAGAGTTGGCTTTCAGTCAAACCTTTTGGGCTCAAAGCACTTCGGTTGAAGTTTATTCTCTACATATTCTTTTACTGAATGCGGCAATATATTTCTTTCTGAAAGCGCTTAATTCGGGAACAAACAAATCTTGGATTATCTTTGCTTCGGTTCTTGCGCTTGGATTTTCAAATCACCTGACAACATTCTTATTGCTCCCCGCGTTAGCTTATCTTTATTTTGATAAATATCATCTAAGTAAATCGGGATTAATAAAAATTGTACTGATGCTGTTGATTTTTCTTCCGGTTATTCTCTTTTTCTACTCGCTTCTTGTTTTTGTTGCGTCAACTTCTCCCAAACTAAACTGGGGAAACGTTACAAATATCGATTCATTATTTCGGCATGTTTCAGGCAAACAGTACCAAATTTGGATTTTCTCATCCTTTGACGTTTTGAAAAAACAACTGACATATTTCCTTTCCCATTACTTGTCCGAGTTCGGTTATTTTTCGGTAATCCCCGTTCTTATTGGTGTTGCTACTTCTTGGAAGAATAACAAAAGGATTTTCTTTTTTCTACTGTTACTTTTTATTTCAACCGTTATTTATGCTTCCGGTTATGATATTCACGATATCGATTCCTATTACCTGCTTGCTTACATCGCATCTGTGTTTTTCGCACTTTTCGGTTTTGCATTTATTTACCGGAAATATTTTACAAAATTCAATGTTTTATTTTTTGCGGGATTCCTGATAATTTTTCCGATAACCGAAATTGTTTTCAACTATCATAGCGTAAATCAAAGCGGGAATTACATATTTGAAAATTACACCAAAGAAGCTTTGAACAGCGTTCAGCCGAACTCAATTATTTTAACTTATCAGTGGGATTATTTCGTTTCGCCATCGGAGTATTTCAGATTTGTCGAATATTTTAGAGATGATGTTGCCGTAGTCGATAAAGAACTTCTGAGGCGTTCTTGGTACTACAATCAATTAGATAATAACTACCCGTTCGTTCTAAAACATTTACGGAAAAAAGTATCGGATTTTCTTGCGCGGGTAAAACCTTTTGAGGAAGGGGAAAAATATAATGCTCAAGTTCTTCAAGAAAATTACTCCGCAATAATTTCCGGCATTATAGCTTCAAACATTCAAAAACACGCTGTCTATATTGCTCCTGAGTTGGTCGATAATGACTTAAAGCAGGGTGAGTTTACTTTGCCTGTCGGTTACACTCTTGTACCGGATGGTTTTTTCTATCGCGTTGTAAAATCGGGAAAATATTATGCAGTCCGAAACTTGAGAGTTGAGATCGATTTTTCTCAGGCTGAAAACCAATACACAAACCAGATAAAAACAGTTGTCCGGACAATGATTCTCCGCCGCGCCCTTTACGAAATGCAGAACGGTAAAGACCACAAGGCAAAAAAAATCATCTCGGATTTTATCCGGCAATTTCCCCGCACACCGGTTCCGCAAGTATTTATGCCTTTGTTTAAATAATTCTGTTTTTGGGAATTTCCGGTCTTTATGAGGAGTGAAATCCGACAACTGAGGGAAAATCTCATGAATTACAGTGTAGTGTAAGAGATTCTTTCTACCGCCATTCGGCGAGAGCGAAATGACCGAATCGTTTCCATGAGTGGGGAAAAACCTCGACTTTGCATAACCGGTTATGAACTGAAATTAACCTTTATTTAATCGCCGTAAAAGCATTTGTGATATTTTGCTTTTTTTATTACCTTGATATTAAAATAAAAATCAAGCGAATGAACGAGGCGAAAAAACAGATAGAGGAACACCAATCGAGATTAACTACTTGTACCAAGCCGTCGGGAGCCGGATGTTCCAT
>CAZMZM010000030.1:0-27484 GCA_964570865.1 uncultured Melioribacter sp.
TTTAATAGAATCCGGAGATGTTATTTTAAAACAAATAATTTTTATAATCGTTATTAGCACTATGCTAATTTTAGCACAGGACTCTACTAAAAGCCAGGCTTTTAAGGCTAACATTCCTAATAATAATTACAAGTTAAATCAATTGCGCTACCCTTCCTATCCATTAATTTCAAGTTACTTTTTAATGAGTGAAGCCAAGAGTGGAAATCCTCTTGCCGAGCATGCACTTGGCTTGGAATATCTTCTTGGACAAGGTTTTGCACCGGACACGGCAAAAGCAGTTTATTGGATAAACAAAGCTGCCGAAACCAAGCTTCCACCCGCTTGTTTTAACATGGGCTTGCTTTATAATTATGGAATCGGATTCGAGTGGAATCCTTTTAAAGCTTACGATTATTTTAAATGCGCTGCGGAACTCGGAATGCCTGAAGCGGAGTATGTTTTCGGAATTCTCCATTCTTATTCACTTTTGGTTAATAAAAATTTGACGATTACGTACAAATGGGTAAAAGACGCAGCGGAACAAAATTATAAACCGGCGATTAAAACTCTGAAAGAACTTCAGAAGATGAATATAGATTTTGATAAAAATTCCCAATCTATTGATAATAGGGATACTACCGGAAATGCCGGGAAAAGCGAATATGTTTTAGCCGATGAAAATTTAGTACAGAGTGAATATAAACTGGAAACTTTCGATTTTGCTCCGGATACATCTAAAACAATAAATGACGTAAACTCTTTCAAAAGTTACATAGAAAAAGACGTAAAGAAAATTAAATTCAAACTGGGAATTGTACCTCCGGACAATAAAGACAGTATAAAAACTAATCTTGATTCGCTCAAAGGATTTGATTTAGTAAGAAAAGCGGCTCAAGCCGGTAGCCCTGAAGCGTTGATGTTGGAAGCGAAAGCATATGAACTTGGGGCTTTTCTCCCTAAGGATACGGTAAAAGCATTCTCGAATTTTCTTCATGCTTACAGATTAGGCGCACTCCGTGCAGGGAGAATTCTTTATGAAAAGGCAAACTCGCAAAAGTTTTTTGATATGCTTAAAAAACAGATTGATCTCAACAATCCTGATGCGATGTATGTTTGGGCTGGAATGGCGGCTTTGGGATTTAATTATCAAATTACAAAGGAGCAAGCTTTTAATATTTTATTACGCTCTGCCAAATTAAATCACATCCCTTCCTTGGTTGAATTAGGAAACGTTTATTTTTCAGGTTCACAAGCAAAAAAAGATCCGGCAAAGGCATATTATTATTGGGAAAAAGCAGCAAAGTTAGGAAGCGCTGAAGCAGAGATTAAAATTAATTTCAATATGCTGACCCGACAAAATATAAGCATCGAGGAAAAGAAAAAATCAATTAGGAAACTAAAATCATTCGCAAACAGAGGTTCCGTAATTGCACAAGCATTGTTGGGATTGTGTTATGAGCAAGGAATCGGAGTAAAAATTGATAAAGCAAAGGCTTCCGACTTTTACAGAATGGCGGCGTCCCGGGGTAATGAATCGGCTTACTATTCTCTAAAACGAATGTATGATGAAATACGCCCGAAAGATAGACAGGAGTTTATTATCTATGAAAGTAACGGTGTAAATTAATTAACATGTCGAAAAAAAGAAAAGTAACAAAGAAGAAAAAAGGTAAGGCAAAATTAGTAAGAAGGAATGAATTTTTTATCCTTTTGGCAATTGCAATCGTTTCGATATTAATTTGGGATACACTGTTAATCTATCCGATAAAACTTTTAGTAGTAACTCTACACGAAATGAGCCATGCACTTGTAACAATATTTACAGGTGGAAGCGTAATTAAAATGGTCGTAACTCCGGAGCTTTCCGGAGGTGTTACATCTCAAGGTGGAAATGAATTTTTGATTGCGTCGGCAGGTTATCTCGGTAGTTTAATATTCGGGACAATCATATTTTTTTCAGCTTCAAACAAAAAACTAAATCTTTGGTCTTCAACAATTATTGCGGTTTTGCTTTTGCTCTTTACAGCCAATTTTTTTTCGAATGCGGTAACAATTATTTTTTCACTGATTTATGTAGTATTGTTTTACTCCGCCCCGCGATTTTTCCCATACAAAATAAACTATTGGACAATGCGAACAATAGGATTAATAAGCATGATGTATGTATTATTTGATATAAAAGAAGACTTACTGACGTTAACTTATCGAAAAACCGACGCTCAACAATTGGCAATATTAACTACCGTACCTCCTATTGTTTGGGGAATTATTTGGTTTTCTGTTACATTAGCAGCAATCTTTTTTGTCTTTAAATTTAGCTATTTCAGAGAAAACCGTTAAAACTTTTTTTGTAATTCATTTAATATTTTCCATTCTCCATTCTCAATTTTCCATTCTCAATTCTCAATTATCAATTGCCTCATTTGTCTATTCATATTTCTTCTATTAGATTTAGTAATTAAAATAATTTATTTGGAGGAATAAATGGGCACATTAATGGTAAGCGTTTCAGGGATAAGAGGAATTGTCGGAGACGGACTTGAACCGGAAACTTTAGTTAAATACTTACGGGCTTATTCTAAGTTTGTGGGAAAAGGAAAAATTGTTATCGGTACTGACGGACGCATAACCGGAAACATGGTACGGCATTTAGTAACAGGAACGTTGACCGCCTGCGGGAACGATATTTACGACATCGGCGTTTGCCCTACTCCCACGGTTCTTCTGAACGTAAGAAAATTGGGGGCGGTTGGAGGCATATCAATTTCGGCGAGTCATAATCCCAACGAATGGAATGCTTTAAAATTATTAAATTCGGAAGGAGAGTTTTTAACTCCGGAAGAAAGCAGAGAATATTTATCTTTGCTGGATGATGAGAAAAGCCCATACGTCGGATGGGATAATATCGGGAGAACATTTGATTACAGTCAAGGATTAAAATTACATGTTGACGATATTCTTAAGATGAAACTGCTCGACTTGGAAAGATTAAAAAAAAGAAAATTCAGGGTTTTGCTTGATTGTGTAAACGGAGCCGGAAGCTGGGTGATGAAAGATTTATTAACTCAAATGGGATGCGAAGTAATTCCTCACGATTGTGAAAAATCCGGCATATTCCCACGCTTACCTGAACCGATTCCCCAAAACTTAACCGGTACGATAGAAGCAATAAAAGCCGACAATGTTGATATAGGAATTGTAGTTGACCCTGACGTTGACAGGTTGGTTTTACTTACGGATAAAGGAGAACCGTTTATTGAGGAAAACACAATAACTCAAGCGGTGAAATATATTTTATCAAAAAATACGGGAAGTAATGTTGTCGTTAATCTTTCTACTACGAGAGCCGTTGATGATATTACCGAAGAATACGGCGGAAAAGTTTTTCGTTCTCCTGTAGGAGAAGCTAACGTTGTAAAGCTGATGAAAAAAGTTGATGCAATAATTGGAGGAGAAGGTTCCGGCGGAGTAATATTCCCTGAAGTTCATTACGGCCGTGATGCACTTGTTGGGACTGCAATTACGTTAATGCATTTACTTGAATTCGGAGGAACAATGAGCGAACTGAAAGAATCGCTCCCTCAATACTTTATCGTTAAGAAAAAAGTTTCAATCGGCAACTCAAATCCGGATGAGGTTTTAGAGAAGATTAAACAAAAATATATGGATGAAAAGATAAACACAGATGACGGTTTGCGAATTGATTTTGCTTCGCATTGGGTACATTTACGAAAATCGAATACCGAGCCGATTATAAGATGTATTGTTGAAGCTTCGGATAAAACCGAAGCCGAAAGCTTAGCCTCAGGTTATCTTTCTGAAATTACAAATTTATTATAATCTGTTTGCTTGGTATGGCAATTTATCTTTACTATTTTTACAAACAAAAAAAGGAAATTTATGGTACGCGTTAATTCCGAGATTGGAAAATTAAAAAAAGTAATTCTACACAAACCCGGCAATGAAGTGGAAAATATGACTCCCGAAAATGCCGAACGAGCTTTATACAGCGACATCCTAAATCCCGCTGTTGCTTCCAGAGAATATTCCGAATTTGAAGGCGTGTTAAATAAGGTTTCCGAAACTTTTGAGGTAATGACTTTACTCGAGGAAGTGCTTTCTAATTCCGAAGCAAAATCGGAATTAATTTCCTCCGTTTGCAGAAGTGAAAACAAACCGGGCTTAATAGATTATTTCGGACAACTGACAGATAAAGAATTAGCGAGAGAATTAATTGAAGGCGTTCCGATTAAAAGAAACACTTTAACAAAATTTTTAAGTGAAGACAGATTTGAATTGCCTCCCCTGCATAATTTCTTTTTTACTCGTGATGCTTCGATGAGTTTTAACGAAAGTGTTTTAGTCGGTAATATGTTCAGCGATGTGCGCGCACGCGAATCTATCATAATGGATATTATTTTTACCTACAATGAAAAGGTTAAAGCGCCGACCGTAAACCTCAGACAATTTGCAAATAACACGACTAAATTTTCTATTGAAGGCGGGGATTTTCAAGTAGTAAATTCAAATACATTTTTAATCGGGAATGGTATGAGAACTACTACAAGGGCAATTGACGCATTTATCAATTACCTGAAAAAGAATAAAACAGGTAGAACAAATTTAATTATACAGGAACTTCCCTCTTCCCCCGAATCATTTATTCATCTCGATATGGTATTTACTTTTATAGACAAAGATAAAGCACTTATTTATGAACCTGTGGTTTTAAATAGGCATAACTTCAGAACTGTTTTAATTACAATTGATAATGGTAAAATTGAAAATATTAGGGAAGCACCGAATATTTTCTCTGCACTTAGAAAACTTAAAATTGAATTGACCGGCGTTGCTTGCGGTGGGACTGACGATCTATGGATTCAAGAGCGAGAACAGTGGCACAGCGGAGCCAACTTTTTCACATTCGAACCCGGCAAAATTATCGGTTACGGAAGGAACCAATATACAATCAACGAACTAAATAAGAACGGTTTTGAAATAATTACCGCAGCAGAAATTATTAACGATGTCAAGTCAATTAATGACTATTCAAAAATTGTTATTACTATTGACGGAGCGGAACTTGCCAGAGGCGGCGGCGGCGGACGCTGTATGACTATGCCCGTTGTCCGCGAAGATGTTGATTGGAATTAACATGGATTATTTAAATTCGGAATTTGAATGTGTAGCCAAAACATTTTTCGGTCTTGAAGATGTTTTAGCTGACGAGATAGAATCTCTCGGAGGAAAATCCATAAAAAAATTGACTCGTGCCGTAAGTTTTAGGTGTGATAAAGAACTGCTTTATATAGCAAATTTTTCACTCAGAACAGCGCTTCGTATTTTAGTGCCAATTTCAAACAGTACACTTGGAGAGGCTAAAGACTTATATAAAGCGGCAATGGGAATCGACTGGACTTCAATTTTTAATTTTGATAAAACTTTTTCTATTAATGCTTATGCGAATCCCCCTTTTTTCAGAAACAGCAACTATGCGGCTTTATTGGTTAAGGATGCTATCGCCGACACATTCGTCAAGAAACTCGGGGCGAGACCCGATGTAGAAAAGCGAAATCCCGATATTGTAATAGACGTTTACGTTAATCAAAATCAAGCTGTAATTTCAATCGATTCATCAGGCGACTCACTGCACAGACGCGGCTACAGATTAGAAAAGAATGCTGCTCCGTTAAATGAAGTTCTCGCCGCAGGAATTATTCTTCTTTCCGAGTGGGACAAAAAAACAACATTCGTTGATACAATGTGCGGTTCCGGTACTCTGCCGATTGAAGCGGCACTTATTTCCCGAAATATTCCGGTAAATTTTAGGAGGAAAAACTTTTCATTCAAGCATTGGAAAAACTTTGAACTTGTACTGTTTAATAAAGTCCGCAATAATTTAAAGCATGCAATTAAAGATACCGAAGTAAAAATTATCGGTTCGGATATCGACCGCGAAACCGTTACTATTGCTCTTTCCAATGCTTCACGCGCAAAAGTTGACGATATTATTGAGTTTCATATTTCACCCTTTGAGGATTTCACTCCTCCTCCCGGGAAAAAACATTTAATTATTAATCCTCCGTATGATGAGAGGCTTAAGAAGGAAAGTATTACCGACTTTTACAAATTGATTGGCGACACGTTAAAACAAAAATATAACGACACTACAGCATGGATTCTTACCGGAAACACAGAAGCAAGAAAAGCTATCGGATTAAAACCATCCCGCAAAATTCCTCTCTACAACGGACCGATAGAAAGCAGACTTCTAAAATATGAAATTTACGAAGGGACAAAAAGAGTGTTCGATGAAGTAGATTAGTTCACTCATCTTAAAAACTATTCGAGACGAAATATTAGATGTGAAAATTGAATTGGAGAATAAAGTTCCGGAATTCGGGAAGGGAAATAATTTCAGGAGAAATAATAGGTCGCAAGTAGAACAAAAAATCTTTTCCCGAATAAATTGCTGAAAAAGTTGCTGTTTGTAAGTCCGATAAAAGAAGGTGCTTTTTCATTACCCCGTGTTTACAAATATGTGCAAAGAAGCAAAAACAAACCTTTTTTACGGTTTTAACGGTTTACTACCTTTTAAGAGCGGACTTGTTTGTTTTACGAATCAAATATCAACATCCACTCTGTTTAAACCGTTTAATGCAGCAACGCGATAAGCTTCCGCCATCGTCGGATAATTGAAAGTAGTGTTTACGAAATATTCCAAAGACCTGTTCCCTTTTTCTTGGGAAATAATTGCTTGACCAATATGAATAATCTCGGATGCTCCGTGCCCGAAGCAATGAATGCCAAATATCTCGAGCGTTTCAGGATGGAAAAGTATTTTAAGTACTCCAACAGTGTGTCCGGTTATCTGCGCTCTGGCAAGATTGCGAAAAAATGAACGACCGCTTTCGTATGGAATTTTCTTCTCTGTAAGTTCCTGTTCGGTTAACCCTACGGAACTAATCTCCGGCAAGGTATAAATTCCGGTTGGGATAAATTCAACCAGACGCTGAATCTTTTTACCTGTTACAATGTGTGTCGCTGCAAATCTTCCTTGATCATACGATGCGCTGGCAAGTGAAGGATAACCGACAATATCACCAACAGCATAAATATTAGGAATATTTGTTTGATGGTTTTCATTAATTGGAATTGTTCCTTTGTAATCTGTCTCAATTCCTAACTCCTTTACACCGATACCTTCAGAATTTCCGGTTCGTCCTTGTGCCCAAAACAGATAATCGCTTCTTATTTTTTTATTGGATTTCAAATAAAGAGTAACTCCGTTATCGTCAGCTTCAACTCGGTCATATTCTTCATTATGCCTTATTAAAATTCCATTTTCTCTAAGATGATATCCTAAAGCATTTATTATTTCATCATCCAAAAACTCCAATAACTGTGCTCGGGTATTTACAAGATTTATTTTTGTCCGAAGTCCCTTAAAAATTGAAGCGTATTCACAACCGATTACACCGGCACCATAAATAGTTAATGAGCGGGGATGCTCTTTTAATTCAAGAATTTTATCACTGTCTAAAATTCTCGGATGAGAAAAATCAATATTATCGGGATGATAGGGATGAGAACCTGTAGCAATTACAAAATAATCGGCATAATATCTTTCACGAACTCCGGAAGGATTTTCTACTTCAATCGTATGTTCATCAATAAATTTTGCTAATCCGTTAATTACATCAACCCAATTCCGTTCATAAAATCTACGACGTAATTTAGATTGCTGCTGAACAACCTTTTCGGCGGTTTCCCTTAAATCAAGAAAACTAGCACTCGAAATCGAATCACGTTCTTCTAATATCTCTGTTGCATGACGTAAAGCCTTACTGGGAATTGTACCTTTATGAATAGAGTTTCCCCCAATATTTTCAATTAAATCACAAACAGCAACCTTTAATCCCGATTTTGTTAATTTCATTGCAGCGCCTTCTCCGCCTGGCCCGCTTCCAATTACTATTGCATCGTACTTATTCATGAATTTCCTCAATTTTAAATTTCAAAATAAAGATAATTACAATTTCCGTATATTTCAAATTTAGAGATAGAAGTTAGCAAAAAATATAGTTTCACGATTTCAGAACTAAAGATAAAATAACAACAAACCAAATTATACCAATAATTGTCCCCAAACATTATTATTATCCCGTATCTAATTTTGATTATTACAACTACGAGATTGGGTCAGATTCCTTTATCGTATTATTTCCATATATCCGATTTACAAAAATTACTCTTTTGACATGGTAAAGGTTTATGGAAATTTTCTCAAAGACTCCCCTACCTGCACTTCATTTTTTCAAATTTGGACTTATATATCGGTATAGCAACTTGTAATTGTCGAAACAATTAATGATGAACAAACCGAAGAGATGTTCAGAATTCCACACAATCATTATCTAACGAGAAAAAAAATTATCGATTTCAAATTATAATTTACGTAGATCAATTGATACTTTAATTCCGTTTCCCAAACTCATACAAAGTTAATTGAACGACCAACCGCTTATGTTTGCAGAAAAATAAAGTGCAACCTCCTCACAAATACCCCACATCAAATGTTGGGACAAATTGAATAAAAATAATATTTTTTCATTTCCACCCCTTGACTTTTTGAAAAATAATATTTATAGTTGTGCGTCATTCACTGAATATTAAGTATCAAAATATAGATTTTTGTGTGATGTACTGTTTTTTATTTTAATGTTATGATTTGATGTTAGTTTCTGTTTCCTATTATTTTTGAAATAACGACTCAGTTGAGTCACTTTTATAAAAAAAAATAGATAGAATACACTTATGAGAAATAATTCAGAAGTACATCTTTTTTCTCTCATCAAGGTATTATTTCATCATTTTTCATTAAGGTTTTCCCCAGATTTTCGCACTCACAATTCCACAAATAAATATTGTAAACATCACCCGAAATATAAAAACATCCTATTTTTCCAACTGCAATACAGTTTTCCATAATTTATCCAATTATTAATTACTCCAAAACCCAAAACTATAAATCAACTAATTTATCTAAATTATTTCGGAGGCTTATATGTCTGAAGAAACACGTATCGTTGACACCACCGCAAATCCTGCACCATTAGGCTTAATGGGATTCGGGATGACAACAGTTTTGCTTAATCTTCACAATGCCGGTATTTTTGGCTTGGGAACAATGATCTTAGCCATGGGCATTTTTTATGGTGGTCTTGCACAAATTTTTGCCGGATGGATGGAATGGAAAAAAG
Organism: uncultured Melioribacter sp.; assembly: GCA_964570865.1. Classification (GTDB taxonomy): domain Bacteria; phylum Bacteroidota; class Ignavibacteria; order Ignavibacteriales; family Melioribacteraceae; genus WGAL01. Next base: position 9,246 of record CAZMZM010000030.1, read on the forward strand.
GAAACACATTCGGCACAACAGCATTTACATCTTATGGTCTTTTCTGGGAATCACTTGTGTTCTTACTTCTGATGAAATCATTAAAATGGTGGGCAGGTCCTGAAGAAGGAGCAATGGTAGCGTATTTGTTTATGTGGGGGCTATTTACTTTCGCCCTTTGGATTGCAACTTTAAAACACAATAAGGCTCTCCAAATTGTATTCCTTACTCTGTGGATTTTGTTCTTCTTATTAGCAATAAAAGATGCTACCGGGAGTGCATTAGTTGGAACAATTGCCGGATGGGAAGGAATATTCTGTGGTTTCTCTGCTATTTATCTGGCTTTGGCTCAGGTAATTAACGAAACTTATGGTAAGACAGTATTACCTATTGGTGAATAAACTATTTTTTGAACTGTTAAAGAGGAGTTACAATGGACGAAAACGAAAACAAACAAAATGAGAATGAAGATGTAGTTTCCGAAGCGCAGATTGCAGTGCATTGGAAAGAAGAGGAATATTTTGATCCTCATCCGAATTTCATTGCACAAGCAAATCTAACCGACGAAAATATTCTGGAAAAATTCGGCGAAGAAAACTTTCCGGGATGCTACAAAGAATATGCTGATATGCTTGACTGGTACGAATACTGGCATACTACACTTGACACTTCAAACCCGCCTTTCTTCAAATGGTTTGTAGGGGGTAAATTAAATGCTTCGTATAACTGTATTGACAGGCATCTCCCCAAATATAAAAATAAAACTGCATTACACTTTGTTCCCGAACCCGAGGATGAACCTATTGTTCATATGACTTTTCAAGAACTTTACGTAAAAGTAAATGAATTTGCAGCATTATTAAAATCTTACGGTTTAAAACGCGGCGACACTGTTACTCTGCATATGCCTATGATTGCGGAACTTCCTATTACTATGCTGGCTTGTGCAAGAATCGGTGTAATCCATTCACAAGTATTCTCCGGTTTTTCGGGAAAAGCTGCGGCAGAAAGAATTATTGACGCTAAGAGTAAAATCTTAATTACAGCGGATTCTTACTACCGTGCAGGTAATTTGATTGACCACAAAGAGAAAGCAGATATTGCATGTGATTTGGCTGAAAAAGAAGGTCAACATGTTGAACATGTATTAATTTGGGAAAGATACCCCGGTAAATACTCAGCAGAAACTCCTTTGGTTGAAGGACGCGATGTTTTAGTAAATGATAAAATTAAAGAATTCTATCATCAGGAAGTTGAACCTGAAAAGATGAACGCTGAAGAAACATTGTTCTTGATGTACACATCCGGAACTACCGGAAAACCGAAAGGCGCTCAACATTCAATCGGCGGTTATATGGCTTACGTAACCGGTACTTCAAAATACATTCAAGATATTCATCCTGAAGATGTATATTGGTGTATGGCTGACATCGGCTGGATTACCGGTCACTCCTACATAGTTTACGGACCTCTTGCTTTAGCGGCATCATCCGTAATTTTTGAAGGTGTTCCGACTCATCCCGATGCAGGAAGACCTTGGCGCGTTGCTGAAGAATTGGATGTAAATATTTTCCATACTTCTCCGACCGCTATCCGCGCTTTACGTAGAATTGGGCCAAACGAACCTTCAAAATATAAATTCCATTTCAAACATATGACAACTGTTGGTGAACCTATTGAGCCTAATGTATGGCGTTGGTATTATAATGAAGTCGGTAAAAAAGAAGCTGTTATTGTTGATACTTGGTGGCAGACTGAAACAGGCGGTTTCTTGGCTTCTACGATTCCCGCTATTCACAAAATGAAACCTGGTAGTGCAGGACCTGGCGTACCGGGAATTTATCCTGAAATTCTTGATGAAAACGGTAAACCTCTTCCACGCGGAAGTAACAAAGCAGGTAATATTGTAATTCGTAACCCGTGGCCTGGCAGAATGCTTACCATTTGGGGTGACGATGAAAGATTCAAGAATCAATATTATACTCGTTATAATACCGATCCGGACAGTAAAGATTGGCATGATTGGCCATATTTTGCCGGTGACGGCGCTGTAGAAGCTCCGGACGGCTATTTCCGTATTCTTGGCCGTATTGATGACGTTATTAACGTTGCTGGTCACAGACTTGGCACTAAAGAGCTTGAATCAGCCGCATTAATGGTTGACGAAGTTGGCGAAGCAGCTGTTGTTCCCGTTCCGGACCCGATTAAGGGTGTAAAACCGCATGTATTTGTATCGTTAAAACCAGGCGTTACACCATCAAAAGAATTGGAGCAGAAAGTAACCGATACTCTTGCTTCGGAAATTGGTCCAATTGCTAAACCGGGAAGAGTATGGATTGTGCCTGATATGCCGAAAACACGTTCAGGAAAAATCATGAGAAGAGTTCTTGCGGCTATTGCGGACAATAAAGATCCGGGAGATATTACTACCTTAGCTAATCCTCAAGTAGTACAAGAAATCAAAGATATGGCATAAAGTCATAATTTATCCTAAGAGGTTTCGGAAACGAAACCTCTTTTTTTTTTAATCAATATTTTTATTAAATTTGACTTAACAAAATGAGTCTCTAAATGTTTCGAATTATTCCCGAAGGCAAAGATTTTAACGAACACGTTTTATTAAAAAACGGTCAGGGTGTTTTATTCAGACCTTTTAACGAATCCGATTTCCCTATTATTGAGAGTTTCATGAGCAATATTTCGAGAGAAAATCTTCGAATGAGATTTATGGCCTCAATGTCGTACGTTCCTAAAAATTTAATTGAAAATATGTGCCGTGGAGATTTCAAAGATGCCGGCTGTTTAGTTGCAGTTATCGGAGAATCTGAAAACGAAAAAATAATCGGATTAGGTAATTACATTTCCACAGGAAATGGCAGAACAGCTGAAGTAGCCTTTATTGTAGATGATTCTTTTCAAGGACTCGGTGTCAGTTCCCTTTTACTTGAAAGATTAGCGGGACTTGCCGCTGCGAACGGTTATGTAGAATTGGAAGCAGAAGTTCTTCCTGAAAATCAACCGATGCTTCATGTTTTTAAAAATTCCGGATTACAATCTCATCAAGTTTGGAGTTCCGACACTGTTCATATCGAATTGCCGGTAAAAGGTGGAGCTGCCACTTGGCGTAGAGCCGAATTACTTGAGAGAATATCGGTAGCTAACTCGCTTCATCCGTTGCTTAGCCCTAAAGTAATTGCAGTAATCGGCGCTTCAAGAGATAACACATCTCTCGGGCACATGATTTTCAGAAACATTTTGCACAATAGATTTCAAGGAACTGTTTACCCCGTAAACTATGAAGCAGATTCCGTAAATGGCGTTAAAGCTTATTCTGCAATTAAAGATATTCCCGAGAAAATAGACTTAGCCGTTATTTCCGTACCTGCAGAATCTGTGTTTGAAGTTGCGGAAAAATCAATAAAGCACGGCGCACAGGGTTTGCTTGTTGTCTCAGCCGGGTTTGCCGAAGCCGGTACTGAAGGATTAGAAAGACAAAAAAGATTAGTTGAATTAGTACGTACTAATGGGGTACGATTATTAGGCCCGAGTTGTTTAGGTTTAATTAATACAGATCCCGAAATCAGACTGAATGCCAGTCTTGCCCCCGGTTTAGGAACATACGGCAATGCGGGATTCTTCTCACATTCGGCTGCATTAGGTTTAGTGATTTTAGAATATGCAATCTCAAAAGGGATCGGGTTTACTACATTTGTTTCCGCCGGAAATCGTGCCGATATTTCAGGCAACGATTTGCTACAATATTGGATGGAAGATTCCAACACAAAGATGGCAATCCTTTATCTGGAAACATTTGGCAACCCAAGAAAATATGTAAGAATTGCAAGGCGCATGTCTTATAAAAAACCTATTTTATGTGTAAAAAGTGCAAAGAGCAGCGCCGGAAGAAAAGCCGCCGAAGAAAAAAGCGGAGAATTATCCGGTGGCGTGAGACAAGTAGAAGCTTTATTTAGTCAGACTGGGACGATACTGGCAGAAACTTTAGATGAACTTTTTGACATTGCTTTAGTAATTGGAAATCAACCGCTGCCGAGAGGAAACGGCGTTTCAATAATTGCAAATTCTGCCGGAATGGCAACTATCTTTGCCGATGCCAGCGAGGCTAACGGACTTGAACTTAAAGGTCCGGGATTTGTTAATTTGGGAGCTTTTACAAACGCAGAAAATTATGAAGAAAAGGTTTATGAAGCTTTGATTAATGATGATGTTGATTCTCTTCTTGTCGGGTATGCCTGTGTTGGTGTTTGCAGCACAGAGCCTGTTGCTGAAGCAATAAAGAGAGGAGTTTGCGCCGCTGAAAAAGAAACAGGAATCTTAAAACCTGTTCTCTTATGTTTAATGGGAGAAACAGGAACAATAAAATTAATTGCCGAAGATAATAAAACTCATAGAAAATTTCCCGCATTCAGATTTCCCGAAATAGCAGCACGCGCTTTAGGGAAAGTAGTAAAGTATGTTGAATTCAGAAATAAACCGCTAGGGAAAATTGCTTGGTACGATGATGTTGATGCAACCGAAGCAAGAAGGATTGTCCAATCGATACTTACGGAAAATCAGTCCGATTCCGAATTAATAAATATCGACTTTGATTCCGCTAATTCAATTTTCAAATTATTTAACATTAACTACTCGGATAATAATGATTTAAATACGCTTAAAATTAAAGTTAAATCCGATAAACTATTTGGACCTTTAATTCAGATATTAAAAGATGACGGTAAAAAAATCACACGGATTACACCGCTGACCGATAATGACTTAAGTGTAATATTAACAGAACTTAAAATAGAAAATGCTAACGGCTTTACTGAATGTTTAGGGAAAATATCTCAAATGATTGAGGAAATTCCTTGGCTGTGGGAACTTGAGATTTCCGCCGCTTTGACAGATGAACCGATTATTAATGACAGATTCAAAATGGTCTTAAACTCAAAAGCCAAATCAAGACCGGATTATTAAGGAGGAACAATGCTGGTAAATGAAATAATGCATCAAAATCCTTTTACTGTTCAGTCAACTTCAACACTTTGTAATGCCTACAAATTTATGAACGAAAAACATATTAGGCATTTACCCGTTATGGAAGAAGAAACACTGGTCGGAATAATTACAGACAGAGATTTAAGACTTGCAACCAGCAGGCTGGCAACAGTACCGTTTGAACCAACTGCAATGGTTAAGGAAATTATGATTTCGCCGGTTGAAACAACATATCCGACTAATCCGGTGGAAGTTGCAACACAGCTAATGAGGGAAAAGAAAATCGGATGCCTTCCGGTAATGGAAAATGAAAAACTGGTTGGAATTGTTACTGCTGTTGATTTGTTGGACGCTCTTCTGCACCTTACCGGAGTTAATCGTCCGTCCGGTCGATTGGAAGTAAGACTTGGAAATAAGCCGGGCGAGTTAGCAAGAATTTCAAATATTTTATCTCAAAGAAAAATTAACATTCTCTCCATTCTAACTTATCCCGACAAGAACGATAAAGCCAGAATAGTTTTACGAATAAATACGATGGAAATTAATTCAATTGCATCTGAAATTTGCAGCGAAAATATTGAAGTAATTTGGCCCCCTCATATATCATGTGCGAAATAATTTACTCCCCTAAATATTCTCTCTACAATCTAGGCGAAGGACATCCGTTTAGCCCTATTCGCAGTGAGATGGTTATTGATTTACTGACTCATTTCGATGTGATGAAAACTGCCATAGAACCGCAACCTGTAAATCCCGAAGAATTATTTTCAATTCACGATAAAGAATATGTTGAAGTTGTCGAACTTGCAAGCAGCGGTAAAATAGCTGAAAACATTGGTAAATACGGACTTGACACACAAGATAATCCTATTATTAAAGATATGGCATTAGGCGCAAGATATATTTGCGGCGGCACAAAACTTGGTGCAAAACTTTTGATTGAAGGAAAAGCAAAAAAAGTATTACAGCTTGGAGGCGGTTTGCATCATGCACATAAAAATATGGCCGCCGGATTTTGCCTTTACAACGATTTAGCCCTATCGATAAAGGAGATGACAAATCACGGTTGGCATGTAGCTTATCTTGATTTGGATGTTCACCATGGCGATGGAGTTCAAGAAATATTCTACACCGATGAAAATGTTATGACAATTTCTCTTCACGAAACAGGTGAGTTCCTTTTCCCCGGTACGGGGTGGGTACATGAACTCGGTAGAGGTATGGGGAAATCATTAAAATTAAACTTACCTCTGCAGCCGTTTACCGAAGGCGATTCGTATATGAGCGTTATTGAAAAAGCAGTTGTTCCTGCTCTATCATGGTTTCGTCCCGATGCAATTGTAGTTCAAGCAGGAGCCGATCCGCATTACAGCGATCCGTTAGCCGACTTAATGTTAACTACACAGGACTTTGAAAGAATTTACAGAAGAGTATTAGAAATAGCCGATAAATATGCAAAAGGAAACATCCTAATTACATTTGGAGGTGGTTATTCTATAACTGCAACAACAAGGATTTGGACAATAATATACCACATTGTTAATGGATTAGAGATACCGGATAAATTACCTGAAGCTTGGAGAGAAAAATGGCGGGAATATTCCAAGGACCCAATCCCCCGATTTCTACATGATCTTCCTAATCCTTATGATGCCATTCCTCGCAAGCCGGAAATTGACAGACAGAACAACGAGGTTATCAGACGCTTACTAGATGCTGTATCTACAGACTGGTGGTAAGTTCAGCTTATCTCCGGAAAGATCAAAAATTTTTTCACTTTCCGCTTTTACAACTATATTCGATATGCTGCAATAACCTTGGATGTTATTTTCACCGCTTTCAAGAGACGGTTTGAATTGCTCATCCACTAACTACCCATTAGGCTTGCCCCTATTTTAATAACTATCAACATTTCATATTGCGGGAGTAATCGGATTGTTATTTTCCTTCATGCTTAATCGTTGATTGAAGTCTTACGGAAATTTATTTCAACTCCGAATAGCACCAAGTATGACAATATCCATTAATGAATATTTGTTCAATAATAATTGATTCTTATATTAACTTATCTCTAAACTCACGTAACTTTTTATCAACAATGTCAGAATAGAGAGTTTTTAAATATTCGTTGTAACCTTTTGGTTTTTCTTTGTTACTATATACTTCAGAGGATAAAGATTTAGTTCGTTCTTCGTCGGAAAGTTTGTAAGATGTAAATTCAAAATAGATTGCTTCAACATCCTCGTCATTTGAATGTACTTCTTTTATTGAAGCTAAGCCTACATCATCAATTAATTTATTTTTTATAGTAATCGGCAAACTATTTAATCGTTCATCCTTATTAATCTTCAATAAAATTTTAGTAAATAAAAAATTAGCTTCGGAAGTATCCAAGGTGTTTCTTTTTCTCATAGCTTCTCTCTACATTAATAATAACAAGATTCCACCGATTGCTAAGCCCCACACAATGTTTATTATCTTTAGTATTAACCACCCCTTTCTTGTAACAGCCAATAAGGGCAACGTTCCGTGTCCGTCTTGTACAATCGAACTTGTTAACAAAATCGGGAAAGGAATTACTCCCGAAGCAAAGAGTGTTACAAAAACCAAATGGGGACCGGATTCGGGAATTATTCCGATTAGAGCTGCAATCAGCAACACATAAAACAGATTTGCCTGTACCCATGAATTGACATCAAAAAAAGTATTTAACAAAGCTACAATGAACAAAGCACCAAACGTCCATGCAAATATCCTAAGCAAATGTTTTTTTATTACATGTTTCCATAAATGTTCTTCGAGAAAATGGTCGGAAACAACAGCAACGATTATTATTGAGGTTATTGTCCCAATAATGAAAGTATATTTTATCCAATTTTTATCAAAATCACCAACTACTCTCAATAAAATCATCGCTAAAAAACTAATCAGCATGAACAAAAGTAATGCCCGTTCAAAACTAATTTCGCGTAGCTGTGAAAATATTAAATTAGCATCCAACGTTTTCGGCATTTCCGTTTCATGTACTTCAAAATCATGAACTTTTTTCGAAAGTAGATTTTGTTGATTATTATAAAATTTATCGGTAGTGTATGCAGCGGCAATTCCAATAATAATAAGAACAACGGTTAGAACTGTTGCTTCAAAAGGGAACATCGAAAACATTACGAAAGCCTCATCACCGCTTGTAGCAACCATTGTACCGACAAGCGCTCCAAACGAAACAACACCATGTGCATAAAGAGAAACAACCGTGTAAGCACCCAAACATCCCGGGGTTGCACCAAGCAAAACCCCTAACAGATATTGGCCAAGCCGAGATTCCTTAAGTTTGTTCTCCCATTCCCCATGGGTTTGAACATTGATAAACTCAATCAATAACATCATTATCATTACGAATGACGTTATTATTAAAGCTTGTTTTAGTAATCCGATTATTTGTACACTATCCATATTCAATTAAGATTGTAAATTTAAATAATGTGATGTTAACCCTTTAGAAAAGGTTCAATAAAAAGAAAGAATTTCAGTAAAGTAGTGGGAAGATTTATTTATCTTCCCACGAAATAATTATTTTGAGTTCGGCAACGGGTCCCATATAACAAGTACCACAGCGCCGTTTTCCGAAGTGAATGGCCCGTGCTGCACTCCGGCATGAATTAACTGGTAAGTACCTTCCTGATATTCAACTCCATCGCTTACATAAGAACCTTCCAATACAAAATGCTGTTCGGTTGAAATATGAGAATGCCCTTCCATGTGAAAACCAACAGGTAACTTTAACAACAATGTTTTGGCGCCTTCTTCGTCTCTTAGCACCTTAACCATTGTCCCTTCGGGATAACTGGGATGTATTTCCCAATTAGTTTCGTTGAAAACATCATGTAGTGTTTTCATTGTTTACTCCGATTTATTAGTGATGATGCTCAAAACTTTCTTTGATAGTCGGCTCTTCTAATTTTTCCAGTTCATTCCGTCCATATTTTTCAATAGCTTCGGCAACGGTCATCTTTCTGGCAAGGTAAACCTTTGCATTAATTTTACTGATAGTTTCAAATGCCCCCGGGCCCACGTTGCCAACAATAAATGTGGAAACACCTTTTGCCGCAATATCGAAAAGCACTTCATGTTTTTCGCCATGTCCCGGATTTAATAATGGTTCAAATTCGTTTTTCTCTAAATCATATAATAAATAATATTTTGCATGTCCGAATCTTTTTGCAATTTTGCTTTGCGAATCAGCTTCGTCGGCAGCTATGGCAATTCTCATCTCTTCCTCCGTTTTTCTATCTTCTGCTTTTGAATTAACTCTTCTTTAATAATTATTAATTTTTGGTTTTCTTCATCAAGATGTTCAAATTTAATTTGATCATTTATTCGTTTTAAAATCCATTTCAAACATCTTTGATTATTCGTTTTTTGATAAAACTTAACTAACTCTTCTTTTGGTTTGGCAAATTTGCTCCCAATCTCAACTAAAAACTTAAAAACTTCTTCGGCTAAAGTCTCGTTTCCTTTTTTTTTCTGGGAGCATGCAAAATCAATTAATTCCTTCTCAAGAAGAATAAAATTATTCCTTCTATGCTGGCGAATTTCTTCGGGAGGGCTGGCTCCCTGTCCGGAGCGTTTTGTCTTCAAAAAATTTTTAGGAAATTTGCCCTCGTCAACATAAGGATACTCAAATTCACCTTTTAACAATTCTTTTATATTACCAGGGAGTATATCTTGCGGTATAAAATTTAGATCAATTTTCATAGTATTGTAATTTTATAATTATATATTACAAAAATAAGATAAATATCTAATATTATTGCAAATAATTGACAACTTGCAATTTTCAGTTTGCATATTGTTAGAAGGTAGAATAAATTTGGAGTTCCATTTATTATGAGTAATAATAAAAACAATAAAAATATTACAACTAACAGAAAAGCCCGTCATGAATATCATATTATTCAAACGTATGAAGCGGGAATTTCATTATCGGGCTCCGAAGTAAAAGCCCTTAGGGAAAGTAATGCAAATTTGACCGATGCTTACGCAGTAATTAAGGATGGCGAAGTTTGGCTGCTAAATGCTTTTATCGGGATTTACAAACAAGCCAACATAAACAACCATGAACCGACAAGAAAACGCCGTTTGCTGCTTCATAAAAGTGAGATAAGAAAACTCAGGAAAGCCGTAGATGAAAAAGGAAATACACTTGTCCCGTTAAGACTCTATTTTAAGGAAGGCAAAGTAAAAGTGGAATTGGCGATTGCGAAAGGGAAAAAAACTTTCGACAAACGGGACGATATTGCTAAGAGAGATATGCAAAGAAACATGGAAAGAAAAATTAAACTTTAGGAGACTTAGATTGAGCGAAAATACATTTTTGCCTATTGATGAGCAGATGCAAATCATAAAACGGGGTGCAGTGGAAGTAATTCCCGAAAATGAACTCCGCGAAAAATTAAAAAAATCTTTTGATGAAAACAGACCGCTAAATATTAAGTTGGGATGCGATCCTACACGCCCCGATTTACATCTCGGGCATTCGGTAGTGCTGAGAAAACTCGCACAGTTTCAGGAGTTAGGACATCAAGCAATATTAATTATTGGTGATTTTACAGCGATGATTGGTGACCCGAGCGGAAGAAATCAAACTCGCCCGCCTCTGACTTTTGAAGAAGCTAAGGCAAATGCGGAAAGTTATCTGACACAGGCATATAAAATCCTTCATCCGGAGAAGACAAAAATTGTTTATAACTCCGAGTGGCTTGGAAAAATGAACTTTGAGGAAGTCATTAAGTTGGCTTCAAAATATACTGTAGCTCGCATGCTTGAACGAGACGATTTCACTAAAAGATTCAAAACCGGTATTCCAATTAGCATGCACGAAATTCTTTATCCTCTCGCACAAGCTATGGATTCTGTCGCCATTAAATCGGATGTTGAGTTAGGCGGAACGGATCAGAAGTTTAATCTTCTCGTAGGTAGAGATATTCAACGAGAATATGACGTTGAGCCTCAAATAATTTTAACTATGCCTTTGCTTGTTGGAACAGACGGCACGGAAAAAATGAGCAAATCATATGATAACTATATCGGCATTGACGACACACCGCAAGATATGTACGGCAAAACCTTATCAATTCCGGATAATTTAATTTACACTTATTTCGAACTTGTTACCGATGCAACTATTGAAGAACTTGCCGAAATAAAAAAACAGCTTCAAGATTCTTCCGTAAATCCGCGCGACTTAAAAAGAAAATTAGCGAGAAAGATTGTTGAGATGTATCATTCCGCTGAAGCTGCACAAAACGCAGAAATTGAATTTGACAAAATTTTTGTAAAGAAAGGAATTCCTGATGAAATTCCCGAGCAAGAATTTTCCTTCTCGGAGAAGGATTTAACTATAATAGATTTAATTATGGAAGTAGGTTTTGCACCTTCAAGAGGCGAAGCGCGCAGATTAGTTCAGCAAGGAGGAGTATCTATCGATGGTGAAAAAGTAAAAGATTTTAAAACTGTTCTAAAACCGGAAAAGAACTTTATATTAAAAGTCGGTAAACGAAAATTTATGAAAGTAATAATTAATTAGTAGAGATTAAAATGTACGTTCCCAAGAAAATATTTTTCACAAAAGGAGTAGGACGCGACAAGGAATACTTAGCCTCCTTTGAGCTGGCGCTGCGTAATGCTAAAATTGAAAAATATAATATTGTTACGGTCAGCAGTATTTATCCTGTAGGATGTAAAAAAGTAAGCGTTGAAAAAGGACTGGAAGAACTTAAGCCCGGTCAAATAATACATGCCGTAATGGCAAGAAACTCAACTAACGAACCTAACAGACAATTAGCCGCGTCAATTGGCGTTGCAATTCCCAAAGACCCTACAATGTATGGTTATTTATCCGAGCATCACCCTTTCGGAGAAACAAGTGAGCGAAGTGGAGACTATGCCGAAGACTTAGCGGCTACTATGCTTGCTACAACTTTAGGGATTGAGTTTGATGCCGACAAAGCTTGGAACGAAAAAGAACAGGTTTTTAAGATGTCCGGGAAAATAGTAAATACTTTCAACATTACTCAATCTGCCCGAGGTAATAAAGACGGTCTTTGGACAACCGTAATAGCTGCGGCTATTTTTCTTCCTTAGATTCCTACAATTTTATTGAAAATAAAGCGATTCATTGAATCGCTCTATTTTCAAACAGTTCCTCTACTCACATGTTTTATTTAATCAGCATCATTTTCTTTGTTCCCGTAAAATTACCCGCTTTTAAAGTGTAAAAATAAATTCCGGATGATAGTTTACTCGCATCAAAAGTTACAGAGTATTTGCCAGCCATGAAACGGCAAAACGCTCGGAGCTGCAATCAATTGAAAAATCAATATAATCACCTCCGACTTCCTGTCCATCAACACCGTTTAATTGAGCACCTTCATAATTTAAGTCAAATAATGATTCACCGTATGTAAAATAAACGTTTTGATTATAGACATAAACTTTCATATAATAATTTTCAGATGCTCTTTTTATTGCGACATAACTTAGAAACGGATGTCTGTCAATTATTCCGCTTTCATCCCAATTTGCACCTGCGTCCGGAGAAATCATAAATTTAACGCCGCCTGAATTATAATATGAATATACGTAATTAATCGTTCAATCTTGATTGTAGAACGCTTTAGTAACATCTTCGGATGTTAAAGAGGATGTGTAAAAAGTATAAAAACTCACCCTAAATTTCTCTCTTACAAAGAGAGGAATTTATCTTTTCATAAGAAGAATTGGGACGAGTTCATCATTTTGTTGTTGACTTTCCACACAGTCTCAAACACTGAGTTAGTTGAGAAAACTCATGTTCGGAATGGATTCGCTATTATTATAAAGATAAACGGAACTATTCCCCGGTCAATCCGTCATTATAAAAAAACAAATGGGATTATTATGGAGCAACGAAAAGAACGGCTTTACCGTTCGAGAAAAGAAAAAATCATTGGAGGAGTTTGCGGAGGATTAGCGGAATATTTCGATGTTGATCCGGTTATAATTCGCGTTATTTTTGTCCTTCTCGGCCTGTTCAAAGGTGTCGGACTTATTGTTTATTTTATAATGCTTATTATTGTTCCGTTCCCTCCTTTATCAAAAGATAAATTTACAGCTACCGACGAAACTTCAAGAAAGAATGAACCGGAAGTCGAAGAAGCCGAAGTTATCGAAGAAACAGATGAGACGAACAATAATTCAAGCACAAATTTTTCCTTTCCTAACTCTACAGAACCCCCTGCACGGCATGACGGCAAGTCGATTCTAGGCATTTCATTAGTTGTTATCGGAGCTTTGATGCTGCTTGATAAAATATTCCCCGTTTTAACTTTTAAGATTTTAGTACCGGTAATATTAATCATAGTAGGCATTTATTTTTTAATTGATAATAATAAGAAGGTCAAAGATGAAAACGGGTAAACTATTTTGGGGTATATTTTTCATTGGACTTGGTGGATTTAGTCTTCTCGCTTACATTGGCGTTAACTTAAATGTTGATATTGACAACTCATTCACAATCCCGATTATTTTAATAATCCTTGGTCTTGTCATTCTGTTTAAGCATCAAGCAATAAAGTCTATTTTGATATTACTCGCTGCCTTAATCTCGGCTTACGCAATATTTAATATGTTTTGGGATGATGATTACCAATCGATAACTAACGGGAATGATGAATACAATTATATTGAAAATTCTTTACACGCAAATCAGTCTGTTGTTATTGATACTGCACAAACAATTACGAAAGCCAAAATTATAATATTCGGTGCAGCAAATGAAATTAAAGTTACCGGAGTTAACACTGACAATTATTTGGCTAAAATTATATCTGAGAAAGGGGTTTTCCTGAATGTCCAATCCAGCATGGACTCAAATTCAGCATTAATCGAAGTGTCGCAAGATAAAATTAAACGAAAGAAAATAGGGAAAACTTTTTTTAAAGATATAAAACTAAAACTCTCGGATAAACCGACTTGGGATTTTCAAATTAAATCGGGGGCAACTGAATCTAAGTTAGATTTAAGAAAATTAAAAGTAAAAAACATTTACATGAAAACTGCAGCCAGTGATGTTGATATTTATCTCGGTTCAAGACAGAAATTAACCAACATTGATTTAGACATTGCCGCAATCGATATTACCATCCATATTCCCAAATCATCGGGATGTTTGATTAACGGAGATTTTATATTGGTAGATAAGCACCTTCGGGATTTCAATTTTGACGGAAATAAAACTTATACTTCGGAAAACTTTCAGCAAAGCGAAAACAAAGTAAATATTAACTTACACGGAACAATTGCCGATTTTACGGTAAAATATTACTAAACACCTTATTAATACAAATATGAGGCTGCATTGATAGACCTTAAAAACGTTTTCAAATCATTCGATAAAACCGAAGCTCTTAAAGGAATAAATCTTAATATCGAAGATGGCTCGTTTTTTGGGCTTCTTGGGCCGAACGGGGCAGGAAAAACCACACTTTTAAATATTCTTATCGGTTTTATTCAAGCCGATAGTGGTGAAATATTATTAGACAAGAAACCTATTGATTTTGAAAATCTTAATTACAAGAAAAAATTCGGATATGTTCCTCAGGAAATTGCTCTATACAACGAGTTGAGCGCTGAAAAAAACCTTGAAATATTCGGAGGACTTTACGGGCTGTCCGGCAAAAAACTATCCGCTCAAATAGATGAAACTTTAGATTTGGTAGGACTTTCCGAACGAAGAAAAGACAATATTAAAACTTTTTCCGGCGGGATGAAGCGGAGAATCAATATTGCGTGCAGCATTCTACACAATCCCGAAATCATTCTTTGTGATGAACCAACCGTAGGCGTTGATCCTCAATCACGAAATGCTATTTTTGATATGCTTCAACATCTAAATATTGAAAAAAATAAAACAATTATTTACACTACACATTATATGGAAGAAGCCGCACGGTTATGTTCCAAAATGGCAATAATCGATTACGGGAAAATTATTGCCGAAGGGAATCTTACCGAATTAACTAATTTATTAGATAAAAAAGAATCTGTTAAAATCTTAAAAGATAAAATCTCAATCGGCAAATTGGAAGATCTAAGAAAATTAGGTAGAGTGATTGAACTGGAATATCAATTTGAACTTACTCCACATAATGAATTCTCCAAGCTGTCACTATTATTTACGAGATTGGAAGAACTCGGCATACCTGATGACAACATCGAAATAAGTCGTGCAACCCTTGAAGATGTGTTTCTTCATCTTACCGGAAGGAGGTTAAGAGATTGAGAACCGTACTTTTACTGCTAAAAAAAGATATTCTCAGATTTCTGAGTGATAAACCGGCAATGCTTTTAACATTTATACTTCCGGCAATATTGATATTAATATTCGGCGAAATATTCAGTGGTAACGGAGCACAACAAAGCCGTATTCCCGTAATATTCATCAATGAAAGCTCGTCCCCGCTGGCTAAGGTTATTGAAAGTAAAATAGATTCCTCGGTAGCTCTTAAACCTATCCGGAAATATAAAATCACAGGCAACGACAGCGTATTTACTTTCGATGAAAAAACAGCAAAATTGTATGTTGAGAAAGGAAAATATTCTACTGCGGTTATTCTCCCTGATGATTTTTTCGCAGATACTTCCGCTACTTTACACATTAAAATGTTTTACGACCCGAAAGACCAGATTGAGTATTCACTTATTCAAGGTAATTTACAAGAAATTATTTACTCTACCATTCCACAAGTCTTTCCTGTTCTTATGCAGAAGCAATGGATTTCACAATATGGGAATGATAAAGCCGAAAAATTCAGAAAATCGATGGCTAAAACCGTAAACAAATATTTTAATGTTTCGGTCGATTCCATAATGAAATATACTGATGCATCGAACACCTCACTGCTTTTACCCTCCTCCGAAAATAGTTCGGCTGGGAATGATTTCTTTTCAAAAATGATAAAGATTGAAAGCAAACAAGTTGTTGGAAAAGAAGTTGAGAACCCCGGTGCGACTCGAATGATAGGCGGTTGGGCAATTATGTTCCTACTCTTTTCAATTGTCGGTGCATCCGTCTCTCTTTTCGAAGAAAAGCAGGAAGGCTCTCTTAAACGGCTTTTATGCATGCCGGTCAGTAAATCCGATATATTGGTTTCAAAATATTTTTTCACAACCGTATTGGGCATTATACAGCTTTCGGTAATGTTTATTTTTGCATGGTCGGTTTTTAATGTAGATATTTTTTCAAACCTGTTAAATCTTTCCCTTATTATATTAACTTCTGCTCTCGCTGCTGTTTCATTCGGTATGCTGATAACTTCTTTTTCTAAAAGTTTAAGCCAGGCAAACGGAATTGCAACAATACTAATCTTAATAATGTCTGCGATCGGCGGTTCATGGTTTCCCGTTTTTTTACTTCCTGATTGGATGCAAGTTATTTCCAAAACTACTATTACTTATTGGTCCGTTGACGGATTTTTACAAGTTCTCTGGCGGCATGCTCCACTTTCGGGCATAGCAATAAATATTGTGGTTTTGCTTGGGATTGCAATCATAGTTAACGGAATAGCTTTATATCGCTTTAAGAGAGGAAATATTTTTTAAAGAAAAAGTCCTCCGAAGTTTTTTTTCGGAGGACAAAATAATCTGAAAGAAACTAATATTTATTAATAATTCATAATTACGGTTTACTGCACTATGACATAACTTTCTGTATAATTTCTTTTACTTTAGCCAAGATTTCGCTATCCTGAGAAAATCCATTATTTTTAGCTTGTTTCATCATCTTCTTTGCAGATTTGGTTTTCCCTAAGTTTGTATAAACTCCTGATAAAGCTGCATATGCCTCTTTAAATTTTGAGTTATACCGGATCGCTTTTTTGTAATATTTCACGGCATGGGAATTATCCTTAAGAACTCTATCGTAAAAATATCCGACGACAAAATTTAAGCCGGAATCTTTTGGGCTTTCAGCTAACTTATTTTGAAGATTTTCAAAAAAAGAGTAATCCTCGAAAGCAAGCTTTTTATAATGACCTTGTTTCAAATACTTAACAAGAGAATTAAACTTAGGTATATCAAGATAGCCTGTAACCAATGTAATAAAATTCCCGTCTGAGCTAAAGATTCCCGTTGACGGATAACCTGTTACACCTGCCGCTTGTGCAAATTGCGAGTTCTGATATTCCTGCCCCATAAAATGTACGGTTCCGGGTTTCTCAGGATTTACGCGAGCCATTACGAAGTTTTTAGAAATAGTTTTTTGAACACCTGCGTCGGAATATGTTTTTTCATCCATTACTTTACACCATTTGCACCAATCGGTGAAAAAATCGACTAACAGAAATTTATTTTGAGTTTTAGCTTGCGTTAACCCTTCGTCGAAAGTAACCCATTTGATACCGCCGGAAGCTAAAATTTGAGTTGAAAAATAAGTAGCCAGAATCAGTACATACATCAGTTTCTTCATCGAAACTCCTTTTTTTTATTTGTTGTTATAAAAATATATTAAATCGAATTTAATAAAAAAAGGGGAAATAAAAAATTATTTCCCCTTTTAATTTATTAACCTAAAAAAGAAGATTGAGTTAGTCTTCTGTTTCTTCCAGTTTATAACTAAAGTCCTGAGAAGCCATATTGCTGTAAACATGCCAAATATCTTTTGTATGTTCTTCCGCAAGTTTCAGCAGATACTTTGCGCGTTCAGGATTTGCTTTTGTTAACATTTTGAATCTATTTTCGTTATAGATATAATCTTTCAACGGAATCTTAGGTCCTTTATAATCCAACTTCATCGGATTTTTACCTTTGATTGCATTTTCAGGATTATATCTGTAAATTGGCCAGTAACCCGATTCAACGGCAAGTTTTTGCTGTTTGAAACCGTGAGCCATGTCGTAACCATGTTCGATACAGTGACTGTAAGCAATAATTATTGAAACGCCTTCATAAGCTTCCGCTTCTTTAATTGCTTTTACGGTTTGTGTATCGTTAGCTCCCATGGCGACTTGCGCGACATAAACATTACCATAGTTAATAGCCATTCTGCCAAGGTCTTTCTTGGGCAAACTGCGACCTGCAGCTGCAAATTTTGCTACAGCGCCGATTCCTGTTGCCTTGGATTGCTGACCGCCGGTATTTGAATAAACTTCGGTATCAAGAACAAGAATGTTAACATTTTTATTTGATGCGAGAACATGATCCAAACCGCCGTAACCAATATCGTA
>CAZMZM010000031.1:0-27396 GCA_964570865.1 uncultured Melioribacter sp.
GAGCCGGTCTTTTTTTTATTAAGAACAAAAACGTAATTGAAAAAAGGAATAATTTCCGGTTCTTACAAATAAAGGAATTCTCCTTAAATTACTTTCCGGTTTTGGGAGGGAACTACAAACTATTGTTATTATACAAAATAAGCGGTTAAATTCATATAATTGGATTAATCAAGTTGATAGTCGAAGTGTTATTTTATGAATTTTGATTCTGATGATATAAAGAAAAAGCCCTCCGAGAATAATTCCGGAGGGCTTAAAATCAAATAGAAATTTGCAGCTTTATTTAAGTAAAATCATCTTTCTGCTTGATGTAAAGAGTTGTTTGCCGTTTTCGGATGTGGCAGTAAGTTTATAAAAATAAACTCCTGATGCATTATTAACAGCATTCCATTTTACCGAATGGTAACCTGCATCGAGTTTTTGGTTGACTAAATCTGCAACTTTTTGTCCGAGAACATTATAAACCTCGAGCAATACTTTTGCTGTTTGTGGAATTGCAAATTTAATAGTACTCGTTGGATTAAAAGGATTCGGGTAATTCTGCGCAAGTGTAAATCTGGCAGGGAGTAAGTTTCCTTCGTTATCGTCATCTACAGAAACAGGCCTGAGTAAATCGAGGTAGTTGAGAATGTTTTTTAAAAGCTGACCTTTAACCGAATTATTAGAAATATTTGTATAGTTAAATGATAAATAAACTACTTTCCCTCCGTAAGCAATTATAGAGGATTTATCTGAGTGTGAAGTCCATGTTGCTATAACTTCGTTTGTGTCGGCAGGGTCCATTCCATCTTCATCTCCATATTCCGAATAGGAATGTGAAATAATTGTAGGAAGATTATTGGGAACATGCCATAACGAGGAACGAGGTGCGCTATTTTTGATGTCCCCGCTGTTATCGTATGACCAGCCTGTAACATGTAGAACTTCCGAAGCAATGGGAGTACTGCGGTTGGCATAGCCGAGTTCTCCGCCTTCAATTAACAACTTACCATCGTTCTGAACATAGTCAATTATTTTTGTTTGCATGTCCGAAGGCATTGAGGAAGTAGAAGCTCCTTGTAGATAGAAAACGGCAGAATAGTTCGGCCAAGTAGTAGGATCAGTGGAAGAAACAGATTCAACCGTATTTTGTATGCCCCATGATGTTAATGTATCTGCAATTTCGCTTGATGACTTCGCAATATCATCCACATTATTAATCGGGATAGTTTTTTCCTTATCGGCAAAATATCCTTTTGAATCTGCTGCTAAAATTAAAATTCCGCTTGGTAATTCCAAAGTGAAATTAAAGTTCATGTCAGCCGAAACGGTAACCAATGTGTCAAGCATTTTGTATCCGCTTGATTTAACCTTTATTTCGTAATCAAAATTAACAACGGTATCGGCAAATGTACCGGGCTCAGATGATGAAGTATAAATCGTTTTATAAAGCTCGCCGGTGTCAAATCTGTAAAATTTAACTGTTGCGCTGAGCATTTCACCCTGTTCGTCCTCAACTGTTCCGTGAACGTAACTGGAAGGGGCGCTTTGAAGAGTAGTTTCAATATAGTTCGAGGGAAAATTTATAAAATAACCAAACGAAGAAGATTCATATCCGAAAGCTCTGATTAAAAATGAAACGTTTCCAACATCAACAGGTTTCGGAGCGGTAAATAATCCGGTCCCACTGGTATTGACTGAGAAAACTTCTTCACCGTGACGAATACAAGAAACAACTGCATTGGCAATTCCGATTCCGGAAGCATCCTTCACATATCCCTCTACCGAAGCGGTAGCTTGAATTACCGGAAATACTTGGCTATAAGTGTTA
Source organism: uncultured Melioribacter sp. (assembly GCA_964570865.1). GTDB lineage: Bacteria > Bacteroidota > Ignavibacteria > Ignavibacteriales > Melioribacteraceae > WGAL01. The sequence continues at coordinate 1,811 of CAZMZM010000031.1, forward strand.
TATCCGGGTTCAACTAAAAATGCTTGAACAGGATCAAGAGATGAAGGAGTAACGAGCATTGTATCGGCTAAATCGGAATTAAATGTTCCGTTTGCGCCTTCGGTATAAACTACAACACCATCTTTGGTTCCGCTTCCTTTTATTGTCCCGGGAAGTCCTACTGAAAAGGTATCAACCAAGCCGAATGTAGTTTCAACAGAAAGCTGCGGATTTGTAAAATCGCTTCCGCCGGTAACAAATAAGGTATCTGTAAATAACAGATAGCTATCCGCCGCACGTTTTCCCATAACAAGAATATACGGACCAACAGGAGTGTTAATATTTAAAGATGCTATACCGTTTTCGTTAGTAAGAACCGTATCAACCGAGTAACCCGGAGCCGAACACCAAATCTTAACTTCGGGCATCGGCGCGTCTGAAGTATCGGTAACGGTAACATTTAGGTTTGTAGCATTTTGAATCAATACTGATGAAGGAGATAAAGTAACATTTGCGGGAACAATCGCTTGAATTTCTTCAACGTACGGAATTTTATTCAGAGCCGTTATGGTAAGAGTGTAAGTGCCCGGTACGTTTATTGGTCCGCCGAAATCAAAACTCGCGTGTCCGCTTTCATCTGTCATCGCTGATGCTATTAGTTGACCATCCTTTGTTAATCCGAGTAAAGCCATTGGAGTTCCGGGGATATCTACATCATATGATGATGAACCTAAAATAATAACAGGCATGTGATTAACGGTCATTGCTTCCGGAACGCCCCAGTAAACCATTAAAGAAGGATCACCGAATAACTGATAAATTTCCCAGTAGTAATCCGCACGTTGTGAGTTTGCAGTAGTAACGGCAAAATTCCCCACGTAAACCATTGCGGATTGTGTGGTTAAATCGGACGTAATGTTTGCCGCATCATAAGCGCCCATAGTCGTTTCTTCAAAAGTAGGTGTAACTCCGTCGCCAACGTGACCAAAATAGCCTGTTGACCACCAAACATCTTCGTCCCAATAAGTTGAGTTTGTTCCGCCGATGTAGCCTATTGCTCCTTTGTCGGGTTGTCGCAGCCAAGCTTCACCAAAACATTCGCCTGTGTCAAAAGCTCCGGTTAAGCAAGCATTACCGATTGCAAGCGTATATTTACCGTCATTAGTAAAATTTTGAACATCTGAAATCGTAAAATTAGGATCAGCCCAACTTGTCTGACTTCCGTGTGCAGTGTAATTAATAAAAGCAACACCGTTATTTATATCATTTGTTATTTCGGTCTCAAACTGTCCGCCGCCGGTTGTTTCGTACATATTAGTATTAAACCCGTTAGCTTCATTGTAATAATAAACTTGTCCGTAACGAATTGTCGGGTAGCCGTGTGATGAAGCGTGGGAAGCATCCCAGCCGGCAATCAAAGTAATATTATTCAAATAAGAGGGATCTGCGATTTGGTACTTTTCGTAATACAAAGTTTTTTCTACTTGCGGCTGAAGCTGTTCAACACTTTGCGCAGAAAATCTTGCGGGATACATATCCGGCAACATATCTTCGGTTACATCTACGAAAGGCAAGTCTGTAACATGAGTGTCTGTTGTTCCGCTAAACGGCGGAATCTGTTGAGTGTCCCCCACAAATAAAACGTAAGTGGGAGCCGGGTCGTCTTCAGTTGCATTGTTATATAGATCGTGAAGATATGTTTTTAATTCCGAGTTTGGAATTGTTCCGTCAAAAGTTTTGAGGATAACGTTAAAACCTTGTTGTGTTTTCCAATCTATAAAAGGCTGCATTGTATTTACAAAATTGTTGGGCAGCACAATTACAAATTTCTGCGGGAAACGAATTAATGATATTGGATCATCCTTTGTTTCAAGTTTAGTAACATTTTTGAATTCAGTTTCAAAAAAGGGAGAATAGTACTTTTCTTTTACCAATTGTGTTGCAGTAAAATCCGCATTTTTGAAGTTTACTTTCACAACAATGTTGTATTTAACTTTTAGTACATTCTTTACAGGATTATATTCAACCGGTGCAATTTGTATTAACGCCAATCTTCTGTATCTCATAATCCCTAATATTTTAGCGGAAGCTGTTTGGATAGAATAAAACTTATCCTTGGAATAAATTTCACGGTTATATTCAAAAGGAACTTCAGCGGCATCTTCACTTTTTGATAATGAAGGCTGAGTAGGCATTAAAGGATTTGAAATACCGTTTTTATTGAGATCAATTATTTTTTCCTTAAAACTGACTATATCCAAAGTTATATCTGCCCCAACAGGTATTTCAATCATCTTGTTCATTGTTGGAAGATTCGGTCCCCCGATGTTATGGGAACGATAAAAATGTGGAATCGTTAATTGGGTGAATTCTCCGGCTTTGGTTTCAACTGTAAAGTAGCGTAATGTTGAAATATCAAAATTAAAAAGGTAACCGCTATCATCTTGTGATACAAGGGTTACTGCATTTTGGTTTTCGGAAACCTTTAGTGTTTGCGCACTTAATCCAAAAGTCAAAACAAACACAAAAATAGAAATATACTTAAGAAACCTCACTCTAATACTCCTGATATTGATTGTAAAAAATTATGAATTCAATAATATAACTAATGTAATAAAAATGCAATATTCCTCGTTAACGATTTTCATCTTTCTCTTGATTTTTTTTATATATATTACTATTGATTGAATAATGAGAACCGACATTATTTCAAACACTTCGTGCAAATTTTGTGATAAGCTGTTTTTTCAAAGTTACTTTTTTTCTTACTTTTGTTAATTCAGTTTATTAAGGAACGGGAAACAACATAACATCTATGGAAAAATCAAAATTAAACATTACGGAAGATTTTCCCCCTCAAACTTTTGAAGAGTGGAAAACCAAAGTTATTTCGGACATGAAAGGAAAACCTTTCGAGAAACTTAAAACTACAACTTATGAAGATATTCTTTTAGACCCCTTATATGATTTTGAACAAAGTGAAAAGACGGATGCCGAGATTCCATATCCCTCACAAAAAAACTACCGGCGCGGCTTCGGCGCTTCAGGATATTCCCTAAGAGATTGGCAAATTGCCCAATCGTTTTTTGAAACTAATCCCGATTTATTTAATAAAGCGGCTCATGATGAATTAAACGAAAGGACAAATGCGATTTCAACTTCTGTTAACGGAACAAACTACAAACTAATCTCCGATAAGCTTTCGTTATCAATAGTTGATTATAATGATTTCAGAACCGCATTTCAAAAAATAGACTTTAGTAAAATTCCGGTTCATATTTCACTTACTTCCGATTATCTTCGTTTTTACGAATACTTTAATAACTTTGCCGAAGAGAGCCAACTATCGAATGAAAATTTTAAAGGAAGTTTAACTGCCGACCCGCTTCGTACGTTTGTAGTAACAAACATAATTCCACAATTAAAGTTGAATGATAATTCATTAAAGTTTACGGAATTTGTTGCTGAGATGGCAAATAAATTTCCACCTGTTAAAACAATCGGCATAGATGCCTCGGTTTATGGAGATGCCGGCGGAAATGCCATACATGAACTTGCTTTTGCTCTTGCAACAGGAGTAGAATATTTTAACTTTTTAAATGAAGAAATACCTATTAATACTTTAGCGAGAAAAACAAAGTTTACTTTCGGTATTGGTACAAACTTTTTTATGGAGATTGCAAAGCTCCGTGCCTTTAGAATATTGTGGAGTTCGGTTTTGGAAGGATTTAACGTAACAACCAAACCGCAAAGAATATTAGTAGAAGCCAAAAGTTCACAGTTTGTTCAAACTATAACCGAGCCTTACTCCAACTTACTTCGCTCTACAACGCAAGCCCTTGCGGGAGTTATAGGAGGAGCGGACTTAATACAGGTATTCCCTTACAACATCGGGTTTGAGCAACCGGACGATTTTGCGCGCAGAATAGCTGCAAACATTCAGATAATTATCCGAGAAGAAACAAGTGTGAGAAAAGTAATCGACTCTGCCGGAGGTTCATACTTTGTTGAAAATCTAACAGACCGGCTTGTTGACAAAGCATGGGAAATGTTTCAAGATATTGAAAAAACGGGAGGAATGATTGAATCTCTGAAAAAAGGTTTACCGCAAAAACTTGTGGCTGAAACTCGAGAAAAGAAAATTACCGATTTAAAGAAAAGAAAACTTTCCTTAATCGGTACAAATGTTTACGTAAAAACAACTGATGTAGTTCCGGATGAAATATTCCGTGAGTCGAAATCCGAAAATTACGTTTACGCAAACCTGACAAAGATTTCACCATTTGATTTCACCCGCGCATCTAAGATTTTTGAGGATTTACTTAAGTCCGTTAATGCTTACGCAAAACAAAACGGAAGTTATCCGCAAGTAGAAGGGATCACTTTCGGTAAAATATCGGATTACAAACCCCGCGAAGATTTTAGCCGTTCATTATTTGAAACCGGCGCATTTAATCTTAATCTTTCTCATGTCGATAATTTAACCACAGAACCGAGACAGATAATTGAGCACGCTTCTTCCGAATTAGTTCTCTTTATTTCATCGGATAAAAACTATCTTGAATCGCTTGAAGATTTGAAACTTTTATTTACTACTTATCCGGATAATACTTTTATCATTGCCGGAAAAAATCCAAGAGTTGAAACAGAGTTGAAAAGATTAGCGAATGTGGATTTTATCTATACGGGAATGAATGTTTATGATTTTCTGAAAGATCTTTTTGAAAACAAAATTTTAAGAAAATAAAATGTCTAAACCAGATTTTACTAAAATAAATATTATAAAAGCGGAAACGCCGGATAAGGAGAAATGGAGCAAATCCTTTCTCTCCGAAACGGGAAAAGCGCCGGAACATGTTAGTTTTACTACAATGGAAAAAATTAATATTAAACCGCTCTATGATTACAGCGACATTAAGGAGTTACCGCATCTCCGCTATTACTCGGGGCTTCCTCCCTTTTTACGCGGTCCCTATTCTACAATGTATGTTGTGCGTCCCTGGACAATCCGCCAGTATGCCGGATTTTCCACAGCCGAAGAGAGCAATGCTTTCTATCGCCGTAATTTAGCCCAGGGACAAAAAGGGCTTTCGGTTGCGTTCGACTTGGCTACTCATCGAGGTTACGATTCCGACCATCCTCGCGTTGTTGGAGATGTCGGTAAAGCGGGCGTTGCAATCGATTCCATTGAGGATATGAAAATTTTATTCGATGGAATTCCCCTCGATAAAATGTCCGTATCTATGACGATGAACGGAGCGGTGCTTCCTGTTATGGCTTTCTTTATTGCAGCGGCAGAAGAAAGCGGAGTCTCCGCCGAAAAACTTTCCGGAACGATACAGAATGATATTCTCAAAGAATATATGGTTCGCAATACGTATATTTATCCGCCGAAAACTTCCATGAGAATTATCGGTGATATATTTAAATATACATCACATAAAATGCCGAAGTTCAATAGTATCAGTATTTCCGGCTATCATATGCAGGAGGCGGGCGCTTCGGCAGATTTGGAGTTGGCTTACACACTCGCGGACGGATTGGAATATATTCGTACCGGTTTAGCCGCCGGGCTTGACATAGACTCATTCGCTCCCCGTCTCTCGTTCTTTTGGGCGGTTGGAATGAACTTTTTCATGGAAATTGCCAAAATGCGCGCGGCAAGAATGCTTTGGGCAAAAATCGTAAAACGGTTTAATCCGAAAAATCCCAAATCGATGTCACTTCGTACACACTCGCAAACTTCCGGCTGGAGCTTGACAGAACAAGACCCGTTCAATAATGTAGCACGAACATGTATTGAAGCAATGGCGGCGGCAATGGGGCACACGCAGTCGCTTCACACAAACTCGCTCGATGAAGCAATTGCTCTTCCTACCGATTTTTCAGCCCGTATAGCGCGCAACACTCAGCTTTACCTTCAGGAAGAAACGATGATTACAAAAGTCATCGATCCTTGGGGAGGTTCGTTTTATGTTGAAAAACTTACTGAAGAACTTATGCAAAAAGCTTGGGCTTATATCGAAGAAGTTGAAACACTTGGCGGAATGACGAAAGCCATTGAGCAAGGTATTCCAAAACTGCGTATTGAGGAACGTGCGGCACGGCGTCAGGCTTTAATCGATTCCGGTAATGAAATAATTGTCGGTGTTAACCGTTACCGCGCCGGAACCGAAACACCTATTGAAATTTTGGAAGTTGACAATTCGGTTGTACGCGAGGCACAGATTAAGAGATTGAAAGAGGTAAAATCCGGCAGAGATAATAACGAAGTAAAAAAATGGTTGGATAAAATTACGGAAGCCGTTACGGATGAATCGCAAAATTTGCTTGAACTTGCGGTGAAAGCAGCTAAAGCAAGAGCTACATTAGGCGAGATTTCAGACGCCGTAGAAAAAGTTAGCGGGAGATATAAAGCAATGACAAAAACAATTTCGGGCGTTTACAGCAGCGAGTATAATAACGATAAAGATAATATGCTTGAAAAAGCGCGAAAAATGACGGATGAATTTGCCGCAAAAGAAGGTCGCCGACCAAGAATACTAATCGCAAAAATGGGACAGGACGGACATGACCGCGGTGCTAAAGTAGTTTCAACGGCGTACGCCGACATGGGTTTTGATGTGGATATTGGACCACTTTTCCAAACTCCGGAAGAAACCGCACGCGAAGCCGTGGAAAACGATGTACATATTATCGGTATGAGTTCGCTTGCCGGCGGACATAAAACACTTTTACCGCAACTGATTGAGGAACTGAAAAAATACGGTCGGGAAGATATTATTGTGATTGTCGGCGGGGTTATTCCTACGCAGGATTATGAATACCTGTATGAACATGGCGCATATGCAATATTCGGACCCGGCACGCCGATTCCAGCTGCGGCAGTAACAATAATGAAAGAAGTTGAACGAAGATTCGGATAATCGTAATCGGTAATTTGTCCGGCGCTTCGATACGATTTTTCGCCATACTTAAAATTACTCGGCGTTCTTAGTCGTTGTTTATTAATAGATTAGTCAGATAAAAAAGATTCTTGTTCATTCACTCATTTTTTTTACATGGAAAAAGAAGCGAATAACAGACCTTTTTTAACTGTATTGACCGTTTACCGATTTTTTTAGAACGAACACATAGTTTTATTCTATTCGAAAGTAAATAAGATTAATTAAAAAGAAAAAAGATGACTGATTTAGTAAAATATATTGATGAACGAAAAAAAACAGCAAACCACGCGGGAAATATCAGATTATCAACATAAAAAACAATATGGAAGCTGTGGACAGAAAATTGCATATTAGTAATCTTTAGTTAACATGTTAGTTAATATGTAATTTCGGCTTATGACATTTATAAATTACAAATTATTATGATAAAAATAACAAACATAAAAAAAAGTTTTGACGGCAAGCCTGTTCTAAATGGTGTTGACCTTACGATTAACGACGGTGAATCGCATGTGATAATCGGGAAAAGCGGATGCGGAAAGAGCGTTCTTCTTAAGCTGATAATTGCCTTAATCAAACCTGACGACGGAGCAATATTTATCGAGGATGAAAATATTTTCGATGTCCCCGAAAAACGGCTATACGAAATCAGAACAAAGTTTGGTTTCCTTTTTCAAAATGCAGCTCTTTTCGATTCGATGACGGTTGAACAAAACATTAGACTTCCGCTTGTTGAAAACGATTACGGTCTTTCCGAATCTGAAATTGCCAAACGTGTAGAGGAAATGCTCGGATTGGTCGGCTTGCCCGGAACCGAGAAACTGAAGCCTTCCGAACTCTCAGGCGGAATGCAGAAAAGAGTAGGATTAGCACGAGCTTTAATTACTAATCCGAAATATATTTTGTATGATGAACCCACTACCGGTCTTGACCCGATTATGTCCGACTCGATTGATAATTTAATTAATAACTTAAACCATCGGCTAAAAGTTACTTCTATTGTTGTAACTCACGATATGTTTAGCGTTAAAAATGTAGCGGAGCGTATTTCTATGATTCATGAAGGTAAGATTTACTTTACCGGAACCGTGGATGAAATTCTCGCAAGCGAGGATGCCGTTATTAAGAATTTTATTCAAAGAACAGAGAATTAATTCGAAATGCCGAAAACAAATTACAAGCCGATAAGAATTGATGAAGGAAAATATGAGTAAAACTAAAACCAAGTTTGTTTGTGCTAATTGTGGTTACGAATCCCCTACTTGGCTGGGCAAATGTCCTTCGTGTGGAGAATGGAATTCGTTTGAGGAAATTAAGATTCTACCTAAAAGCGCTAAGCGGGAATCAATAAATAGAACCGGGAATCTTGAAGTTTATCCTTTGAACGGAAATATCACGACGGAAAGTAAACGCATATCTACAGGGATAAAAGAATTTGACCGAGTTCTTGGCGGGGGTTTAATGCCCGGCTCCATTGTGCTTGTGGGCGGCGATCCGGGTATTGGTAAATCCACTTTGGTAATGCAAGCCGCAGCCCGTGCAAATGTTAAAGTACTTTATATTTCGGGGGAAGAATCCGTAAATCAAATTAATATTAGAGCAAATCGCCTTAAAGTTACTTCAGAGAAAGTAAACCTGTTTGCTGAAACTAATTTTGAGCTTATTCTTTCCGCAATTGAAAAAGTTAAGCCGGATGTTGTAATTGTAGATTCAATTCAAACCGTTTTTGATCCTGATTACGAAAATGCACCCGGCACTGTTACACAAGTTCGCGAAGTTACTGCGCGTCTTATGCAGCTATCTAAAACAAGCGGAATCGTAACGATTATTATCGGGCATGTTACCAAAGATGGTTTTATTGCCGGTCCTAAAATTCTGGAACATATTGTAGATACCGTTTTACAGTTCGAAGGGGAAAAAAATCACGCTTACAGAATTTTACGCGCTCAGAAAAACAGATTCGGCAACACCAACGAAATCGGTGTGTTTGAAATGGGTGAAACCGGTTTAAGCGAGGTGGAAAACCCGAGTCGGATTTTTTTAGATCAGCGCGAAACCGAAACGCCCGGCTCCGTGATTACAGCAAGTTTGGAAGGAACCCGCGCCGTACTACTTGAAGTTCAAGCTCTTGCTACTCCTACAAATTACGGCAATCCGCAAAGAGTTTCTACGGGATTTGATTATCGTCGTCTTTCCATTTTACTGGCGGTATTGGAAAAACGGGCACGGCTGCGCGTAGGCACGCACAATGTTTTCCTGAATATTGCGGGGGGATTAAAAATCGTAGAGCCTGCAATTGACCTTGCCGTTTCTGTTTCGATTGTTTCGAGTCTGAAGAATATTCATGTTGATAGCGATGCCGTTTTTATTGGTGAAGTCGGTTTGGGCGGAGAAGTCAGAACGGTTAGCCAAATTGAGAAAAGAATAGCCGAAGCTAAAAAACTCGGCTTTCGGAAGATTTACATCCCTAAAGGAAATATGAAATCAATTACCGATAAAACTCCCGATAATATTATTCCGGTTAAAAATATCAATGAAGTAATTGAAATATTGTTTTAAGCATATTCAAAAGTTGTATTTAAATCGTTTATTAGTAAACGGCTGTAACTAACCTTTTTACGTTGTTCCTTAAATTCCGGCAAAATTCCACTTTTTAGGTTTATCTTAAAAGATTAATTATCTTTAAGGTTAAATTTTTAAAAATAAAGGACACGATGAAAAGTATCAGAAATATCGCAATTATTGCACATGTTGACCATGGAAAGACAACGCTTGTTGACCAGATTTTAAAACAAAGTAAAATATTCAGAGAAAATCAGGTAATGCAGGAAAGAATTCTCGATTCGAATGATTTGGAAAGAGAAAGAGGCATTACGATTTTATCCAAAAATATTTCCGTTTCATATAACGACGTAAAAATAAATTTAATAGATACGCCCGGTCACTCCGATTTCGGCGGAGAAGTTGAACGAGTATTAAAAATGGCGGACGGTGTTCTGCTTCTTGTCGATTCGTTTGAAGGACCTATGCCGCAAACCAGATTTGTACTTCAAAAGGCGCTTAACTTAAAGTTAACGCCAATTATTGTTATTAATAAAATAGACAGACCCGACAACCGCCCTGAGGAAGTTCTTGATGAAATATACGATTTGTTTATCGATTTGGATGCCGATGAAGACCAGCTTGATTTTCCGGTTGTTTATGCCAGCGGAAGAAACGGATGGGCAATAAAAGATTTGAATGACGAGCGGAAAGATTTAACTCCCCTTTTGGATGTTGTTTTAGAAAGCATTCCCGCTCCTACGGAAAATCCGGGACCGCTTCAAATGCAGATTACCTCAATTGATTACAGCGATTATGTCGGACAAATAGGCATCGGTAGAGTTTTCAGAGGCGATTTGGATAAGTCAAAGCCCGTATCGATTATTCGCCGTGACGGTTCAATAACTCCCGTAACAATTAAGCAGTTGTTTGTGTTCGAGGGACTTCAGAAAAAGGAAGTTGACTTCGTTCATAACGGAGATATTTGTTCCATAGTCGGATTGGAAAAAATTGACATTGGCGATACTATCGCCGACAGGGAACATCCGAATCCACTTCCTATTGTGGCTATTGACGAACCTACAATAAGCATGTATTTTACAACAAACACTTCCCCTTTTTACGGCAGAGAAGGAAAATATGTAACCTCCCGTCAGCTTCGCGACCGTTTGTTTAAGGAGTTAGAAAAAAATGTAGCGCTTCGTGTTGAAGAAACAGGCTCGCCCGATACTTTTAAGGTTTCCGGCAGGGGTGTTCTTCATCTTTCGATTTTAATAGAGAATATGCGCCGCGAAGGTTACGAGTTGGCGGTCGGACCGCCTAAGGTTATTTATAAAGCAATTGAAGGGAAAAAAGCGGAACCGATTGAACTTTTATCTGTTGATGTCCCTGCAGAATATTCCGGTAAAGTTATTGAGATTGTCGGGAATAAAAAAGGTGAGATGATGAAGATGGAATCGAAAGGAAGTTTAAACCATCTCGAGTTTCACATTCCCTCGCGCGGATTAATGGGATTAAGAAACCGAATAATGACGGCGACTTCAGGAGAGGGAATAATTCATCACCAATTCTACCAATACGAATTTTTCAAAGGTTCAATTGTTCACCGACAGAACGGCGTATTAATTTCGATGGGCGAAGGTCCTTCGACAGCTTATGCAATTGATTCGCTTCAGGACAGAGGAAGATTTTTTATTGATCCGGGCGAAGTCGTTTATACGGGACAAATTATAGGCGAAAACGCAAAAGCAATTGATATTGAAGTAAACGTTCAGCGCGGTAAAAAGCTCACCAATATGCGTGCTGCCGGCTCCGACAAGGCGGCTAAAATTGCTCCTGCGGTAAAATTTACGCTTGAGGAAAGCCTTGAATTTATTGAAGACGATGAACTTGTGGAAGTAACTCCGAAATCAATTAGAATGAGAAAACTTTATCTTAACGCCACCGAGCGAAAAAGATATAATTTAAGTAAATTAAAAAATTAATATTTTGGTTTATCAATTAAAGGTTAGTTAAATGTTAATCTACAATACGCTTGATAGAAAAAAAGAAGAGTTTAAGCCGATAAACCCGCCCAGCGTTTCGATGTACGTTTGCGGGCCTACGGTTTACGATTTGTTTCATATCGGTAACGCACGTTCTTTTGTAATGGGCGATATGATTCGCCGTTACCTTGAATATCGCGGTTATAATGTAAAATATGTGATGAACCTTACCGATGTTGACGATAAAATTATTAAGCGCGCCAATGAACAGGGTGTGGATGCAAAGGATTATGCCGAAAAATATATTAGTGAGTTTTTTAAGGATATTGACGGCTTAAAAGTAAAACGTGCGGATGCATATCCCCAAGCAACGCACCACATTGACGACATGATTGAACTAATCAAAGAGCTGGAGAAAAAAGAGATTGCCTACAATGTAAACGGCGATGTTTTTTATGATGTAAGAAAGTTTAAGGATTACGGCAAGCTGAGCGGGAAAAACATTGACGATTTGGAATCGGGTGCGAGAATTGAAATCAATGAAAACAAACACAATCCGCTTGATTTTGCCCTTTGGAAAAAAGCCAAAGAAGGGGAGCCGAAGTGGGAAAGTCCTTGGGGAAAAGGTCGTCCGGGTTGGCATATCGAATGTTCGGCTATGAGCATGAAAGAGCTGGGTGAAACGATTGATATTCATGCCGGCGGCAGCGATTTGATTTTTCCGCATCATGAAAATGAGATTGCACAGAGCGAAGCGGCAACATGCCACGATTTTGTGAAGTACTGGGTACATTTCGGATTTCTGAACATTCGCAATGAAAAAATGTCGAAATCGTTAGGTAATTTTTTTACAACACGCGACGTCCTTAAAAAATTCAATGCCGAGACCATTCGTTTATTTTTCAGCCAAACTCATTATGCTGCGCCTCTTAATTTTTCGGAAGAATTACTCTCTTCAACCGAAAAAGCGTCTGAAAAAATTAAAAACCTTGCAATAAAAGTTAATGAAAAAATGGAGTCCGGTTCTTTCGGAGAAGACTCCGGTAGTGTGGATTTTTCCAAATACAGAGAGAATTTTACAGCTGCCGTAGATGATGATTTTAACTTTCCCAAAGGTGTTGCGGTAATTTTCGATTTTGTACGGGAAATAAACAGAGAAATACAAACGGGAAAGAATTTACAAAAAAGTTTTTATCAATCCGTCAAAGATTTTATGATTGAAACTTCACAGAATGTTTTGGGCATTTTGGATTGGGAGAATCTCGGAGATGAGCGGAACGTCGATTCTAAGGAAGAGGAATTAATCAATCTGCTAATTGAGATCAGGACAGAAGCCAAGAAAAGCAAAAATTACGCTTTGGCCGATTCAATAAGAAACAGGTTAGCCGAGATAGGAATTACATTGCAGGATACAAAAGACGGTGTAACTTACACAATTAAATAATTTGTGTGGTGAACCGGATTGTGAATAATAGCGTTTTGATAACTACCGCAATAATATTATTTTTATTAATCCTTTCGTTCTTTGCTTGGCAGTATATTTTCAGTATTTACGAAGTTACGGTTTCGGTCGGTTCACGAAACGTAAAAACCGGCGATCACGTAACAATAAAAGCCTTCCCGATTAATTCGTTTGGAAATGTTGCTCCATTCAGAAAATTAGACTGCAAGTTTGAATTTGTTGAAGGACGCAATCTTGTCCAATCAATTAAAGAAATTAATAGCTCTTCGATTACATTTACCGCAAAAGCATCAGGCAAGGTTGTTTTATATGTTTCCTGCCCGTTATCACTTGAAAAAAATCTGGTTGAAATTAATATTCTTCCTTCGTTATTATAATTTTACCGAATAAATGTGATAATAATTACAAGGGATAAAAAATAAAATTTAAAAATAAATTGTTTTATCAAAATTTTTTATATATTTTTTATCAGTTATTCTAATGTTAAAAAGTGGATATATATTATCATTTTTCTTATTTTCTCTGGCGTTTTTCTCCCCGGACACGACAGTTTATCCCCAATCCGAAAATCATGTTATTAAGCAGATTGATTCACTAATTCAAAAATCGAAAAAATTATTTTATAAAAATATTGATTCGTCGATTTATTACAATCGCTTAGCTCTAAAATTAAGCAAAGAGGTTAATTATATTAAAGGATTGGAACGATCTTATAATAGTATAGGCACTACTTTTTTAATTCAGGGGGAAAACGATTCCGCAAAAATTTACTTAGATAGCACAATTTATTTTGCAAAGATGATTAATGATAATAAGGTTCTTGCAAATTCATACAACAATTTGGGTTATATTTATGACGAACTAACACAATATGACAGCGCCTCTGCTTATTATGATAAATCTTTCCGTTATTTTAAGCAGATTGGTGACAGCTCCGGGATGGGAACCTATTATTTGAATATGGGAGTAATTTTTGATAAACTAAAAGAATTTCAGAAAAGTTATCAGTATCTGGTTAAGTCGGAAATTATTGCTGAACAGATAAAAGATTCCATTTTGCTGGCTTACGTTTACTCGAATTTGGCAGATAACTTTCGTGAGGGGAATAAATTTAACAAAGCAAAATACTATTTTATTAAAGCGATTGCTCTTTTTAATAAGTTTCATGATTTCTTTGCGGTAGCAACAACAGAACAATTGTTTTCCCAATTATATCGTAGAAATCATTTCTATGCCGAAGCTCTTTATCATATTAACAATTCAATAAACAGTTATGAAAAAATTAAAAATGAAAAAGGGAAAATAAGCGCCCTTATTGATAAGATTAAGACTTTGTTTAACCTGAAGAAATACCAAGAGGTTAAAAAAAATATTGCATTGATAAAAGATAATACTCACTCAACCGTTGAAGATAAACAGTGGGTGTTTTATTATTGCGCAATGATTGATTTCGTAAATAAAAGATATGAAACAGCAAAATACAAAATTAACCGTTCCTTAAAAATAAAATCTTATTTTAAGGATACTAATCTTGGAAAAAGGACCTACCAACTGTTATATCTCATTGCCAAAAGACAAAACCATCCCAACGAAGCGCTAAAATATTACATAAAGTATAAATACTATTATGAAACTAAAGTTCTTGCTTCGTTTACAAAAAAAATGGTAAACTACGAAAAACTAAGGAAACTTTATTTTAGGGAATTGGAAATAAAGAAACTTAATAATCAAGAAAAGATTAATCAACTTCTTTTAGAAAAGCAGGAGATAATTAATAAAGCCTTTTATATCGGCTCACTTATACTCATTACAATTTTATTAATTATTCTTTTTCAATTGGATAGAATACGGAAGTTAAACGTAATTTTGCGGAAGATGGATAAGGAGAGGGAAGATTTTTATCGCATCTTTTCGCATGACGTTAAAAATTCTCTCGGGGCGGTATTAAGCTACTCCGAAATGCTAACTACAATGTATAATGAAATGACAAAAGAGGAAGTGGCAGAAGTTGTAAAGTCGATTAATAAAGGGGCAAATGCCGCTCACTACTTGCTTCAGAATCTGCTGGAATGGCTGATAGCAAAAAATGAAGGTCGAGAGTACGCAAAGGAAATATTAAACTTAAAAGAGCTTTTGGAAGAGGGAATCTCGTCTATGAGAACTTCAATGTTACATAAAAAGATAACTTGTGATATTGAAGTGGATGAGAACATTGTTGTAAAAGCGGACCGTAATTCTATTGTGTCGGTAATTCGTAATCTTTGTTCGAATGCTATAAAATTCAGTGAGGAAAACGGCAAGATAAAAATATATGCAAATTCTATAGATGATTTATTTGTTGAGATTACCGTTGAAGATAACGGTGTCGGAATCCCCGCCGATAAGTTGTCATCGATTTTTAGTGAGACTAATAAAACTACAACCAGAGGAACTCAAAACGAAAAAGGTACAGGTTTGGGTTTATCTTTGGTTAAAGCATTTGTTGAGCACAACGGCGGTAAAATAACCGTTGAAAGCGTACCGAACAAAGGAAGTAAATTTATCTTTACAATTCCACTTGCTACAAAACAGAAATAGAAAATAACAAGAACCACTATTAATTTTGTAATTCAAAAACTCATAAAATCCTTTCTTACCTTGATTCCCCCAATTAATCGTAACGCTAAATCAAGCTTATTTAATTTTGCAGATTAAGTATTTAGATAAACTGTAGCCGACGCAAAGCATAAAATTAATATTTGGCAATTACAAAGTTCTTATATAATATTCTAAAATTATTAAGGATAAAAACGAATCGGATTTGTTATCTTTTATAATCAAATAATTAGAATTACGGTAGATGAATTTCGACAAAAATCTTTTACGTTTAATTGCCTGGAGTAAAAAACATTTTATTGCCGGAATTGCAGCCGGCGTATTTATTGCGCTTCTGACAATTTTGCAAAGTAAACTTATCTCCATTACGATTGACAGTGTTTTTTTGAAGAATGGAACTTTGTCAACTTTGACTAAAGTTATTCTTCTTTTTGCTTTGGTCAGTTTAATCAAAAGTTTTTCGGTTTGGGCGCAAAAGTATTTTTCTGCAAAATCAGCCGAAAAGATAAAATCCAAATTAAGAGATTTAATTCTGCAAAAGATTTTTCGTTTGGGTCCCGCTTACACAAATGAAGCCCAAAGCGGAGAAATAAATAACACGATAACCGAAGGTGTAGATAAACTCGATGCGTATTTCAGGCAGTATTTACCTCAGGTTTTTCTTTCTGCACTCGTTCCGGTTTTAATTTTAATTTTTGTTTTTCCAATCGACTGGCTTTCGGGAACGGTGTTTTTAATTACTGCTCCGGTAATTCCGTTTTTTATGATAATGATTGGTGAAAAAGCTTCCAAGCTAAGCAAAAAACAGTGGAAAACTCTTACATTTTTAAGCTCACACTTTTTTGATGTAATTCAAGGATTGACAACATTAAAACTTTTTGGAAGAAGCAAAGACCAGATTAGGAAGATTTCGGAAATAAGCGATGAGTTTAGAAAAACAACGCTCGGCGTATTAAAAGTAGCATTTCTCTCAGCCCTTGTGTTGGAGCTTCTTTCTACAATCAGCATTGCAATAGTTTCGGTTGAGATCGGCTTACGGTTACTTTACGGTAAGATTGAATTTGTAGATGCTTTTTTTGTCCTTCTTCTTGCTCCCGAGTTTTACTTGCCTCTCAGATTACTCGGCTCCGGTTTTCATGCCGGTTTGGACGGAGTTACGGCATCTAAAAGCATTTTTGAAATTATTGACAAAGAGGAAATAGAGAGCAAAGAAGAAACGATACATTTTAAGAAGAATAATAATTTCACTATTGTTTTTGACAACGTTTCGTTTCGGTACGGAGTAAATCTTCCGGCGCTGAACAAAGTGAGTTTTGTGATTAAGCCCAATGAGCGGGTAGCACTTGTCGGGAAAAGCGGAGCCGGCAAAACAACAATAATAAACCTGTTGTTGAAATTTTTGGTGCCTTCCGAAGGCAAAATACTAATTAACGGTACAGACTTGAGCCTGATTCCGCGTAATCAATGGCTGGAACATGTTGCCTCACTTTCCCAAACTCCTTATCTGTTCAGTAAATCGATTAAAGAAAATATCATGATGGGTAAATCGGAAGCAACAGAAAAAGAAGTGCAAATTGCAGCAGAGTTTGCAGGAATTCACAAATTTATTATCTCGCTTCCTGAGGGTTATGAAACTGTAATTAGTGAAAAAGGGGATTCCTTAAGTGGCGGACAAGCGCAACGGATAGCGCTGGCACGTGCATTCTTAAAGAATGCTCCTATCTTAATTCTTGATGAGCCAACGGCTAATCTCGATCCTGAAATTGAAGAAGAGATTGAAGAAAAAATAAACGAACTCGCAAAAAATAAAACGACGATTACAATAGCCCACAGGTTAAACACAATAAGACGTGCGGATAAAATCATTGTGCTTGATCAAGGTGAAATTAAGGAAGTTGGCACTCACGAAGAACTGGTAGCCGCCGGCGGTTTATATCTAAAATTTTTGGAACTTTACAGAGGCGCGTTATGAAAAACTTTTGGCGTCTGTTAAAGTTATCGTTGCAATATAAATGGTGGATGGCGCTCGCTGCCTTGACAGGCTTTTTTACTATCGGAAGCAGTATCGGGCTGTTGATGACCAGCGCTTGGATAATTACGAAAGCGGCTCTTCATCCGAATGTTGCCGAACTGCAAGTTGCAATTGTCGGTGTTCGATTCTTCGGTATCGCGCGCGGCGCTTTCAGATATGCGGAGCGGCTTATTTCACACAATATTACTTTTAAGCTTCTTTCTAAATTCCGTGTTTGGTTTTATAAATCGATTGAACCACTTGCTCCTGCGGGTTTAAGCAAATATAAAAAGGGAGACCTTTTAACGAGAATGGTTTCCGATGTTGAGAGTTTGGAACATGTTTATATACGCGTTATCTTTCCGCCCCTTGTGGCGATTATGGTAACGATACTGATGTGGATTTTATTTGGAATTTTTAACATTCTCTTCAGCATTATTATCACATCCGCTTTGGTTTTTGCGGGAGCAGTAGTCCCGATATTTACAACACGATTGAATAAAATAATAGGCAGAAGATTTATTGAAGTGAGAGCAAGGTTAAAAATGCTTTCCGTTGATTTGGCGCAGGGTTTAACAGAACTAATTGTTTATGGCAAAGATAAAGATTTTGCCCATGAGTTCAACGCATTAAATGGTGAATATAACAGATTGCAACGTCGTATCTCCTTTATTGACGGGCTGAACGAAGGTTTGATTATGCTTCTACTTAATGCAACTATTATCGGAATTTTACTTGTAGCAATTCCTCAGATAAATTTGCATAATCTTACCGGAGTTGATTTAGCGGTAATGATTGTAGGTGCTATGGCATCTTTCGAGGCTGTGTTGCCGATTCCCACAATGGCGCAACATTTCGAGTCGAGCATGCAAGCCGCTGAGAGAATATTTGAGCTTACCGACACTGAGCCGAATATTGTTAATTCCGTAGTTCCGGTTCGTAATGTAAGCGGACATACGCTGGAATTCAAGAATGTTAATTTTACCTACCCCGGCAGTAAATATCCTGTGCTTTCTGAAGTTTCATTTGAGCTTTATCCGGAGAAAAGTATTGCGGTTGTAGGTGCCAGCGGTTCGGGTAAAACAACATTAGTTAATTTAATTGCCCGTTTTTATGATGTGCAGAATGGAAAGATCCGCTTGGGCGGCATTCCTATTTCTCAAATTGATATTGAAGTTTTAAGGAAACAATTTGCAGTTGTATTACAATCCGGGCATATATTTGCCGGAACCTTACGCGATAATCTCTTGATTGCAAACCAAAAAGCTACGGATGCCGAATTGATTGATGCGCTAAAAAAAGCTAATATTTTTGAAACATTCTTCAGTAATCACAGCGGTTTGGATACTTGGGTCGGGGAATCGGGACATCAAATAAGCGGTGGGGAAAGACAAAGATTGGAAATAGCGAGAGCAATCCTGAAAGACGCCCCAATTCTGATTTTTGACGAGCCGACATCAAATCTTGATTCTGAGAATGAAAAATTGATTTTGGATACAATCATGGAAATATCAAAAAATAAAAGTCTTTTGCTGATTACTCACAGACTTGTTGCAATGAATAAATTTGACGAAATAATTGTGATGCGAAACGGACGAATTGCAGAGCAAGGCAATGAATTTGATTTGATAAACCGGAAAGGATATTATTACAAAATGGTGAATGCTCAGAAACAGATTATCTTTGAATAATAATGGATAATTGACAATGGAGAATTGAGAAATGTAGTTTCGGCTTTTGGAGAATAGATGAAATTATTTAGAATTAAGTCCGGCTTAATTGATTGGAAATTTTACAGAAACAAATTTACGTTCGGGTTGTATCCGGTAATAAAATAAAAAATGGAGGATAAATTTAATGTTAAATTCGTACGCTTACCCGACTATTGGAAATGCGCTTACTAAAGCGGAACAGAATACACTTCTGCGTTCCGTATATAATTGGATGACGCTGGGATTATTCATCTCGGGATTAACGGCCTTTTGGGTTGCTGCAAGTCCGGCAATGCAGCAGTTAATTTTTGGCAATTCAATAACTGTCTGGATTTTGTTATTAGCAGAATTGGGACTGGTATTTACTTTGTCAGGTGCTATTCAGAGATTATCATCCGGTACAGCCGGAACTTTATTTTTAGTTTTTTCGTTTGTTAACGGATTAACTTTATCATCAATATTTTTAATATACACGATGAGCTCAATTGCATCTACATTTTTCATTACGGGGCTAACTTTCGGAGTAACTAGTTTTTACGGGTATGTTACCAAAGCCGATTTGACGTCGTTAGGTAAATATTTGTTCATGGCTTTAATCGGATTGGTGATTGCTTCCGTTGTAAATATTTTTATGCACAGCTCTACTTTGAATTGGTTAGTTAGTTTTGCGGGGATAATTATTTTTACCGGATTAACTGCTTGGGACACGCAAAAAATAAGAAGAATGGGGGAGCAGATGATTGACAGAGAGAATGAGAATTTCAAAAAGTTGGCTATATTCGGCTCACTTACTCTTTATCTCGATTTTGTTAACTTGTTCCTTTTCATGCTTAATTTTATGGGAAGAAGAGACTAAATAATAAATGAATGATAATTCAATTATTAAAAAGGATAAAGATAATTGATTCGGTTTAATTGAATTTAATATGGTTTTTAGATATACTTAATGATTAAAAAAATTTTTACACGTTATTAATAAGGAGTTAAAAATGTTTGACGATAATTATCAGTTTACAGTTACAGACAGGTTCTTAAAATATGTGAAGTTCGATACTAAATCGGACGAAGAATCAACAACATTCCCAAGTGATCCCAAGCAATTGGAACTTTCAAAAGTATTGGTTGAAGAGTTAAAAGAAATCGGTTTAACCGATGCTGAGATGGACGAATGGGGATACGTAATGGCCACGCTTCCTTCCAACACTGACAAGGATGTTCCGGTTGTATCTTTTATTGCCCACGTTGATACAGCTCCGGCAGTTACCGGAAAGGACGTTAAACCGAATATTATTAAAAATTATCAAGGCGGAGATTTAACATTACCGAACGGTAAAGTTATTGAAGAAGCTGAAAACCCCGAATTAAAAGATTTAGTGGGATTTGATATTATTACTACCGACGGTACGACTTTACTCGGAGCTGATGATAAAGCAGGCGTTGCGGAAATTATGGATGCGATGAGTTACCTGATTCAGCATCCGGAAATTAAACATGGTAAAATCAGAGTTTGCTTTACTCCGGACGAAGAAGTAGGACGCGGCACCGAAAAACTTGACGTTAAAAAATTAGGAGCTCAATTTGCTTATACAATAGATGGCGGAACTCGCGGCGAAGTTGAAGTTGAAACGTTTTCTGCCGATGCGGTAGAGATTAAGATATTCGGAAAAAACGTTCATCCGGGTTACGCAAAGGGAAAACTCGTAAACGCACAAAAAGTAGCGGCACACTTTATTGAACTACTTCCTAAAGATAGACTTTCCCCTGAAACAACCGAAGGGAGAGAAGGTTATGTTCATCCGGTAGGTATGTGTGGTAACGAAGAAGAGATGAAAATTACTTTTATTATTCGTGATTTCATTGATGAAAAGTTAGTTGAATATGAAAACTTTCTTGAAGGATTATTGAAAAAAGCAGTTGAAGATTTTCCGGGTTCAAAATATGACTACAAAGTTATTGAGCAATACAGAAATATGAGAAATGTTGTTGATGAACATCCGCAAGTTGAGCAATATGCAATTGAAGCTCTTGAAAGGCTTGGAATCAAGCCGATTAAATCCGCAATTCGCGGCGGTACGGACGGCTCAAAGTTAAGCTATATGGGAGTTCCGACACCCAACTTATTTGCAGGCGGTCATAACTTCCATTCGGTTTTGGAATATGTTGCAATTCAAGATATGGAAGCTGCTGTTAAGATGATTGTAACACTTGCGGAAATTTGGGCTGAAAAAAGTTAAAATAATAAAAAAATGTTAAAAAAGAGAGGCTCTGGATAAAGAGTCTCTTTTCTTTTTCAAAAAAATTAGCTATCTTATCGTTTAACAATAGATTATATTAAAAGGATTTAATTTGATGGCAGAAACTAACGAAAAACCGAATATTCTAATTGTAGAAGATGATTTTGAAAATCAAAGTTTTATGAAAATTTTCTTCAAAAGGAAATTTAATATTTACACATGTGATTCAGAAGACACATTTTATAGAGAATATGAGAGAACAGATTTTGATGTTATCATCATGGATATTTCCTTACGAGGCGAAAAGGACGGCTTGGAAATTACAAGGGAACTTCGTGCAAAAGGAGATGATGTTCCAATTGTAGGGCTTTCTGCACATGCTTTTCAGCGAGATAGGGAAAATGCACAGCGAGCAGGCGTAGATGTTTTTTTAACTAAACCGGTTCCGAACAATACATTATTTAAAGCTGTAAGAGATGTAATAAAAGCCAAAAGAAATTTTGACATTGGAGAGTTTGCTTAAATGCTTCGCTTCGGCTCTTTGTTTTTGCTATTTTTTTTTATCTTTAGTACCGGGTTTTTTGCCCAAAAAATAGAGGTTACAAAAGATTCTACTTCATTTGACAATTTTTTTCGTATTAAAAAGCAACCGGTAATTTCGGTTAATTTTTCCAATGAGAATTATCGGTTTAATGATTTTACCTCTCCTATCGTATTTAAAAAATCAGGTACTTTTGAAATAAGCTTAGGGTATAAAACCTTTTCAAAAAGAGACTACCTAAAAAAATATTTTTCAAAATATATTTCATTAGCATACTCATCCGATAAACTGAATAATCAAGTTTCGCAAGGTTTGGCAGTTGCATTAGAGTTTTGGCGGTTAGCCGCAGTTTCCGAAAAAGGTTATCTTTACAATCTCGGGTTAGTTGAAATTTCCCCCTATGTTTCGTCAGGTTATTTCCTCTATAACTTCAGTTTTGCTCTCAATACGGTTTGTCCTGCAGAAGATGGGATTACCTGCTTGACGGTAAATCCTCAAATGTCGCGTTTTTCCGACGGAACACATTTTGGAAAATTTTTTGAAGAAGGTTTAAAATTAGAATTAGGCGAAAAACTATCCTTAAAATTGGGTTATTCGGAATCTCTCTATACTCCAAGATTTATGACTTGGCACTTTCTCGGGAGTGAAATTTTATACGGTATTGCACGTGTCGCTTTAGATAAATTTAACAGAAGTATTATTCAGGATAGTCCGGTTGTCGGAGGTTTCATTGATGTTGTTCTTGTTTCCGGACTAAATTATCTTGTTTATCATTTTCAGAAAGATAATATGAACTGGCCTATAAAATCGGAGACGCCAATCTTTTCCGAAGGGTTCAGAGCCGGCATTACGTTAACTTTTTAACGAGGTTTAATCGAGAAAAGAGTGTTACTATTAACATTATCAATTTACTAAGGAGTACACCATGATCCAGCGTATTTTAATTGCGGCTCTTTTCTTGTTATCATCAGTTTCATTTGCACAAATTACCATTGCAAAATACGGAGGTGAGTTCCTATCAGTAGGAGTAGGGGGCAGAGCTTCCGGTATGGGCGGAGCGCAAGTTGCTGTTGCAAACGATGTTACTGCCGCTTACTGGAATCCTGCAGCTTTAGCAAGATTAGATTATCCTCAGATTTCCCTTATGCACGAAGAACATTTCGGTAATTTGGTTAATTATAATTATGCTGCCGTGGCAATTCCTTTTCAAAAAAATATGTCGCTCGGTGTTACTCTTATCCGACTTAGTGTTGACGGCATTCCCGATACCAGAAACGCACAGGTTGATGCCGAAACCGGCGCCTCGATTAACAATATTCTTTATCCCAACTGGCGTTTGGATTATTCCAAAATAAGCGAATTCAGCAATGTTGATTATGCCCTTTACGTTACTTTTGCTAAACGGCAATCCGAAAACTTTTATTGGGGCGCCAACGTAAAGTTAATTAAAAGAAATTTGGCGGAGTACAGTGCGCTTGGTATCGGCTTTGATGTTGGAGGATGGTACAAGCCGGCTGAAAATCTTTTTATTGGAGCCAACTTAATAGATGTTACAACAACGATGGTTGCTTGGAGCACGGGCAAAACAGATTTGATTTCCCCGACGTTGAAGATTGGAATGGGTTACGAATTTCATTTTTCCAATTTTACGATTCTACCGACTTATGATATTGACACACGGTTTGAAAACAGAAAATTTGCTTCTACGGCTAATGTCGGCCCTATTAGTTTTGATCCGCGTTTCGGAATTGAAATCGGTTATGATGATTTACTTTCAGTTAGAGCGGGATATAACGATATCGGGCAATTCAGCATTGGAGCAGGTGTTAAATTGCCAAAGCTGAATATCGATTATTCCTTTGCAAGATTTAACCAAAATTCTTTTGAAAGACTCGGCGATTCTCACAGAATTTCTTTAATCCTAACGCTTGAGGAAGATAGATTTGCCCGATAAAGTAAAGAAGATTAGTGTTATCTTCAGTAGATTTTTTAATTTAAAAGTAATCTTAATTTTTACTGTAATATTTATTTTACAAAGTTGTTCGGTTTCAAAACTCTACAGAAAAGATTTTGTTAAATATCTTACAAACGAAAGAACAACTTCGCGGGACGGGAACTATAGCGTTAATATTCCATACGGTTGGTTTGCTTCTAAAGAGAATAGTAAAAATGTTATTGATCTTTGGCTTATTAAAAGTGATTATTCTGCAACTATTTCGTTTGTTAATATTCAGTCTCCAGAATTAAATTTATCGCAAATTGCTAATAATTCATTAATTTATAGAAAGACTAACGGAATCGTGAGCAAAAGGACAGAAAAGTTTTTAGATTATTTTTTTGATAAAATGAACGCAAAAGGATTTTCGTATATTGATACAAATAAACATCCGGTAACAGTTATTGATATAGTAAAAGGTAATAATATTTATGAGGCAACATTAATTAATTTTTCTGATAAGAAAAGTAATAAAGAAAATATCAATACTTTGCTTGCTGTTTTGTTTTCGCTTGATTAATTTTATCCAAACTGAATAGAGTAACTAATATGAATGTTTTTGAACACCTTATTGAAGTAAGAGAGAAAAAGGGAGCAGGTTTTTTACTATTAATCGATCCTGATAAGTTTGTTTTTGATGAAAGTGAAAGATTTCTGGCTATTTGTTCTAATGCCGGAGTAGATGCTTTTTTGATTGGTGGAAGTTTATTGGGAAATGATTTTATTTCTAAAATAGCCAAACATATTAAAGAACATTCGGATATTCCTGTAATTCTTTTTCCCGGCGGGTTAAGTCAGGTTACCGGAAATGCCGATGCAATATTGTTTCTTTCCTTGATAAGCGGAAGAAACTCAGAACACCTTATCGGGAAGCATGTATTGGCAGCTCCTCTGATTAATAAGTTAGGTTTGGAAACTATTCCTACTGGATATATCTTGATAGAATCCGGTTCTTCAACTACAGTTGAATATATAAGCGGTACAAAGCCAATTCCGTATAAGAAAAATGATATAGCGATTGCCACTGCTTTAGCCGGAGAATATCTCGGAATGAAAATGATATATATGGAAGCAGGTTCCGGCGCAGAACATACTGTTCCGGATAAAATGATTAGAAATGTTTCCGCTGCAATCAGCATTCCTTTAATTGTTGGAGGCGGCATCCGTTCATGCGAAGCAGCACAGCGCAAACTTGATGCCGGAGCTGATTTTATTGTAATAGGCAACTTTTTTGAAAATATTAATAACTGGGATGAAATAAAAGAATTTGCAAGAACGATTCATAATAATTATTGAGAAACGAAGTTTCGGGAAGTGCTTGCTTGAAAGATGAAGTCCCCGGTTTTTGTGGGTTTAATATTAAAATAACTTACTAATTTATAATTATATTTATTAAATAATGAATAGAATAAAATTTATTGAAAGCTCGTTTAATGAAAGTGCTGAAGTAAAACTTCAGACAATTAATAGTTGTGCAAATGACATTGAAAAAGCTGCTGAGCTTCTTCTCGTTGCTTTTTCAAACGGGAAAAAATTACTTCTTTGCGGCAACGGCGGCAGCGCTGCTGATTCGCAGCATATTG
>CAZMZM010000032.1:0-26354 GCA_964570865.1 uncultured Melioribacter sp.
CGGGGTTGATTTTACGGGCGTAAATGGTACAAATGCGTTTGTATTGATTTATTATTGTCCCCAATGTATTTGGTTTCCATTTTGGGTTTTTTCCACCGATTGTTGTATTCAATAATAAAATTAGAAATTCGGTGCATGTCGTTATAGAATGGATTTCGTATATTTAAGGTTCTGATTCAATAAATTTTACATGGAGAAAGATTGTCTAAAACACCTTTAATGACGCAGTTTTTTCAAATTAAAAAGGAAAATCCCGATACTATATTGCTATTTCGTGTCGGCGATTTTTTTGAAACTTTTGACGAAGATGCAAAGATAGCTTCCAAAGTTTTAGGCATTGTTTTAACAAAGCGTGCTAACGGAAAAGCGAGTTCCGTTCCTCTTGCGGGATTTCCTCATCACGCAATAGATACATACCTCCCCAAGTTTATTAGGGCAGGTTACCGTGTTGCAATATGTGAACAGGTTGAAAATCCGAAGTTTGCCAAAGGATTGGTAAAGCGGGAAGTTGTAGAAGTTGTTACACCGGGCGTTGTTTTTTCCGACAAACTTTTGGAATTCAATAAAAACAACTACCTGATGTCCCTTCATTTGGATGACGAAAAAGTAGGTGTTTCATTTTCCGATATTTCAACCGGTGAGTTTTTTGCATACGAAGTTGCCGAAGATAAGCTGAAGGAACAGTTTTCGCTGATTAATCCGGCAGAAATATTAATTTCAAAAAAGGATAAAGACTATCTGGAACCGTTGATTAGAACCGTGTTCCCGAATATCAGAATTACAAAATTAGAGGATTGGTTTTTTGATTACGATTTTGCAAACGATTTAATAAAAGAACACTTCGGAGTAAAAACACTTAAAGGATTCGGAATTGAAAATCTAAATGCCGGACTTTGCGCAGCGGGAGTTAACTTAAACTATCTACAGGAAACTCAAAAAGCCAATCTTCCTCACTTAAATAAAATTTCACTTTATAATCCTTCCGATTATATGTCGCTCGATTTTGCAACAAAGCGAAACCTTGAAATAATGTCAACAATGCAAGAAGGCGCTCGCGAAGGTTCGTTAATCCAAGTGCTTGATAAAACCAAAACAGCCATGGGCGGAAGGATGCTTAAGAAATGGATTTCAGCTCCCCTTACACGATTAGATACTATATTGGCAAGACAAAAGAGCATTGAAGATTTTGTAAAGAATAATCCCTTAAGAGACAATCTGCAAAACGAATTAAAAGAGATCAGCGACCTTGAAAGACTGACTTCCCGAATCAGTACCGGCAGAGCAAATCCACGGGAATTAGTAAATCTTAAACTCTCCTTAAAAAAAATACCGATTATCAAACAGTTACTGGATCAGGCAGAGTCTAAGGAGTCCAAGCGAATTGAAAATGCGCTCAATGAACTTGAACATATTATTTCAAAAATTGAAATTGCCATTACCGATGAACCTCCTCTGAATATTAATGACGGCGGGATAATCAGAAGCGGATATAATGCGGAGCTGGACGAACTCAGAGATATTTCAAAAAATGCAAAAACTTGGATAGCAAATCTCCAAAGGGACGAGCGGGAACGGAGCAATATTCCGTCGCTGAAAGTTGGTTTTAATAAGGTGTTCGGTTACTATATAGAAATAAGTAACGCTCATAAAAATAAAGTCCCTGATGATTATATTAGGAAGCAAACACTGGTAAGCAGCGAGAGATATATTACCCCAGCGCTTAAAGAGTATGAAGATAAGATTTTGAACGCCGAAGAAAAAATTTCCGATTTGGAATTTCTTCTATTCAACGATATACGAAAAGAAGTTGCCTCATTTGCAAATGAAATTCAGGAAAATGCCGCATTAATAGCTACGCTTGACTGCTATCTTTCACTTGCCGAGTCTGCTGCGGAATATAATTACACAAAACCGATCCTTGACAACGGAAACGAGATTTACATCAAGAACGGAAGACATCCGGTTGTGGAACGGATTTTACCGCCAACCGAAAGTTTTGTCGCTAACGACTGCAAGTTAAATAATTCGGAAGAGCAAATTATTATATTAACCGGGCCTAACATGGCAGGCAAGTCAGTTTATTTACGCCAAACCGGACTACTGGTATTGCTGGCTCAAATCGGTTCATTCGTACCTGCCGACGAAGCTCGGATTGGAATTGTGGATAGAATTTACACTCGCGTTGGTGCCAGCGATAATATCTCGGCGGGAGAATCTACATTTCTGGTTGAGATGCAGGAAGCCGCAAACATTTTAAATAATGCTACGAAACACAGTTTGATTTTGTTGGATGAAATCGGACGCGGCACAAGCACGTTTGACGGAATCTCGATTGCTTGGGCAATTACAGAGTATCTTCACGAAAACCCGAAGGTAGCGGCTAAAACACTTTTTGCCACTCATTATCACGAATTAAATGAAATGGCTGAAATTTTTCCCCGTATAAAAAATATGCGCGTTGAAGTTAAGGAATACGGAGATAAAGTAATTTTTCTCCACAAAGTTTCCCCCGGCAGCGCCGACCACAGCTACGGAATACAGGTTGCACAAATGGCGGGACTTCCGACGTTTGTTACAAATCGGGCAAAGGAAATTTTAAACAACCTTGAAGGAAAGGAACTTACACCTTACGAAGTTAAGCAAAAGAAAATTGCAAAGTTCAAACAGAATAAGGACCAGCTTAACTTGTTTGAATTTCAAGACGACACAATACGAAAAGAAATTTCAGATATTCCAATCGATTCGCTCACTCCAATCGAAGCTCTGAACAAGCTGAACGAATTAAAAAAGAAGGTGAAAAAAGATGATGAACAAAATTAGCAAACTTGTATTGGTTTTTTCTGCTCTCCTTATTTTAGCTGCATGCGGAAAAAATTACACACCCGAACAAAAAGCTTACGTTGCGAAAATCCAAAAGGAACGTGCCGATAAAAACATGTGGTTTAAAACCTCTCCGGAATCTCCATTCAATTACAAAAAGAAAGTTGAATTTCACGATCTAAAATATTTTGACGTTGACCCCGCTTTTGTTTTTGAAAGCAAACTTTACGAATACCCTAATAAAGATTCGGTTGTAATCTACGGGACTAAAGGTGAAGCGAGGCCAACAATCAGATATGGTTATGTTAAGTTTAACAAAGACGGTAAGAAATACAAACTGAACGTTTATAAAAGTAAAGGACGTAATGGTGAGTTTTATTATTCTATTTGGTTTACTGATTTGACCACAAACAAGGAAAGTTACGGTGTAGGACGTTATATCGACTTTGAGAAAAATGACGACCCGAACCATATTTATACTATTGATTTTAATCTTGCTTATAATCCGTACTGTGCTTACAGCCCCTTATATTCATGTGCCATTCCCGGTAAAGAAGATCATCTCGACTTAGCCGTTACAGCAGGAGAAAAGAAATTCCATGAATAGAATTTGGAATCTATTTTAAGATGACGAACCGGAAAATTGAAAGTGAATATTCCGAGGCAATCTTTTTTGCAAAAAACCATTATGAAAATTTTCCGGTTATTTCGTTCTTAATTCCCAAGCGCTTACAAAAACATATTGCCGTTGTTTATAAATTTGCTCGCCTTGCCGACGATATAGCAGATGAAACAAAACTCCCCTCTGATGAACGCTTGAAACTTCTCGATAATTTTTCAAAGGAATTTAACCGAGCATTAAAAAATAATTTTGCATCCGGCTTTTGGAACGCATTAAAAAATACAATAGATTTGTTCAATCTTACTCCTGAAAATTTTTCACGGCTATTAACGGCGTTCAAGAGCGATATTTTATTTACAGAATTTCAGACTTTTCCGGACGTATTAAATTACTGCTCAAACTCTGCAAATCCTGTTGGGAGAATAATTCTCGAGATTTTTGATATTCGCGATGAGCAGGCTGTTTATTACTCGGATAATGTTTGCACAGCTTTGCAGCTCATTAACTTCTACCAAGATGTTTCCATCGACATTAAACAAAACCGTATTTACATCCCGCAAGACGAAATGAAACAATTTTCCGTTACGGCAGATGATATAAAGAAAATGAAAATTTCCGGTAGTTTTCGTGAATTAATGAAACTTCAGATTAACAGAGTCGATTCCATGTTTGCCGAAGGTAGAAATATTCTTCCTTATCTTCCGTACAGATTAAAGAAAGAAATCTCATGGACAATTTTAGGCGGGGAGAAAATATCGGAAAAGATTAAGAAGAATGATTACAATGTGTTAAATTATCGCCCCGAAATAAATGCGTTTGAGGTTGTCATGATTCTGCTAAAATCTTTCTTTATCTAGTTAGGATTTTGATTACTTTTGTATTAGAAATATTTTTTTTTCAAATCATTCAAATAACAGATTTCCGAGTGTGAATGCAAAATTCATCCGAAAATAAAAAAAGTAGTTTTTTTTATGCGTTTGCTCTTCTTCCCAAAACCAAACGTGAAGCTATGAATGACTTTTACACGTTTGCCCATCTAAGTGACGAAATTGTTGACAACCCTGAAAAATCAACGGAAGAAAAGACAAAAGAATTTTCGGTGTGGAAATCTCAATTTGAATTAGGTATTTCCGGTACTTCTACAATTGAGGTGATGAACAGAATCGGAGAAATTATTAAGGAGTTTAATATTGATCCTCAAATTATTCGAGAATTATTTTCCGGAATGGACGACGACCTTGAAGGAAAAGAAATTGAAACTTTACATGATTTGATTAACTATTCCTACAAAGTTGCTTCTACAATAGGGTTAATTACGATTGAAATCTTCGGTTATAATAATCCCGGCGAGAAAAGATTTGCCGTCGATTTAGGCAAAGCTTTGCAAATTACCAATATTATGAGAGACGTTAAAAAGGATTTCATGAATAGCCGGATTTACATTCCAAAAACTTTTTTTACAAAATACAATTACTCTGTTACCGAATTATCCACATTTAAGTACAATCAAGCTTTTTATAAATTGATGAGCGGCATGGCTGATATTGCAAGAAGTTATTTTACTTCAGCTTTCTCTACTTTTGATAAAAGCGATTATAAAACTCTCTACCCTGCTATTGCCATGGGGAAAATATATTTTGAGATACTTCGAAAAATGGAAAAGAAAAAATTTAATATTTTTAATAATGATTTTTCGGTATCTAAAAATCAAAAGATTTATATTGTGTTAAGAGAAATAGCTAAGGGAAAAATTCATCTATGAAATGCGCCGTTATCGGAGGAGGACTTGCAGGATTGTCAACAGCTGTTTATCTTACTGATAACAATCATTCAGTTACAATTTTCGAAAGCTCTGCAACTTTAGGCGGAAGAGCAAAACAAATCAGTTCAAGATTTCCGGATTTAGACTACGGTCAGCATGTTTTAGCTTCGGCGTACAAATATATGTTTAAGTTTGCCGATAAAATAGGAAGCGGTCAAAAATTTAAGATTCCCGAACGACTCGACATAACATTTGTCAATAGAGAAACTTCTTCCAAACTTAAGACCGGCTACCTCCCTTACCCGTTTAATCTATTGCTCGGATTGATGAATTTTTCTCTCATTTCCGGTCAAGAGCGCCGGGCGTTGATTAAATTTTTAATCTTCATCAGAAATTCGGATGAATCCTTTTACACTTCAAAATCATTATGTGAATTTTTTGCGAAACACAATCAGACAGAGAACTTAATCAAATCATTTTGGAATAAAGTTGTAATCTCTATCTTTAATACTAAAACGGAAGATGTTGACCCGCAAATGTTTGTTTTTACAATGCGAAAACTATTTTTTGAAAAGAAAGATAATTTTATTGTTTTTACTCCTAAATTAACTCTTAACGAATTGCTTATTTCCCCTGCCGTTGATTATCTAAACGGCAAAAATGTTAAAATAAAATTAAAGGAAAAAGTAACGGCTTTTAATATAGAGAAAAATAGAGTTACTAAAATAATAACCGATATTGGAGAATATCCGGATTTTGACTTTGTTATCAGCGCTACTCAACCTTATCAATTAGCTAATCTTCTGCCGGAATCAGAACTAACCGAGAAACTTAACGAGTTCAAATACAATCCGATTGTAACGGCATATATTAAAATAGATAAACCTTTTTTTAAAGATAAAATGGTAGCATTAATAGATTCCAAGATAGACTGGATCTTTAATTTCGGCAAATATATTTCGGTAGTAATCAGTGCAAATGAAAATATTGCGGATTTAGAAAAAAAATCTTTAAAAAATTTAATAATTTCCGAGCTAAATTCATTTTTTCCTGTTTTTTCATCTAAGAATGTTTTAGATTTCGTATTAATAAATGAAAAAAAATCTACAATAATGTCCGATAATCTTATTAATAGATTGAGAGATAATATCTACTCACCATACATTAACCTCATTTTTGCAGGCGACTGGACAAATACCGGTTTACCGGCTACTATAGAAAGCGCCATTTTGAGCGGGAAATTTGCTGCATGGAGGGTAGAAAATTCACTCAAATTGTGGACTTATAATAACTAATTAAAAGAATAAAACATTGGAGGATTTTATGTCAGATTTAAAAGAAAAGCTCCGCGAAAAGATTGAAGGCTGGCGTCCGAGAACAGCCAGATTAGCCAAAGAATTCGGCGACGTAAAAGTCGGCGAAGTTACAATGGCTCAGGTAATCGGCGGTATGAGAGGCGTAAAAGGATTGGTTACGGATATTTCATATCTCGATCCTTTCGAGGGAATTCGCTTCAGAGGCTACACAATTCCCGAAACATTGGAAAAATTGCCTAAAGTTCCCGGCGGTCAAATGCCTTATGACGAAGGCTTCTTCTATCTTTTACTTACCGGAGATATTCCAACTGAAGAAGACGTAAAAGCTGTTGCGGAAGAATTTAAGAACAGAAAAGATGTTCCTGAATACGTTTTTGACATAATCAAAGCTATGCCTAAAGATTCACATCCGATGGCTATGTTTGCTACTGCAGTATTGGCATTGGAAAAAGAATCTGTATTTGTAAAAGAATACAATGCAGGAATGAGTAAGATGGACTATTGGGATCCGACTTACGAAGATGCAATGAACTTGTTAGCTAAGTTACCTCAGATTGCAGCTTTTATTTATCGTTGGAAATATAGAGACGGCGATATTATCCCTTCGGATCCGCACCTCGACTTTGGTGGAAACTTTGCTCACATGATGGGCATTGATAAACCTTACGACGAAGTAGCGAGATTATACTTCTTACTCCACTCGGACCATGAAAGCGGAAACGTAAGCGCCCATACAGGCCACTTGGTAGCAAGTGCTTTGTCGGACGTTTATTACTCAATTTCAGCTATGTTGGATGGACTTGCAGGCCCGTTACACGGCTTGGCAAACCAAGAAGTGTTACGCTGGATCCAAGGCGTTAAAGAAAAAATGGGAGACCAAGTACCTACGGAAGACGAAATGAAACAATTCGTTTGGGATACTTTGAACTCAGGACAGGTTATTCCCGGTTACGGACACGCAGTACTAAGAAAAACCGACCCGCGTTACCAAGCACAAAGAGAATTCTGTTTGGAACACTTACCTGACGACCCGTTGTTCAAATATGTTGACATACTTTATAAAGTAGTTCCCCCAATCTTGAAAGAACACGGAAAAGCAAAGAATCCATGGCCGAATGTTGACGCACAATCAGGCGTTATTCAGTGGTACTATGGCGTTAGAGAATACGACTTCTACACAGTACTTTTTGGCGTTGGCCGTGCATTTGGAATTCTTGCAAATATTATCTGGGATCGCGCACTCGGTTATCCAATCGAAAGACCAAAATCCTTAACAACAGATATGTTGGAAGAGATTGCAGGAATCAAATAAGAATAATTATATATTCGTATAAAAAAAAGCCGACAAGTAATTGTCGGCTTTTTTAATTTATTGCTAAATAATTCTCAATTATTTTATCTCTATTGCTCTATGTGTTCCGGAACTATCAAAATACATATATTTATCAAAAAGTTTAACTTCGGCATCTCTTTCGTAATTAAAGGGCGGCGGAATATCTTCAACTTTAATTAAATCCGTAACTACGCCGGAATTGCAATCATCCGAAACAATTCTGGGATTGCCGTATTCATATATTGATTCCTTGCAGAAATCCACATAAGCAACGGAACCGTCATCCGGCATTTGAAAGTTTTCGCCGGTTAATCCGAAATCATCCTTTTGCTCGTAAACTTTTTTCATAAATAAAGCCCAAACGGGAAGTGCACATTTTGCTCCTGTCCCTTTCATATCTTTAAAAGTAATTCTTTGATCATCAAATCCTGTCCAAACACCTGCCACCAAATCACTTGTAAATCCGATAAACCAAGCGTCAGCAAAATTTTGTGTTGTTCCCGTTTTACCTGCTGCAGGAATATCAAAGCCGTATCTGCTTTTTACCCAATACCCCGTACCGGCATTAACAACCGATTGCAGCATGTTGGTAATAATGTAATCGGTTCCGGCGGAAATTGCTTCTCTCGATTTGGGCGTAAAATTGGCAATAATTATCCCGTCTTTATCTTCAACCTGCTTAATAGAAGTCGGCTCGATGTAAATACCCTTGTTTGCCAAAGTCGAGAAAACCGAAACCATCTCGAGCGGTGTAACTTGAGTAGCACCCAATGTAATTGCAGGATATAAATCGAGCTTACTTTTAATTCCCAGCCGGCGCGCTAACTTGCCGATTTGCCAAAGTTCTACGTGTCCTTCAATAACAAGACGAGCAGCAATAATATTTTTAGATTTTCGCAAACCATCACGCAAAGTCATAAATCCGCCGGTTTCCTTGTTGTAATTTTGAGGGCTCCACTCGTTATAGTCGAACCGCTGGTTTAGAATCGGGTAAGCGGGATATAAACCGTTTTCTATTGCCGCCGTATAAATTATCGGCTTAAAGCACGAGCCGGGTTGCCTGAAAATTTGCGTAATATGGTTTAATCCGTAATAATCCTGTTTATTACGTCCGCCAATCAGCGCTTTTATGTCCCCCGTTTTAGGGTCGATTACTACAACTCCGACCTGCACTTTAGTTTTAGCGCTCATTATCGAATCGATAAAGGGAATATTATTTTTCAGCTTGTGGTAAACTTTAATCTTAGCTTCAGCTGTCGGAGCTATCTTGTAGTCTTTTGAACCTTTAATATTTTCATCAACAATCTTGTCGTACAAATCCTGATGTTCCTTCCAATCCCAGCTTTCATCAAAAGTTTTCTGCAATTCGGGTATATATTCGTCAACCGCTTCACGGGCAAGAAGTTGCATTCTGGAATCAAGAGTAGTAAAAATTGAAAGTCCATCCTTGTAAAGATTAAAATCACGTTTCTTCGAAAGGGAAGACATCTGCTGTCGAACAAATTCCAAAAATTTCGGCGCAAGTTCGCTTTTGAAACCTCTTCTGATTTTTTCCATCGAAATATTTATCGGCAATTGACTAAGACGCTTATATTCGTTTTCGGTCAAATATCCAACCGCAACCATATTGTGCATAATCAAGTTTCTACGCGATAAAGCATTATTGTAATGCCTTACGGGATTGTAATAAGCAGGAGATTTAAGTTGAGCTACAAGCAAAGCCGCTTCAGGAACAGTTAAATTCTGCGGCTTTTTGTTAAAGTATGTTTTTGCCGCCATCCCGATTCCGTAAGCCCCGTTACCAAAATAGGATTCGTTGAAATACATTTCAAGAATTTCCTGCTTCGTATAATTGCGTTCAATTTGAACGGCTGTGATCCACTCTCTAATTTTCCTAATTCCGGTTTGGAATAAAGTTTCACGCCGACCTTTAAATGAATAAAGATTTTTTGCTAACTGCTGCGTAATCGTACTTCCCCCTTCACGGCGCCCCATCACAATATTTTTAATCATTGCTTTTATGAAGCGTTCAATATCAACACCCCAATGTTCGTAAAATTTCCGGTCTTCGGTTGCTACCAAAGCTTCAATAGCAACTTTTGGGATACTATCGTAAGGTGTTTCAACACGATTCTGAACGAAAAAACTTCCTATTAATTTACCGTCCTGACTAAAAACATTACTCGAAAGCTCCTGCCGTGGGTTCTCCAGCTGGTCGAGCGACGGTAAGTCGGCACTAACAAGCTGAAAAAACCAATAAACCGCTGCTGCAGCTACAACTAATAGTCCGAGAGATATTCCAAGTACAATTCCTTTACTTCTTTTCTTTTTATTTTTTTTCTTCTTTCCTGCCATTAAATTCTTTTTTCCATTCAATTATTTCAAAAGTAATTCCATCAAATACACCATAATAAGGTTTATCCAACCAAGTACCTAAATTAACGTAAAAACCGGTTTTATATTTCAATTTGGTTTTTATGTGCGTGTGGCCAAGAACAACAAAATCAAAACCTTCATCAATTTTTCTTTTGGCAAAACCAATTAAGGCGTCATTTTCGCCGTTAAATTTATTCGAAGTATATTCTCTGCTTTTTTTACTTGATTTGCTTGCTAACTTAATTCCGAAATCCGGGTGCAGAAGTGAAAACAACTTCTGCATAAATTTGTTCCGCATAAATTTTTTTAGAATGTTGTATCCGATATCCTTCTTATTAAAACCGTCTCCATGCGCCAAGTAAAATTTTTTGCCCAACAACTCCAATGTTTTTTCATCTTCGATTAACTCGGCGTTAAATTCATTCCGGAAAAAATCTCTGTGCATAAAATCGTGATTGCCGATTAAGTAAATAATTTTAACTCCGGATTTACTTAATTCCGAGAGTTTGCCGAACAACCGGTAGTAACCTTTCTGAATTACTCTCTTATATTCAAACCAATAGTCGAACAAATCACCCAGAATAATCAGATGTGATGCATCTTTCCGAATGGAATCAAGCAACGAAACAAGTTGAGTTTCCTTTAAACTTTCTCGTTCCTTACTCTCCATACCAAAATGAATGTCTGAAATAAAATATACTTTTTTCACCAAATTGAGTTCTATTTTTTTTAACTAAGTAATTTAAGAAAAAAATGAATAAACGGTTTGAAAATCGGAAAAGAACAGCAAAGCGGTATTGTTAAAATAATTCAACTAAAAAAGCGACTGAGAAAAACCCAGCCGCTTTTAAATATCAAAACAGAATCGGATAATTATCCATTTTCCATTCTCAATTATCAATTGTTTTATTATGCTTTTGGTCCAACCATATTTTCAGGGCGGACAGCATTATCGAATTCTTCTTCGGTTAAAAATCCGAGAGCAACAGCTGCTTCTTTAAGAGTAGTATTTTCAGCATGTGCTTTTTTAGCAATTTTAGCTGCCTTGTCATAACCGATTACCGGATTTAATGCAGTAACAAGCATCAAAGAATTGTGTAGGAAGTAATCAATTTTTTCTTTGTTAGCGGTAATTCCAACAACGGCATTGCGGCTGAAACTTTCGGAGGCATCTGCTAAAAGTTTAATTGACTGGAGCAAGTTATAAATCATCACCGGTTTGAAAACGTTCAGTTCAAAGTTTCCGCTTGCGCCGGCAAAGTTAATTGCTGCGTCATTTCCCATTACTTGTACACAAACCATTGTCATTGCTTCGGATTGTGTCGGATTTACTTTACCGGGCATAATCGAACTACCAGGTTCATTAGCAGGCAACGAAATCTCACCTATTCCGCATCTCGGACCAGAGCCTAACCAGCGAACGTCGTTAGCAATTTTCATTAATGAAGCGGCTAACGTTTTCATAACTCCGCTTGCCTCTACTACAGCATCATGAGCCGCAAGTGCTTCGAACTTGTTAGGCGCAGTTACAAAATCCAATCCTGTTAATTCGGAAATCTTTTTAGCCGATAAAACTGCAAAATCGGGATGAGTATTCAATCCGGTTCCAACAGCAGTTCCGCCGAGAGCCAATTGTGACAAACGGGGAAGGACGCCGTTGATTCTATCCAAACCGTTGGTTAATTGCTGAACATATCCGGAAAATTCCTGACCCAAAGTAAGAGGAACGGCATCCATCAAATGTGTTCTTCCGATTTTAACTATGTCTTTAAATTCTTCGGCTTTAACTGCAAGTGCGTCACGGAGTTCGGTAATTGCGGGTATAAGTCTGTGAACTATTTGCTCAACAGCGGCAATATGCATAGCTGTCGGGAAAGTATCGTTAGAGGATTGAGCTTTGTTAACATCATCATTCGGATGAACCGGAGTTTTGCTTCCCATCTCTCCGCCGGCAAGTTCGATTGCACGATTTGAGATAACTTCGTTGCTGTTCATATTTGTTTGGGTTCCGCTTCCCGTTTGCCAAACTACTAACGGAAAATGTTCATCCAATTTGCCTTCAATTACTTCGTCGGCAGCTTGTTTGATTAATTCGGCTTTTTCCTTAGGTAAAGTTCCGAGTTCTTCATTTGCCATAGCAGCGGCTTTCTTTAATATTCCTAAAGCTCTGATTAATTCGCGCGGAAATCTTTCGCCGCCGATTTTAAAATTCATTAATGATCTTGCAGTTTGCGCACCATAATATTTATCAGCAGGGACTTTTACTTCTCCCATGGTGTCGCGTTCAATTCTATATTCCATTTTGTACCTCACTTATAATTAAAAATAGGTTAACAAAAATTAAGACTATATTGTCTTAGATTCAATTGTTGTAAGTGAAAAGATTAAAAAAAGTATGAATTTTAAATAATTATTATCAATAAACCTATTTATCCACCCAATCACCGTTTTCTTTGATTAAATTAATCAATTCGGTAACGGCAATTTCAGAGGGTATATTTTTTCTTACTATTTCTTGACCTTTATATAAAGTAATTTTTCCGGGACCTGAGCCGACATATCCGTAATCTGCATCAGCCATTTCCCCCGGACCATTAACAATGCAACCCATTATTCCTATTTTTACACCTTTAAGGTGGGAAGTTTTTTCACGAATTTTGTTTGTAACCTCAACCAAGTCGAACAAAGTTCTTCCGCACGAAGGACACGAAATATACTCGGTTTTGGAAATTCTCACTCTTGAAGCTTGTAGAATTCCAAAAAGTACTTGATTAACGTAACTATCTGAAATTTCGGAATGATTAATTTTCACCCAAACTCCGTCTCCGAACCCTTCAAGCATTAGAGCGCCTAATTCAACTGAGGCGGAGATAAGAAACTTATCTTTATTTAAATCAGAATAATCGCGGCTTAGTATTACAGGATTCTTAACCTCCACACTATCTTTAGTTGAAAGTTCAATCATCGCACGACGAAAATCGTGAAAAGCATTCTGTCTGTTACTATTTAATTTGAATATTACGTTAGGCTTGTTTGCCAACAAAGAAAACTTCTCTGAATATACATCATCGGTTTTTAAATCGATAATTGTCGTAGAAGAAAAATCAAACGAATCCAAGTTGTTAAAATTAATAAGATTTATATGGTTTTTATCTTCTAACATCCGGTTTGAGATTATTTTTAACATCGGAGGAAAATCAATATTGATTGCGGAATCTCCGATAAAGAGAGCATCTGCTGAAATATCTTCGCGCCTCCATTTGTCTTGTTCCGGCAAAAAAGTATATCCGATTTCTTGTAAATCGGATAAACCGATTTCTTTAAGATGTGATAGGTCGGCAACTACAAGCGGGGGGAAAGTTCCTCCGAATTGCTCGACAGTGAAAGATTTTCTTTTTGAGTAAACAAAAGGATTCTCGGATAACTCCCGTAGAGGCTTAATTCCTTCATCGAAGTTTCTATTTGAATATCCGGAAACAATCATTCTTGCGACAGGAAGCTCATTTTCCGGAGGTTCTGTAAGGGAAACCCTAATCGTATCACCAATTCCGTCTTCCAACAAAGCGCCGATACCCAAAGCCGATTTAACTCTTCCGTCCATTCCGTCTCCTGCTTCGGTAACACCAAGATGAAGCGGATAATTTATTCCGTCTTTAATCATACGGTTCATCAATAAACGGTACGCCGCTACCATCACTCCGGTATTGCTGGCTTTCATCGAAAGAACTATGTCGTGGAAATCCAGTTCACGGCAGATATTTACAAATTCCATCGCTGATTCTACCATCCCTTCAGGCGTATCACCGTAACGGGTTAATATCCTTTCCGAAAGAGAACCGTGGTTTGTGCCTATTCTAATTGCCGTTCCATGTTCCTTGCAAATTTTAACCAATGGAGAAAAGCGTTCGCGGATTTTCTCTATTTCCAATTGATACTCTTCTTCGGAATATTCAGTTTTTCCGGTATTTTTTTTATCAATATAATTTCCCGGATTAACCCTAACTTTTTCTACAATTGTTGCGGCAATTTCCGCCGCTTTCGGAGTAAAATGAATATCGGCAATCAGCGGAATAGAATAACCACGCCTCTTAATTTCCTTTTTTATTTCGGCAAGATTCTCGGCATCCTTTACTGAAGGCGCCGTAATGCGTACATATTCGGAGCCGGCTTCAAACATACGGATTGACTGCTCAACAGTTGCAATCGTGTCCATCGTGTCGGTTGTAGTCATAGATTGAATTCTAATCGGATTTTTTCCTCCGAGAGGAACATCTCCTATAAAAACTTCACGTGTCGGGAAGCGTTTATATTCCGTAAGACTTAAGTTGTATTTATATTTGTTGTACATTTTTACCTTTGTCAATTTCCACTTAATCGATAGAGTAAATTTTTACGATTATTCCGGTGATGATTTTAGTGTAATCATATGTTAAAACCTAAGAATTATTTGAACCGTCAATTTATTGCTCATCAATTAAAGCTAAATCAAATAACTCATTAATTGTAAGAGAACTGCGCGTTGAGTATAAATTCTTTGCAACTACAATATCGTTGTCAATTGGTGTTACGGAAGTTTTTATTAAGTATGGTTTGCATACTTCCGAAGCCGATATGTTCGTTTCCGAATTTATTGAATCGGCAAACAGAATTGAACCGGTTTTTATGGTAACTATTTTTTTCTCGGCGGAATTAAATTTATCGATAATATTATTAAGTGCGATATTCTTTTGTGAAACATTATCTAAATCTTCCGAACCGATAATTATTAGCATATCAAAGTTGCGGGGATTAACATTATACGATTTTACATCAGGCTGAACTTTCATGCCGTTTGAACCGGATGCAACGCTGTCAAAATCGGAAATAACAAAAACATTAAACCGTTTACGAGTTAGTAGATTCCGTACCAAACTATAAACTGTTTGATCGAAATTAATATGCGGTAAAAACAGCAATGCGTTTTTCATTTTAATATGTTAATGAAATCTTATTCATTATTAATTATTATTTCCCCGACTTATAATTATTAATTAAAGTTTTGGCGATCAGTTCTCCTGCGTGTCCGTCGCCAAAGGCGTTATTCTGTTTTCCAAAATCGTTAACTTTAATCTTCTCGAGAATTAAATCTTTATTAGCGCCGACAATAAAGTTCCAGTTCCCTTCGAGCGTTTCAATCCACTCCGTTTCATCTCTGAGAGTTATACACGGTTTTTTCATAAAGTAAGCTTCCTTCTGCAAGCCTCCGCTGTCAGTTAATACTTTAGTAGCATTCTTTAACAGCAAAATCATTTCAAGGTACCCTACCGGATCAATCACTTTTACATTGTCGGAATATTTGATTCCGGCAAGTAAACCCTTAGTGCGGGGATGTAGCGGGAGGACAACAGGTAAGTCAAGCTCTGAAAATGCTGAGAATATTGACTGCAATCGTTCCCTGTTATCCGTATTTGCCGGACGGTGAATTGTTCCGAGATAATATTTGTCCGCATCAATTATATTCGAAATGTTTTTTTTCTTTTCGGCAAGTTGGGAATAATACAAAATGGAATCATACATAACATCTCCGGAAAATACAACGTTAGTTTCGATTCCCTCTTTTCTCAATAAGTTAATTGCATTTTTAGTCGGAGCAAAAAGCAATGTTGAGATTCTGTCGGTCAAAATTCTGTTTACCTCTTCCGGCATAAACATATTAAAACTTCTCAATCCGGCTTCAACGTGGGCGATGTTAATGTGCAGTTTAGCAGCAGTAAGCGAGCCGGCTATTGTAGAATTTGTGTCGCCGTAAACCAGCACCCAATCGGGCTTTGTCTTAATTAAAACTTCTTCAATTTTAATCATCATCATTCCGGTTTGCACCGCATGCGAGCCAGAGCCGATTTCCAGATTGTGATCGGGTTTTTTAATTTCCAATTCGTCAAAAAATATTTTGGACATATTATCATCGTAATGCTGTCCCGTGTGAAGAAGCACTTCGGTAATTCCGCCGATTTTTTCAAATGCTTTTGAAACAACCGCCGCTTTAATAAATTGAGGTCTTGCTCCGATAATTGAAACTATTTTCATATTAATTCATCCATAATCTTTGCTAACTGCTCGGCGTTTTTCCTTCTGGAATAATTTTCCGAGCGAAATGTAAAATTAATTTTATCTTCTTTCCAATTCAAGTAATACTCTTTTAATAATTTGTAAGCTCCGTCGTCATCCATGTAGTCCACCATTTTACCGCTATCGGATTCAATTAATATTTGATGAGCATTTCCATCAACGGGGCCTATTGCGAATACCGGTTTCTTGGTACCTAAGTACTCGAAAATTTTTCCGGTTAAAAATCCTTTGTTGTCGGGAACGTCATCAATTACAAGTAAAAGTACATCGGAGTTCTGCAGAATTTCAGTTGACTCGCTATGCGGGACAAACGGCTTAATTTCAAAAAAATCCGAGATATTTAACTTTTTGACATAATCATAAAACTTTGGTGTAAATCTGCCTGCAAAGGTTAACCGAATATCTGTAATACCTTCCGATTTTATTCTGCTGAGTGCATCAAGCAGCGGAAAAGGAACTCTATCGTCCGACATTGAGCCTGTATAAGCAATTGTGAATTTTTTATTCTTGCGACGAACTGTTTCCTTAAAATCACTCTCATCAAAGCCGTTGGGAATTACTTCATATCGTTTTCCGCTTACTTTTGATTTTAATAATCGCGCAATATCATCGCTGATTGTAACTACTGCATCGGCGCTTTTTAATACTTTTTTTTCTAACCTCGAATCGATGGAAGTAGTGATTTTACTTCGCTTTAATTTTTGATAGTAAACTATTTCAAGCCACGGGTCCCGGAAATCCACAATAAACTTTTTCCCTGTTTTACGTGCAAGGCTTTTCCCGATCAATGCAGTTGTAGGCGGAGGAGTTGAAGCAAAAATTATATCAATCTTCTCATCCTCAATAATATCAACTCCCTGCTTAACAGCCTTTGGATACCATCCGATTTTAGCATCCGGAATAAAAAGATTTGCACGAACCCACTTTGCCAA
Source organism: uncultured Melioribacter sp. (assembly GCA_964570865.1). Taxonomy (GTDB): domain Bacteria; phylum Bacteroidota; class Ignavibacteria; order Ignavibacteriales; family Melioribacteraceae; genus WGAL01. The sequence continues at coordinate 17,270 of CAZMZM010000032.1, forward strand.
ATTTTCTTTTGCAGATTTATCTTTTTTTACCAGCACATCGCTTGGTATTTTTTCGGCGCTATGTTTCCCTGTGAATTTTTTATAAAGCTCAAACGGTTCCCAACCTTTTATTTTGTAAACCTTGCATTCAGTCGGAATATCTTTCTCAAGGGATGGATCTTCCACAGGAGCATCGGGATTGGGAACTGTAAGAACAACAGGCATCCAACCAAATTGCGGAAGGTACTTGGCGAACTTTAACACACGTTGTACTCCTGCGCCGCCTGCCGGAGGCCAATAATATGTAATCAGCAAAACTTTTTTCATCGCTCCGAACCTTCCTTTGCAAACGATAAAAGCTCGCCGGAGAAAGTTTCCCAAGAATATTTTCTCGCTTCTACTTCAACATTATTAGAGTAATAATCTTCGTCATAATTTTCGTAAAACTTTTTGAGAGCTTGCGCAAATTCCTTCGGATTGTCAGGAGGAACAACATAACCGGTTTTCCCTTCCAAAACCATTTCGCCTAATCCCCCAACATTAGTTGCAATCACCGGTTTTTTAAAGTTATTCGCAATCTGAATTATTCCGCTCTGTGTAGCATTCTTATACGGAAGCAAAACCACATCGGCTGCCGAAAAGAAATATTTTACTTCTTCCGCGGGAATGAAATCATTAAACAGCTTTACCTTATTCTGCAAACCGAATTTCTCAATTAACTTAATATACTTCTCTTTGTCAGAGTAATATTCCCCGGCAATAATAGCAGTAATGTCATTTTCATCCAATAATGAAAGGGCTTCGAGCAGTGTATCCAATCCTTTGTAATCACGGATAAATCCAAAAAACAAAACCACTTTTGATGTGGACGTCCCTAACCGTTTACGCGCTGTTTCTTTGTTTACGCTGTTTCCGAAAATTGAATAAACCGGATGAAACAACAATTTTTGTTTTGCATTCGGAATTATTCTTTGTAAATCTTCGGCTACCGAATCGGAAAGAGTAATAAATGAATCAACATGCTTAAAAAACATTTTAGTAAGCATTCTGTCAAACGGTTTTGGTTCATGAGGAATAACGTTATGACAAATAGTCATCACTTTTGTTTTTCCGTTTCTCTTCACAGTCTTGCTTATCTCGGTAAAACTTGGTGCAAAAAAGGAGAGCCAATAAGCAAATATTAATAGATCGGGAGCGTCATTCCTAATCTTCTTTCCAACTTTCTTCCAGTTAAGAGGATTAATAGAATCAAGAATAATTTCCGCCGGAATTTTATTATGGATTTCGTTCGGCTCAAACTGGGTTTTACCGGGGAATAGAAATGAGGGATACTGTCTGCTGAAAGTTACAACAGTAACTTCATTTTCTTTAGTCAATTGCCGATAAAGCAATCCCGTAAAATTTGCAATGCCGCCGCGCAAAGGATAAGCCGGTGAAACAATCGTAATTTTCATATCCGCTCTACACCAATAAAATCAGTAGTCTCAGAAATTCCGATTTTCATTGTTTATTTATTTTTGTTCTTTAACGGAGAAATCAAAATCCGTTCTAAACTTGTGAACAAACAGTTCGCCAAGTAATCCGATAGCAAATAATTGAACGCCGACAATCATCATCAGCAAACCGAGAAGTAATAACGGACGGTTGCTTAATGAAGTTTTATGAAGCAGCCATTCGAGTGTTAAATATCCGTCAATTACCAAGCCGACCATAAATGATATTGTGCCGATAAAGCCAAATAAATGAAGCGGTCGGGTTGCATAACGAGTTATTAAAAGGATTGTCAGTAAATCAACAAACCCCTTGAAAAATCTGGAGATACCGAATTTGGTTTTACCATACCGGCGCGGATGATGCTTTACGGGAATCTCAGTAATTTTAAATCCTTTTTGTCCGGCAAGCACAGGAATATAGCGATGTAATTCACCGTGAACGTAAACGGATTTAACTACTTCCTTCCGATACGCTTTTAGTCCGCAATTAAAATCGTGGATTTTAACATCAGAAGTCATACGCGTAATATGATTGAAAAATCTCGAAGAATGTCGCTTGATAAATGGATCGTGACGGACTTTTTTCCACCCTGAAACTAAGTCGTAGCCTTCAGCGAGTTTACGTAATAAGTTAGGAATTTCCGCCGGATCGTCCTGTAAATCTGCATCCATAGTAATTACCGCGTCTCCGCTTACAAACTTAAATCCCACGTGCAGTGCAGCAGATTTTCCATAATTTTTACGGAAGCTAAAATAGTGAACTTTATTGTCTCGGCGGGAAAGATCCCGAATTATATTCAGCGAATTGTCCGTGCTGCCGTCATCGATAAAAACAATTTCGTAATCAAATGAGTATGGAGAAATTGCCTTTTTAATATCGTTATATAAAATTCGTAAAGATTCTTCTTCATTTAAAAGCGGAATAACGACTGAAATCTTTTTTATTCCCTGAAAGTAGTTCCTCTCCTTTTTAACGGCGGAATAAGATTTTTTTACAGGTTTCTTAACTTTTGAAGCATTTCCATTTTTATTCTTCGGCGGAATATGAGTGGGAACTTTTTTTGTCTGCCCCGATTTAGGGGATGTTGCCTGAGGTTTATTTCTGTTTTGTTGCTTATTCTGGTTTTGAGTTCTCGGCTTTGGCTTTTGAGGTGTTTCTTGCTTTACGACAGGTTTTGCCTCCTCAGCCTTTTCAGTAGTTTTTGTTACAACTTCGTTCATAGATTTCTGAGCCGAATGTCTATTACTTTCGGAACTCTCTTTTATCTCCGGAGTTACAGCATCTTTATTTTCAATTACAGTGTTTGCAGGCTTGGTTTTATCCTGTTCATTATCATGAGAAGGCTTTTTCTTATTCTTCCAATTCCTGTTTCTGTAATTTCTATTCTTATAATTTCTGCTCTTCGGCTTATTCTCTCCGCCCGTAGCGGCAGTTTCCGTTTTCACGGAGTTTGATTTTTCTGCCGGATTAACCGCAGTGTTTTCTTTCTTTTCTCCGTTTTTAATTTTACGTGATTCTTCTACTTTTGCGCTATTTTCACTAACGGGTTTCGAAATGTTGTTTTCTTTATTTGTTTCCATAAAACCTAATTATTTTCCAAAAATGTGTAAAAACAAAATTACTTGAATAATCCGCTAAAAACAAGGGGGAATTGAGAATATCTTGTAATAAGCAAGAAAATGGCATCCTACTCGGATAAAGAGTATGAACTAAACAGTATTATTAAGTCGGACGTGTGAAATAATAAATAAAATTTACAGAAATAATCTTAATAAATTCCCAAAGAAAAAAACTCTTATTACGGCAATCCTAAGAATAATTAATAATAATAAAGATTTTATAGTAACTCTGAAATCATCTGAGTTCTCATTTCCACATTAAGATGTGAAATTGTTTTTATCATCAATGTTTGAAACATCTTTTTATTTTTTTTAAAGGTGCTCAACTTGATGTTAACTTTTTGTTTATTGTTCCGATAATCATTTATAGAAAAAGAAGGAAGATTGATGAAGAAAGTAGTAATATTTTTATTTGTGAGCTTATTGTATTTTACGGGATGTAAAAAAGAGGATACGCCTGTCGAACCGCCCACGCACGGAGGTATTTCAGGATTAATCACTGAGTTTGGAACTGATGCCGCATTAAAAAGCGTAAATATTTATACAAATCCATCTACAAGTCATGTAACAACCGATTCGCTTGGAGCGTACAAAATTAATAATGTTGAACCCGGTGTTTACAATGTTACGGCATTTAAAAGAGATTACGACAGTCTGACCGTTGGAGTTACCGTTATTGCCGGACAAAATACAGTCGCTGATTTCATACTGCAGAAATCCGATTCCCTCGCGAACACTCGCTTTGGGAAAATAAGCGGAACAGTCCAAGATGCAGATTCGGGAAATCCGCTGACAAATGTTAATCCTTACACAATTCCTCCTTCAATAATAATAACAACAGCTTCTTCGGGAGAATTTATTTTTGACAATATGGAAGCCGGGACATACCAACTAATCGCGAAAAAATCGGGTTACGATTCGGCGCATGTTTCGGTTACGGTTATTGCCGGATTAACTTCATCGGCAAACATATTGCTGAGCAAAGCCGATACTACCACGCCTCCGACCACCGGTAACTTAACAGGCAAGGTAATTGACGGCGTTACAGGGTTAGCGGTTGTCAATGCCGAAGTTTCTACTGCCCCCTCAACTACAGTTGTTTTTACCGATGAAACCGGATATTACAATTTCAGTAACCTTCAACCCGGAAGTTATACTGTTTCAATTTCAAAAAACTACTATTCTTCAACATCGTCATCCGTAACAATTACAGCCGGTCTTACAACCACAGCCGATTTTTCCCTAACACCCGCAGTCGGTAAAATTCAAGGTAAAATAATTGATTCGACAGGCACGGCAATCCCTGATGTGGTAATAACAACATCCCCTGAAACCGGATCGTTTATTACAGATAATAACGGAGAATTTACAATCGAAAATGTTCCCGTTGGTTCTGTTACCGTCTCGGCTGAAAAAATAGGGTTTGTTACAAAATCGGTTTCGGTAAGCGTAAATCCGGGAGAAACCGTGATGGTTGTAATAATGCTCGCTAACAATTAGATAGAAAAAACCTCTTTTACTATCTATTTTGATAATTGGCAATTAACAATCACTTAGCCCCGACTGCTATATTACAAATAATCAGACATAATAATTCTAATTATTTACCACCAAATTTGTTTTCCGGTTTGGTCAATTGTAAATATTCTTTCTTCTTTTTTTGAATTTTCCTTTACAAGCCAATACAGCGCTCCGGAAGGAACATCCTTAAAAATAAGGGGCCCGTCGCTTGCTGTCTGTTCCCCGATTTTTTCCCATCCGTAATTCCAATAGTATAACCGATATTTCTCCCCTTTTTTAAAAAATGCTTTGTCAATATTATCCGTTGCATTTTTAGTTACTTTCCGAGTCGTTGAAACCAACTTAATTGTAATACCCTTTTGAAGATTCGGAGTAAACGGAATTACTTTTCCGTTCTTATCTAAGATAAAGGGGCTGCCGGCGGGAATCACTTTTTCATCCTTATAATAAACGGGAAGGTAAGCAATGTCCAATCCCATATTTTTGAATGTAACCTTGTTGCCTTTACTAATCTTACTCCAGCCAAGAGCTTTCCATTCGCCTGAATTAAAGACTGCAATGTAAGCAAAAGTTATACTGTCCGGTACAGGAACATCTAATATTAATGAAACATCCGCCACCGGCTCATATTCTTTGGTAACATCAATTATGTTATTCCTATTTATATAGGGAGGTGCTTTCTCCCGATCGGGAATAATTGCCGCAAGCGTTTCTTTCTGTTTGGCAAACATCTTTCTGTAAACTTTTGCTTTTGCCTGGTTAAGTTTATATTCACCCGGGTTTGTTAATCCGCCCATAAATATAACAGGCTTACCGTTTTTATTAATTACAGTATTCCAAGCGTGGTTGTTTCCTGTCTTTGCCCAGTAGGGCGTAAAGTCGCTGGTTACGGGAATTCCCATTGCCCGCATCGCATAAATAGCAAGGTTAGTCATATCCTCGCATCGTCCCATTTTATTTTTAAGCATTTCAGTCAATCCTTGATCGGTTGACTGACGGTAAAAACGGGAATCGAATTTAAACCATTTCCTTAAATCATTATTAATTAAAATTGTTGCTTCCACCGGATCTGATTTATCTTTCACGGAATCAATTACCCAAGCATATTTTTTATAGAAATAATGACGCCAATTTTCAATAGGTTCGTTCGAACCTCTGTAAGGAAGAATATATTCACAGAACTGCTTAAAATTAATATGATGCGCCCATGGAAAATTTTGCCAAGCATTAAAAGCCAAATCGATATTGTTAATTAAATAATCGGCGGTAATCACTTTATAATCATAAACTGTATTATCCCTTCTGTTATTAATTGTACCGACTTTTGCCTCTACCGAATCCCACGCCTCAACCATCTTCGAATAATTAGGGTAATCCAATACGTTAAAATGAAGATTATGATTTAACGAATCTGCGATTATAAAATGAGCGTAAAACTGCTCTCCCATATTGCCGATTAAAAAATAAGCGGCTCTTAATTTTAACGAATCCGCAGGATTTTCGGAATAATGTGAAATAACTTTTTCTAATTCAGCCCTATTGCTGCCGGCTTTGTTTAGAACAGATTTAACGTTGTCAGAATAATTTTGTCCGAACAAAACCGAAACAACCAATATTACAACAAGTACTCCCTTTTTCATATTAACCTCTTCCTTTAACATTTCTCTTTATTATAATAAGTTTACACTATATTAATTTCCGTTTACAAACTTGATTCTTTATACAACAGTCATAATTAATAATTCAAAATTCATAATTGTTACTCAACGTACAGTAAAAAAATTCTTTCTATTTACTCTTCTTATCTTCAATCTTACTCATGGCGCGTTCGGTAATAGCCGTAATAGTTAACGAAGGATTAACTCCCGGATTAGCGGAAATCATTGCTCCGTCGCATACAAACATATTTTCATATCCGAAAACATGGTTGTCCTTATCAATCACTCCTTCCGAGCTGTCTTTTCCCATAACCGCTCCGCCAAGGATATGAGCTGTTGTCGGAATTCCGAACAACGTCTCGGAAAGCAATGCTGCCGGTGTGCCGCCAACAATTTTTGCAAAACCTTTTGCGGTTTTTCTCGCTTCGGGAATGAAAGCTGTCGGAGCCTTTCCTTTGCTTACTCGCGACTTCATCCTGAATAATCCTTTATCAAAACGGAGAGTCGAATCAATCGTTTGCATGAACAACAATATTTGAGTCTGTTTTGCCCAATCCGGAACGAAATATAGTTTTCCCCATTTTACCGGATGACGAATAATTTCAGCTACAACTTTTGCCAAACGGATAATCCAATTTTTACCGTCAAGCATCGGAAACATTAACAAACGCCAAAATCCGGAACCTGACGGATAACGCACAGGCTCCACGCTGCTCTCATCGTCCAAATGCAGAATTGACGTTATTGCGATGCCGTCTGAAAAAACCGCATCTTTTTTCGGTACCGTAACTCCGAGAAGTGATTCGGAGTTTGTTCTAACTCCTTCGCCAACTATATCCGAAAGATTGGGAAGTGATTTTCTTTTTAATTTCAGCAGCAGCGAAACCGTTCCGAGCACTCCGCCGGAGAATATTACGCCGCGTGTTGTAAATTCCCCTCTTTTCTTAAACAGTTTCGTGGAACTCTTCCACTTTACGCTGTACCCCTCTTCCCCTTTTGAGCCGAACGGTAGAACATCATAAACCTCTTTCTCCGAAATAACTTCAGCACCGTTGCGTTCGGCAAAATAGAGATAGTTCTTATCGAGTGTGTTTTTTGCATTGTACCGGCATCCAATCATACAGGCTCCGCAAAAGCGGCAACCTTCTCTGTCGGGACCTTCGCCGTTAAAAAACGGATCGGGAGTTGCTTTGTTCGGTTCGCCGAAATAGACAGCTACATCGGTTAAATAAAACTTATCCTGTTTGCCTATTTTATTCGCTAATTTTTCTAAAGCGATATCTCCATTCTCTTTTCTCGGGTTTCTCGCAACACCCAGCATCCTTTTAGCCGTTTGATAATGAGCAACTAATTCGGTTTCCCAATCAGCCAAATGAGACCATGAAGATGCGTTAAAAAATGCTTTCTTGGGTATCGGCAAAGTGTTGGCATACACAAGTGAGCCGCCTCCGACTCCAACACCCGACAGAATTGCCACGTGCCGAAAAAATGTGAGTTTGAAGAAACCGAAAAATCGAACAGCCGGAAGCCAAAACCATTTGGGCAAATTCCAATTTCGTTTCGGAAAATCATCTGTTCGGTACCGTTTCCCTTTTTCAATAACTAAAACTTTGTACCCTTTTTCGGAAAGCCTCATTGCAGATACGGAACCGCCAAAGCCGCTTCCAATAATTATGTAGTCATAATCGTATTTTTCTTTCATGCAAACTCCCAAATAAAAAGCCAATGTGTGCAGTAGATTATTTATCTATATATATTGATTGCAAATTACGGAATCTATTTTAATCTTCAAAAAAGAGAAAAAGTTAAAGATTAAAAAGAATCATTTTGGAAAATGTTCAGTAATTTCCTATTTTTGAATTGATATTCAAAAATAATAATCGGATAATGACAAGATGAGACTTAAAGAAGGCAACAAAGAACAGGATATATTAAATGCGGCAATTGAAATTTTTGCCGAGAACGGATTTTACAAATCAAAAATCGTCGATATTGCCGAAAAGGCAAATGTGGCAATCGGTTCCGTTTATGTTTACTACAAAAACAAGCATGATATTTTACTCAAAATTTTTGATAACATTTGGCACCCGCTTTACACGGAAATAAAACAAATTGCCGATAACAAAAGTTTGAGTCATGCCGAAAAATTTGATTACATAATCGACTTAGTGTTCGATTCGTTTATTGAAGAACCTCAAAAAGCGATTGTATTTGTGAACGACCAGCATCACTTGATGAAGGAACGACCGAATAAATTTACAAATTACTACGAACTTTTTATAAAAGAAGGTGAAAAGATTTTTTCGTCCGGAGTTAGATCCGGCGTTTACAACAAAATTAACATCCCTATTTTTCGTAAATTTATTCTCGGCGGCTTGCGCGAACTACTGAGAGAATGGGCTGCAAACCCGTCAACCCGCTCCCTTAACAAGATAAGGCAAAGCGTTAAGTTCTTCTGTAAACACGGAATAATGCAGTAATATTTTTCAAGCGCCCTATCTCCGAATATGATCTTGGAGATAGGGTTTATTTATTCAAATCTTTCGGGGGGAAATTTTTCAATTTTTATTATATTAAGAATATTAATTGAAGGTTAATTATTTAAGAGGGTTACAAATGAACTTAAAAAAATACTTTCTCAATTTACTCCTTAACCGCACCTCCGTATTTGTTGAGGTTCCCTTATGATTGAAGCGATTAGAGAAATCGGCGTTTACGCATTGAAAAAAGAAGGAAAGTCAATCGATGACCCGCTGGGGATATTGGTCGATAATCCTTCCAACAAATCCACGAAAAACATTATGTTTATTCGGT
>CAZMZM010000033.1:0-26061 GCA_964570865.1 uncultured Melioribacter sp.
AATTCCGACATCGTCTGTCATTGCGAGGAGTCCGGCCAATGACGGAAAGCAATCTGTCATAAACGTCGCATTAACCGTTTACAACGTACTCGGACAAAAAATCACAACGCTTGTAAACAAAGAACAAGCGCCGGGAAATTACACCGTGCAATTCAACTCAAGCAATTTGCCGAGTGGAATATATTTCTACACTTTACGTGCGGGTGATTTTGTTTCTACAAAGAAGATGATTTTGATGAGGTAAGATTATTATCATATATTTTATTTAGGGCTGATGGGACTGATTAATATGTGATTTGTGCAGGTTTGTAAAAGAGATAAAAAAAGTCGTCATTGCGAGCGAACGAAGAGAGCGCGGCAATCTACCGATTTGTAAAAGAGAGAAAAAACCGTCAAAACACACGCACAACAGATTGCTTCTCCCAATATTCGGCTGTATCGGAAAGAGAAAAAAAGTCGTCATTGCGAGCGAACGAAGAGAGCGCGGCAATCTACCGGTTTGTAAAAAAAGAAAAAACTGTCAATACACACGACACAAAATATTGCTTCTCCCGCCTTTTGGAGACAGAAAAGAGAGTGTGTTTTTTATTATTCAATTGTTCTTTTCCTTATATTTTCGGAAGTTTAGAACTTAATAATAAATTACTTAGAGTCTGTTTGCATAGAGAACAAAAAGGAATAGTTGAACGATTAACGGCACTTTGGGCTTTTAATGAAGCTGCATTCGGCGGCATATTGCACGGACTTCATCTACCGGTAACCGGACTTTTTATCGGCGGCTTGTCTGTAATCGTCATTTCATTAATCGGCTACTACTCGGAAAACAGCAAGGCGATTGTAAAGTCGATGCTTATAGTTGCAAGTATTAAATTCGTTGTAGCTCCTTATACACCTCTTAATGCGTATGTTGCTCTTTTTATTCAGGGTGGTGTTGGCTTTCTTTTATTCGGGAATAGATTATCATATAAAACGGCAGCATTTTCGCTTGCCTTTCTCACTCTGCTTATTTCATCATTACAGCGGATTATCGTTTACACGGTTGTGTTCGGTTTAACGCTTTGGGATTCGCTAAATCTCTTTTATGACTTTATTTTAGCACAATTAAATGTTGACAAAACATTTTTAGGGAATATTAACTTCAGTTGGTTTTTAGTTCTTTTTTATATTTTTCTCCATTTTATTGCGGGAATATTAATCGGACTTTTTTCTGCAAAGCTGCCTGAAAAACTTGAGAATTTTCGCAACAATAATCTTCCTAAATTACAAAAGTTAACTTTGCCCGAAAAAGAATCTAATAAAAAGAAAAAAAGAAAAAGTTTTCTCAGAAAACCTTCTGTTCAGATAATACTAACCGTTTCACTTCTATTAATTTTACTCTCTTACACCGTTCCCGGAATCGGCAAGAACGAAGCTGAAAAAATCGGGGTTATGCTTATTCGTTTTGTTGCAATATTAATAATTTGGTATTTGCTGGTTTTGCCGATAGTCACAAAATATCTGAGAAGATTGTTAAATAAAACAAAACTTCAGTACGGAGAAGAAATCGAAACAATTATACTTGAGTTCCCGGAATTCAAACAATTGGTTTTTAACAGTTGGGAGCTTACTGAAGGAAAAATAAGCTTATTAAGAATTTGGGATTTCATTTTCTATATCTTTGCATACATAATTTTTTTTGATGAGAGCCAAAAGTGAAAAAGCATCTCTTTGTTTTTACCGGGAAAATTAAAACCGGAAAAACTACCGCTTTGGAAAAATGGGTTTTAGAAAAATCAGCTACAGGAGTTTTACAGCCGGTAATAAACGGGAAAAGATATTTTCTCGATATTAAGTCGGGAGAAAAATTTTTAATGAACGCTTTACCGGAGGATAATTATCCGATTATTTTGGGTGATTACAGATTTAGCAGTGAAGCTTTTGCTTGGGCTAAGGAAAAATTATCATCTGCCTTAAACTACCACTCCGATTGGGTAATCGTTGATGAATATGGTAAGTTAGAAGAAAAATCAACAGGGCTGGAACCGGCGGTTTCCGAATTAGTTAATTACTATAAAAACGGTCAAGATTTTAATTTACTTATCGTTGTTCGCGATTACTTGCTGGAAAAATTTTTATTAAAACAAAATTTATCGAAAGAAGATGTTTTCATTATCAATTCACCCGAAAAACTTTTTTATATTTAAAAATTGTTCTCGTTTGAATAATTAATAAAGAGATCATAATAAAAAACTAAAAAACTCAGACTATGGAAAATAACGATCTAACAAGAGTGTTGATTTTATTGGCAATTATTAATGTTTTGATTGTCTTGGCGTATTTACTAAAAAAAATAAATTTTATTCCTTCGGCTATCCCTCGTAAGTTTTTGCATATTACGGCTATTTCTGTTGCGGCTTACAGTTTTATTTACATCAATAACAGCGCATATTTGCTGGCTCTCGGGCTGGTAATATTGCTTGGCAATTACGTAATGTATCGTAAGGAGATTTTCGAAAAGAAGGACGGAAAAAGTAAAAACCTTGGTGTTTTTTATGTGCCTGTTTCATACATAATACTTGTTCTTGTTATGAATAATTTCCGCGAACTTGCAATGTTCTCAATGTTCGTAATGGCTTTCGCGGATGCCGGAGCTGCATTGGTCGGAGAGTTTTTTCCTCTCTATCCGTATAGATTGGGAAACTCCGGCAAAACAATTTCCGGATCATTTACTTTTGCATTTGTTACATTAATACTTATGACTCTTTCTCTGTTTCTTACTGTTGACGGCAGAATTTTCCTTTCGGTTGAAGCTCCGTTTAAGATTGTGATTTTTCTTTTATTTACTACTACGATTTTAACTATCGTAGAAGCGCTTTCAACCAAAGGTGCTGATAATATTTTAATTCCCCTTTTTTCCGCCTTCTTTTTCTATCTCTTTTTTACGCATCCGAATGTTATTGAGCCGACGAGGTTAATGTACGGCTTTTTCTTTGCGTTAATTATTCTTGTTGCATCATACAAGTTGAAGTTTCTTACGAACGATGGAAGTTACACTGCATTTGTATTGGGGGTGTTTATCTTCGGTTTAGGCGGATTGCAATGGAGCGTGCCGCTTCTTACTTTTTTTATTCTTTCATCACTGTTTTCTAAAATCAAAAAAAATAATTCCTCCGAATATTTTGAAAAAGGGGATAAACGAGATTCTTTTCAAGTACTTGCAAATGGCGGACTTCCCGGATTACTCCTTGCTGTCAATCTGATTAATCCGGATGCAATTTGGTTTGATTTGTATCTTGTTTCTCTTGCAACATCAATGGCTGATACTTGGGCAACTGAAATCGGCAACATGAAAAAACGTACAACGTTCCGTATATTAGACTTAACAGAAATTCAACAGGGTATATCGGGAGGAATAAGTTTGGGCGGTACAATTGGCGGAGTTTTGGGGGCTGCTGTTTTAGCGCTTTCAGGATTGCCGTGGATTCATTATTTTACTTGGTTAATATTCTCGATAATTACACTCGGCGGAATTTTGGGAATGCTGGTTGACAGTTTGCTCGGAGCAACTATTCAGCGAAAAAATATTTGTCCGGTTTGCGAAAAAGTTACCGAGAAAAAAGTTCATTGTGGGAAGGAGGCATTGTATCATTCGGGAATTAAACTGATTAATAATGATGCTGTTAATTTTATTTCTGCCTTGGTAATGGTTGTAATTGTTTATTTCATTTTAAGGTAATGAGTGTGAAAAAAATATTAATTTTAATTTTATTTGCGGCTAATCTCGGTTTTGGAAAACAAACATCCGAACAACTTTCTCCGGCGCTTGCTCTTTTTTCGGAAGGTAAGTATTTGGAATGTGCTCAATTCCTCAGTGCTTTAAATCCGGATAAACTTAAAACAAATGAGGATAAAGCCGCTTACTATTATTTTGCTGGAAAATCTTTTGTACAGATTAAGAAAGAAAATGCCGCGGTTTTTTCATTGGAATATCTTATAAACAACTTTAAAAATTCATCTTTAAGAGAGGATGGAGTTTATGAACTGGGCAAGCTTTATTTTGAGTTGGACGATTATGAAAATGCGCTTAAAGCTTTTGAGGTATTAACACACGAATATTCGTACGGGAGATTTTACGGTTCATCTCTTTTCTGGGCAGCGCAATCTGCAGCCATGCTTGAGTATTTTGAAGAGGCTAAAGATTATTACCAAGATGCAATTTCGATGAGCGCAACGAATGATTATTTAATTGAATCAATCTATTCGCTTGCAAAGCTCCTTGAAAAAAACAAAGATTATGATGATGCCATTACGTATTACGACGAACTTCTCTCATACTACAGTTACTCTAAGTTTGCCCCGTACGCACAGTTACGAATCGGGAAAAGTTATTTTCATTTGGGAGAATACGACAATGCGATTTTAGAACTGAAAGAACCGTCAATTAAAAAACTTCCCAAGGAAATGCAACTTGAAGCACGGTACTATGTAGCAAACTCATATTTCAGGATGAAGGAATATGATAAGGCGTTGGATATTTATCAGAACTTACTTAAAACATTTCCGGGCGAGGAAGAATCTAACCAAATTAGATTTAATGAAGCGTGGATTAATTTCCAAAGCGGAATGTTTGAAGAAGCATACAGAATTTTTAATTTGCTTTCAAAATTAGCTGACGGCAAAATAGCGGAGGAATCACTCTTTTGGGCGGCGGAATCGAAAAGATATAATGGAGAAGAGGAACTTGCAGAGTTAATTTATAAGCGCTTTATCAAACTTTATCCTAAATCGGATTTAGTGGCTAATATAAAATTTAATCTTGCCGTTATTGAGTTTGACAGGAGAAATATAAAAAAAGCCAAAACCTATTTGCTTGACGCAATTACAGGTAACAATAAGGAAGCAAAGGCTAAAAGCTATTTGTTGCTTGGTCAAATATTTATGACCGAGAAGAATTATCAGTTAGCGCGAGATGATTTTGAAAAGGCTTCGGAGGAGTTAGATGTTTCCAAAAAGACTCACTTCGGCGGAATGTTGGGATTAGGTGTAGCGGATTATTATCTCAACGATTTAAGCAGCGCAAGAAAACTGTTAACCGACCTTTTTACCGTTGATAAAAATTTTGAAAAAGAGAGAGTTAATTTTTACTTGGCCGAAACTCATTTTGCTCTCGGCGATTTCCATTCGGCGCTGGAACATTATAAATACGTGGATGAAAAAAATCCGGACGTAGGAGCTCAAGCGGTTTTCGGCAAGGCATATTGTTATTTTAACTTAAAAAATTATTCCGATGCCGCTTATTATTTTAATGAGTTTGTTAATCGTTATCCTGATTCCGAGCTTAAAGTTGAAGCTCTGTTACGATTAGGCGACTGCTATTACGGCACCAAAAATTTCACAAACGCAATAGATGTTTATGATAAGGTTTTTGGTTCTTCAATGTCTAAAAAGGCTGACGGATTTTCGTATTATCAATATGGCAAAACTTTGCTAAAGGTTAAACGCTTTAACGAAGGGATAAAAATTCTTCGACAACTTCAGAAGAAATTTCCTTCTTCAAAGTATGCCGATGACGGACAATATTTAATCGGTTGGTCTTATTTTAAAAAACGATTATATAATAAAGCCGTTACAGAATATAAGCGAACATTAAAAATCTATCCGAAAACTAATTTGCGGCCTGTTATTTACTACTCTATCGGAGATGCTTTTTACAATCGGCGAAATTATTATAAGGCGGTAACGTATTATAAACGATTACTCGATAATTATTCTAATACCGATTTTATTTTTGATGCAATTAATGGAATTCAGTTTTCGTATGTAGCACTCGGACAACCCGAAAAAGCGACAAAGATTATTGACGAATATATTTTAAGAAATCCTTATTCCAAATACGGTGATAAAATACTAATTAAGAAGGGTGAAATATTTTATAACGCCTATATGTACAAAAAAGCCAAAATTGCATTTAAGGAGTTTATCGCCACTTATCCGAACAGTACACTTGTTCCTTCCGCATATTATTGGATTGGGAAAAGCGCTCTTCGGCTTAATCAAACCGAAGATGCCGAATTTAATTTGCGGAGAGTAGTAACCGACTATCCTAATTCCGAAAGCGGAATAGCAGCAGCTGTTGATTTATCGAAGATGTACATTGAGAACAAACAATATGATAAAGCTCTTGAAATGCTGGATAAAGTTTTGTCTAATGCACAAAAAACAAACAAACTTGCCGAATTGCTTTATTATAAGGGAATTGCCCTGATAGAGCAGGGAAAAATAAAAGAAGTTTATGCTAATTATAATAAACTGATAGCGGAATATCCGGAAACAATTTTTGCCGATAAAGCAAAGATTGAGTTGGGAGTTCTTGAAATGGCTCGCAACTCTTACAAAACCGCTGAAGATGTTTTTTCTGATATAGGTAACCGGCGGAAAGACGACGTTGGCGCTAAAGCTCAATATTTATACGGTGAAACGCTTTTGGCTGAAGGAAAATATAACGAAGCCATTTCCGCATTTGTAAGAGTAAAAACCGTGTTCAGTTCATTTTATGATTGGGCTTCTAAAGCAGAATTAAAAATCGGGGATGTTTACGTAAAAATGAATAAGAAGAAAAAAGCCAAGAAAATTTATTCCGAAATTTACAGAAAGCACAGAAGAGATGTTTACGGCAAGGAGGCCGGTAAAAAACTGCGGAGGCTAAGATGAAAAAATTTATCTTTTTTGTTTTGTTGTTTTCATCTTTATTGTCTGCGCAAGGTGTGGATTTACCCGATTTTGTAATATCGGGCAGCGAAAATGTAACTTTGCCGAAAATTAAAAAAGCTAAACCCAAACTTGTTCTACCGTTAGGTAAAAGTTACTTTCGCCATAAATTTACTCCGGAAGATTTTAGTGTTTCTTACATTGCTGAATTGGACACTAATTATGTTTTGCCGATAAAGAGGAATAGAAGTTTTTCTCAATACGCAACGTTGTTAGCAGGAATTAATTATCTCCCGAAAGCTGATGTGTTCTGGGGATTCCCGATTAAAAACGGGTATCTAAATTTTAAGTTTAACGGAGAAAACAGATTAAATTATTTGCCTCATTCAGAGCGCTCTTATATGGACGGCAATGTAAATCTTCGTCTTTATACAAATTACAGCTCTAAGAATATTCCGCTTTCTTATTTTGATATTTACGCAAGCGGAAACTTGCACGACTATAGATTTTTTGCATCCGCTTCTCCTTCATACAGACGGAAATATTCGTTTGGCCGCGCCGGTGTAAAATTCCACAGCTTCTCAAAGTCCAATCTTAATCTGTCTGCCGATATTTCCGCAAATGATTTTAGGTTGCTGAAAGAAAACTTTATTGAACAAAATATTGATGCATTGTTTTCGGTTAAGAAGAAGTTTCCCCTTTTTTCCGTGCTCGGCAATTTTCATTTCGTAAATCAAAAACTGAAGGATAATCAATATAAGAAATTCAACTATTTTGATTTTCTAATTGCAGGGGAGTTGTATCCATACGAAACTTTTGCAATTAGAGTCGGTGCAAATTTTGCTCATAGCGGTGGACGAAACTTTTTTGCGCCTTATTTATTCGGTAAAGTAATTTTGACCGACAACTTGGTTATGACAGGAGGCTGGAGTTCGAGTACCGCTTTTATTTCTAATTCCGATATGATTCAATTAAATCCGTATTACAGTAGAAAAGAATTTACCAATGTATTTCAATCGGTTTACAACAAAATCCACATGGCTTTTTATTACAGCTATTTGGAATATTTTGATGCGTCTTTTATATTTGGTTTTAAGCAAACAGACGGAATGGTTTATTTTGGTAACGACAGCGATAATATTCACTACATTCCCAAAACCATTAATGCGGTAAACGGATTTTTTACAAATATAAAGTTTAATTTTTATTCCGGACGATTCGGATTTTTTAGCGGGGAAATTAATGTTGATCGAGAAGTAAATGCCGAGAATTATCTAATTCCCTACCATCCGGTTTTTTGTTCTAAAGCAAATTACAATTACCGTTTTAATTTCGGACTACTGGTTTCATTGGGGCTTAATTATTATTCCCGTTCATATACCAATTTATCAAACAACTCATCAATTGCGCCCTATATAAATTTATTTGCTTCTTCCGATTATAAAATCGCAAATAATCTTAAATTTATTTTAAGATTAAATAATCTGTTAAATAGAGAAAACTATTATTTTACCGGTTACAGAGAACCTCTAATGGATTTCACAGCCGGAGTAGAATATTTTTGGAGATAATTAGGTAAAGAATGGATGCAAAAAACTTTAACACCCTGATGTCAGGCGTGCTGGATTCGGGTAACCTTAACGAAGAAATTGTTTATGATTTGTTTCTTGAGCAATTACAAACAAAGTTAAAAGAAGGTCAAACACTTGAAGTTAAAGAAGTTGGGTTCTTCAAACTGGAGGATACTCAAACAGTATTGTTTATTAGTGAACAAGGCGGAGATGAGCAGTTGTTTGAAAAAATCAGTTTGGCAGGAAAATCAGAGTCGGCTTATGATTTTAAGGATGATGTTTTTTCTGTCGGTGGAAATGCTCCGCTTATCACTGCCGAAGAAGCCACAGACGAAGAGCAAGTTGAAAAGCTGAATATGTTTAGTAAAGCTCTCAATGAAAAATTAGATTCATTCCCCGTACTTGACAACTTTGACCCGCTTGAGTATTCCCAAAAAAGTAAAACCGATTTGCCTAATAATGATTTTGCTGAAGAGTTGCACGAAGAAATAAAAGAAAATCTATTAACCGAAGACCTTGAAAATGATATTGCCGAAGAAGAATCTCAAAAAGAAGATTTACCTACGTTGGAAGAAACCAATCCCAAGCCGGTAACGGAAGAGGACTTGGCTGATGAATTGGCGAAAGAACTGTCGGATGAAATTTTGGATGAATTCAAATCGGAAAATGAAGTTGATGAACAGGAAGCTACTCAGGAAGAAATTGTAAAACCGGAAGAGGAAGAAGAAGAAACAGAAGAAAAAGCTGAACAGGATTTACAAGAAAATGAAGTCCTGGACGAAAAGGATTTGGAAAGTGTGTTTAGTGATATAGAGGAACCGGAAAAGATCGAGACTAAAGAAGAAAAAACTCAAAAGAAAAAATTTAAACTGTTTGGCAAAAAAGAGAATAAGAAAAAGAAGGAAAAGAAATCAAAAAAAAATAAAAAGGGGGAAACAGATAATACCGAAGAGAAAAAGGGATTATCTAAAAAACTATTGATTATTTTAATTGCAGTCTTTGTTGTAATAACGCTGGGAGGAGTATATTATTTCTTCTTTATGGGAAGCGATGAAGAATCCCAACATGAGGATAAAGATAAGCAAACCGAAATAGCCGACTCAATAAAAAAAACCAGAACCCCGATAACGAAAAAGGAATTGGGCGTTAAGGAGGATAAGACACCTGAAGTTGAAGTTGACATTCACAATCCTCAAGAAAAGGGTGAAGAAGGATATAACTTAATTGATCCTCGCTTACTCAAAGAATTTCCTAACGAAAAACGTATTTCGCACACAATTTATTTTGCAAACGGAAAATATATGGTGCAACTTTCTTCGTGGCGGGATAGCGAAAAAGCATCACAAATAGTTCAAAAACTTTTTGCAAACGGATTTAATGCATTTGTGGTTAAGGTTAATTTGCCGCAACTCGGAGGTACTTGGTATCGAGTAAGAATAGGATTTTTTGATACGCTGAAAGAAGCAAAAGATTTCTTAAGAAAGCGGGAGTATTTATATGTTCGCTGACATGACACTTTTTGCGCTTTTGCTAAAAGGGGGTTGGATGCTTTTTTTTATTTTAATTGCTTCAGTTATAGCAATTGCAATAATAATAGAAAGATATCTAACATATAAAAAAGTCGAAAAAAATTCGGAGGAATTTACTTCCCGAATTTTTTCATTGCTTGATAAAAACGATGTTGATACGGCTGTGAAGTTTTGCCGGGAAAGCCCTTCCCATTTTTCACGAGTAATTTTAAGCGGGCTTACAAAAACTAATTTACCTCATGAAAGAATTTCCGAAGCGGTAGAAAGCGCCGCTAAAAGAGAAGTTTTTAATTTGGAAAAAGGTCTTTCAACACTTGCTACTATTTCCGGTGTTGCGCCACTGTTGGGGTTTTTAGGTACGGTTACGGGAATGATTCAGGCTTTTATGCAAATTCAGGATTTACAAGGAGTCGTAAATCCAAGCGACTTAGCCGGCGGAATTTGGGAAGCTCTTATTACAACAGCGTTTGGCTTGGCAGTCGGAATAATAGCATTGGCTGCGTATAATTATTTTGTTTCTCAAGTAAAGAAAATAGTCCTTGATATGGAAACTTTTTCAAATGATGTATTAGATAAAATTTATACCGGCAAAAAGTAATGAAGTTAGAAGTATCAAAAAAACCGATTGCAGCTTTTAGTTTTTCTTCACTTACAGATATTGTACTTCTTCTGTTAATCTTTTTTTTGCTGACATCGCAGTTTGTAATTAATAACGGTGTGCAGGTTAAACTTCCCAAAGCGTCAAATGCAGATAAAGAAAATCTTGCAAGAATGGTTGTCTCGATAAATCAAAAAGAAGAAATATTTTTTATGGGTAAAAAAACTTCTCTTTCGGCTCTCCCTTCAGATATTGAAAAAAAACAAAAAAAGAAAAATGAGAATAAATTAATTGTCGAAGCCGATAAAAGAGTTAGTCTTGATGTTGTAATTAAGGTAATTGATATTGCCATAGGTTTGGGAATAGACAAATTTACAATTCAAACCGAAAAAGAATAGAAGCTGTATGAAGAAGGAGTCGCTTTTCCTTTCGATTGTTATTCACTCGCTGCTTTTTGTAATAGCTTATCTCGTTATTATAAAAAGCGTAGGAAGCAAAGACGAGTGGGTTTCGATGGAATTTGGCAGCTACAGCAATTCCTCCCAAAAGTTTAATCGTCCACATTATCTCTCCGATAATTCTAATAAGTTCCAACTTCCTCAGTCAAAAAATTTTGGTCAAGGGGATGTTTTTAATAATTACAGTGAAAATAAAGATACCGTCTCAAGCATTATCGTAGCCGATTCTGCAATTACAAAATATGGTAACGGAAAATTTGAAATTGATTTTAAAGGTAAAAGATCGCGCGGAGTTTATAATTATCTAATTCCAACTTATCCCACCGGTGTTGATAAAGAAGTTGACCTCGTTTTTCAGATAACAATAGCTCCTGACGGGACAGTTCAAAGAGTGTTTCCATTAATGAAAGCTGATACTCGTTTGGAAGTTGCAACAGTCAACGCACTTAATAAATGGAGGTTTGAACCGCTTCCGCATAGTATGCCGCAGTTGCCACAAGACGCAATAGTAATTTTCCCTTATCGTTTACATTAACTTTTTAAACTACGGAATCGGTTTTAAAACAAGTGTAGTGTTTTTCCCCAAGCTGATAATCATTTCCGAAATTTTATCTTTTGCGAAATTCAGTAAATTACCTTCGGCTTTCCAAACCTGAAATTTATTGTATGATGAAGAAAAAGGAGCGCGGGATAATCCGACAGCCTCGGCAAAATCATTGGGATAATAGAGCTTAAACTGTAAGGACTCGCCGGGATTAATGTTTTCGGCATCGGGAAAATCATCTCTATCCCCTTTTAACAATAAAAAACTTGTACCTTCTTTAGTTACTAAACTGAATTCATCTTCATTAAAATTAGTGGGGATAGGATTTTTACTATTGTTAATAATCTTGATCAAAATAAAGTCGGATTTTACTTCTGCGTAAGCAAACACGTGCGGGTTCATTTCAAAAGTGCTTCCGTATCGAACGCCCCCTTCTTCCGAGTATGAGACAATCTTGAAATGTTTGGCGGCTTCAGGTTTCATCTGAATGCCGAAAAAATCGTTCATCGGCGTAGTTGAACAGCCGGAAATTAGAAACATAAATCCAAGAGCAATCAAAACGTCTATTTTAATTTTCATCATTTTTCCTTCCGGATAATTATTGTTGTAATATTGTCTCGGAGTAAGTTATGTTTTTCCGTTTTAAGTCGTTAATAATAAAATCGTAATATTTTCCGTCTTTCCCTAAAACTTCGGGAGGAAAAACACCTTGCTTATTGAAAATATTGTCATTCATTAATCTCAAAAAAGCAGTTGCCGTATATCCGGTGGTTCTGGCCATTGAGTGAATACCGGTTTCCGGAGAATACTCGTCGTACAAGTCATAAACATAAGTCGTTTGCCGATGTTCTTTTGTTCCGTTCACAATAATTTGCATTACGGTAATATCAATTTCTCCTTCTTCAAGTTTCCATTGCGGAAAAAGAATGTTGCTTGTAAAAGATAGTGGAGAAATTTTATTTCCGTTAATTTCAAGCGGAGTAGTTTCAAAAAATCCCATATCGCGGAGCAACATAATTTTTTCACGATGCCCGACGTAACGTAGAGTTTTTTCCTTCATATCCGGCACGTCAAGTGTTTTTATGAGTGTACGAAGTCCGTCACTGTTAAAAGCTTCAAGTGAACCGATATTTGGAAAGTTTAAGATTTCCGGATCTGTTAGGGGAGGCTTGGTTATAACATTTCCGTTTTCTACAAGTCGTGCCGGACGCGTATACTCTTCGATAACATCCGAAGGAGAAAAAACAGCTTTGTATTCAAAAGGATATTGTCTCAGCTTCGGAAGTCCGCCTACAAAGATTTTAATTGAATCGGTTTTGTCCAGTTTTCCATAAGCATAACCGGACAGAAAATTACTCATGCCAGGAGCAACACCGCAATCGACAATTGCAGTAACTCCTTTTTCCAAAGCCAAATCATTTAGTTCAAATGGGTCTTCCGGATAAAAGGCAATATCAACAACATTTTTACCCGCCTCAATTATTGTTTTCAGAACTTCAAAGCCAATTGCGCCGGGTACGGCATTAACTACAAAATCAAAGGGAGAAAGGACTGAAGTCAGCTCGGTTTTATCGAGCGCATCAATTTCAACTTTTGATATTTGCGGGAAGTTTATGAACTTATTGTTCCCGTCAAAAGATTTATCAAAAGAAGTAACGATAAAATTATTATCCGCCGCTAAATCTTTTGCAATAGCACTTCCAACTAACCCTGCGCCTAAAACGGCTACTTGTTTTTTCTTTACAGCTTCCACATTACGCCTAAGTTTAGAGAAAGAAATCCGTAATCATCAACATCAAAACTATTTGAGTTGCTATTTTTTATCGTTGCCATAGCATAGTTAAACTTAAGCTGTGCAATAAACTGAAGCATATCGTTAATCGGATAAGTAAAAGCCGCATCCGGAACAATAGCAACGTGAAATCTGTTTTGAGTTAAAGTTTTTCCCGAATAAGAAGCAGATTTGCTAACATACATTGCCCCGAAACCGAAACCAAAATTAAAACTCGGTTTGTTTCTATATCCGAAAAAATAATGTGTTTGTAATAGAATGGGAATCACTATTGTACTTCTGTCGTTATCGCCAGTGATAACGGTTCCTTCAAAATTATAATCAGAAGTGCTGCTTGATGAGAAATAATTAATCCCTCCGGAAAAACCGATTGAAATGTCACGATCAATAAATTTTCTGTATTCAACGTTTAGCCCAAGCGGACTTACGTTTGGGATAAAACTATTAAAGTGTGCTAAAGTAAAAGAAGAACTTATTGTTCCGACAACATATTTTTGTTGTGCGGAAACAGATGCAAGAGCTGCGAACATGAAGATTAAGAAGAGTTTTTTCATTTTGTAATCCCATCATTTTAATCAATAATATTTAACAAAAATAATTAAATTAATAAAAAAAGATAAATAATTTATGTGGGATAATTTTATACAAATTGCCGGAGTTAAAAACTTAGCGGAAGCTGAAATGCTTATCTCAAAAGGGGTGCGCTTTATCGGTTTTCCTTTGCGTCTTACCGTAAACGCAGAAGACACAACAGAAGCGGAAGCCGGAGATATTATTGCAAAGATAAGAGATAAATCGTTTCCTGTTTTGATAACATACCTTTCAAATGCTGATGAAATTATAGAGTTTTGTAATTACCTTGACGTAGAAATAGTTCAGCTTCACGGAGATGTTGAGGTTGACGAATTAGCTAAACTTAAACTGTTTGCACCGAAAATTAAAGTAATTAAAAGTCTTGTAGTGAAAAAAGATAACATCGGTGAACTGAGAAAAATAATTTTACAGACACAAAATTATGTTGACGCATATATAACGGATACTTACGATCCTGTAACCGGTGCGGAGGGAGCTACCGGGAAAACGCACGATTGGAAAATAAGCAAACACTTGATTTCATTCACGGAAAAACCGGTAATTCTTGCAGGCGGACTAAATGCCGATAATGTTTTTTCTGCCGTTATTGAAGTTGAGCCGTCCGGAGTTGACAGTCACACCGGAGTAGAAAATGCTGCCGGGGAGAAAGATCCGGAGAAAGTGGAAGCGTTTGTAAATAACGCATTAAGAGCATTTGAGCAAATTAGATTTGGGAAGTAAATATTAAATTAATAAATCTTATACCGGATAAAAACACCCATGAAGTTTACGCTGATTTTCAATTTAAAGGAAACAACATTTCATTAAGCTACAATATTATTCTTTCTCCCCAATGCAGAGATGTAGTAATTCCCGAAATAAAAGAGAGTGCTCGGTTGGATAACCTTTGGCAAACAACTTGTTTTGAATTGTTTATTGCCGAATCCGGAAAGAGTAATTATTGGGAGTTTAATTTTTCACCTTCAACCGAGTGGAATTGTTACCGTTTTTCAGAATACCGGAATGAAATGGAGATAGAAAGTTTTTATGATAAGATAAATATTTCAGTTGATAATATGAGAGGAAAATTTACTCTACATACTAATTTTGAATTTCCATTCATTAATTCGGATGATAATTATGAAATACAAATTGCCGCAGTTATTGAATTAATTAACAAAAAGTTAAATTACTTTTCAATCGATAATTCCAGAACAAAACCGGATTTTCATCAAAGAAAATATTTTTTGAAATCGAAAAACATTAACTCTAAGAAAAGCGTATAACATCACAGAGTTAAGAACGAATTAGGGAACGAAGAATATTTAAATTTTCAACATCTTCCGTTTGTTCTTTCCCTTTTGGGGTTTCCAAGATTTTAGGAACATGCACAATTCTTTCATCATTCATTATGTTAGAAAATCCTTCCAACCCGATAAACCCTTTCCCGATATGTTCGTGCCTGTCAACACGGGAGCCGAGTTCCTTTTTTGAATCATTCATATGAAAACAGTGAAGTCTGTCAAGTCCGATAATATCGTCAAAATCAGTGATGGTTTTTTCGTATGCGCTTTCCGATCTTATATCGTAACCAGCCGCAAATATATGTGCCGTATCAATGCAGACAGACATTCGGTTTTTATCATCAACCAATTCAATAATTTTTGCCATTTGTTCAAAAGTATAACCTAAATTGGTTCCTTGTCCGGCGGTCATCTCCAGCATACTGCTTACATTTATTCCTTTTGTTTTTTCGTGTGCGAGGTTTATCGATTCGGCAATCATCTTCAAACCGTAATCTTCCCCTTGTCCGCCATGAGCGCCCGGATGAAAATTAAGATATTTAATTCCAAGCTGTTCACATCGCAGCAGCTCATCAACAAAAGCATTTCGAGATTTTATTAGATTGTTTTCATCCTTTGCACAAAGGTTAATCAAGTAGGAATCGTGACTGACAACAAAACCAATGTTAGATTCGGAGAGAAGTTTTTTGAATCTGATGATTTCTTTCTCTTCAAGAGGTTTTGCATGCCAGCGATTATTGTTCTTTGTAAACATCTGAAATGCTGTAAAGCCAAGCTGTTCAGCCCGTTCAACGGCTTTTGATACTCCTCCCGCCATTGACGTATGTGCTCCCAGTAGTTGATTCATTTACTCTCCCTGCTGTTTTGCAAAATGTTTACCTTTAAGTGTGAAGGAAAATCTTTTCCTGTAAATAGTGTGATTCTCGCTTTACGAAAAACGGAATCTTCTGCGGAATAAATATCTGTAAATATTTGGGGATTTCTATCAAAAAAAGGAAACATACTACTCTGAATCTGAACCATAATCTTATGCCCTTTTTTGAAAGTGTGTAGAACATCCTGCAAAGGAACAACTACCAATTCGGGTTTTCCCGGGACAAAAGGCTGCGGAGAAGAATATGAATTTCTAAATTTTCCCCTCATAATATCATAACGAACTAACTGCTGAAAGCCGCCATACTCTACTCCGTTTTTACTCGCCGAACTGTCGGGATAAACATCAATCAGCTTAACAACAAAATCAGCATCGGTTGTAGAAACCGATACGTATAGGTTAGCGGAAATTTTACCGGCAATTGTTATAGGGTTTTCAAAAGGTTCTGATATAAAAGCAACCACATCCGGACGATAGAAAGCAAATCTCTGATCTTCCGTCATATAAGGCTTAGGATAAAATCTCATCGCATCAATTATTTTAGCCGTGTAAGGAACAGGCTTTGCGGGATCACTGACGTATGAAACAGAATCGTTCTTTACGGATTCAGTAAAAGTTAATTTATTTTCCTCCGACAAATAAAGGTTTTGTGCCGTTACGTTTTTTGGAGGCCATGCTTCAAACTTGTGCCATTTGTTCCCGCCTGTCTCAAAAACATAAGCTTCCGGCAAATTTATATTTTTAACGGATTTTAAAAAATGATTAAAAAAAGGAAGCTCAATATTTTTTTGATAGAATTCACTTGTTGCTGATCCGAAATAAACATTTCCTAATTTATCCCCTTTCGAGCGAGACCAACCGCCGTGAAACCAAGGTCCCATTACAAAAATATTAAATATACCATCGTTCTTTTTCTCGATAGTTTTGTATGTGTTAATTGCTCCGTACATATCTTCGCTATCGAACCAGCCGCCAACAGTCATCACCGCAGTTTTGACATTTGTGAAATCATCTGATGTGGATTTCCGTTTCCAGTAAGCATCATAAACTCCGTGTAAGGAAACACTATCCCAAAAAGGAATTGCGTGGTGAAAGTATTTTTTATTAATATTAGATAAACCGCCCAAGTTTAGAAAAAAAGAATATTGGTCGGGCGTGTTGGTAATAAACTTCGGTTTCCATATTGTAGTTAACGAATCTCGAACCTGACCGAAAACCGAAAAGAAATCGAATGTCATTGCCAACGAGAGAGCGCCATTGTGATGCATGTCATCATCGATAAACCAATCGGAAATAGGAGCTTGAGGAGAAACGGCTTTCAGAGCCGGATGATTTGACATTGCGCCCATTGCAGCGTAAAAGCCGGGATACGAAATGCCCCACATCCCAACGCGTCCGTTGTTGTGTTTAATATTTTTAACAAGCCATTCAATTGTGTCGTAAGTATCGGTTGATTCGTCAATCTTTCCCTTTTCTCCGTGTTGCCAAGGGCGCATATTTACATACTTTCCCTCGCTCATAAATTTGCCGCGAACATCTTCCCAAACAAAAATAAACTTCTCTTTTTCCATTAATTCGGAGGGACCGATATGAGATTTATATTTATCTTCGCCGTAAGGACGACAGCTGTAAGGCGTGCGCAGCAGCATTATCGGGTAATCGGTTGTTGTGTCTTTGGGCGAATAAACAGAGACAAAAAGTTTAACTCCATCCCGCATAGGAATTCTATATTCCTTTTTAACATAGTTGTTCTTTACAAAGTTGTCTTGCGAAAATATATTGCTAACGCCGACAAGAAAAAACAAAACATAAAATATTCTTTTCATTTTACTTCCTTATAGATAAAAAATTACAACAGAAGTTTTTTAAGTTTGGCAAAATTATTTTTATCGGTTCTAATTTTTAAAACAGCAACTTCATCTCCGTATTCTATATTGCTTACAGTTGCAAGAGAATGAATTTGAGAAATTAATTTTGATTTTTCAACAGGAATTTCAATCTCTTCTTCCACAAAATTCTCTTCATAAACTTTACGTATCTTTTCCTTGAGTTCCAAAATATTTATGGCTCTCGAAGCAGAGACAAATACGGCGTCGGGGAATTCGGATTTTAAGTTATCGAAAAAATTGTTATCATTTACTTGATCTACCTTGTTGAAAATTGTTATGGTTTTCGTCTTTTCACAATGTAATTCCGCTAAAGTGTCAGATACAACTTTTATATGTTCTCTAAAAACGGGATTACTTAAATCAACTACATGCAAAATTAAATCCGCATCGCTAACTACGTTCAATGTAGTGCGGAATGAAGCAACTAAAGAGTGAGGAAGTTTTCTGATAAATCCGACGGTGTCGCTCAATAAAGCTTTTTTATCTTTGGTTATATTGTAGATTCTTGTTGTCGAATCGAGTGTGGCAAAAAGTTTATCCTCCGCCAACACGTCAGCATCCGTTAATAGATTTAATAATGTGGACTTTCCGGCATTGGTATATCCGACAAGGCTAACTTGTAAAAAATTTTTCCGCTGAGCGCTTTTTGTTTTTTGCCGAGCTTCAATTTTTTTTAGCTTCTCTTTTAGTTTTGAAATTCTATCACGGATAATTCTTCTGTCGGTTTCAATCTGCGTTTCACCGGGACCCTTTGTCCCTATGCCTCCGTACTGTTTGGAAAGGTGTGTCCATGCGCGAGTCAGTCTGGAAAGGGTATATTGAAGTTGCGCCAACTCAACTTGAGTTTTAGCTTCGCTTGTTTTTGCGTGCTTGGCGAAAATGTCTAAGATAAGACCGCTTCTGTCCAAGATTTTTTTTTCAATTAAATTCTCGAGATTTCTAACTTGTGAAGGTGTAAGATCATCATCAAAAACAATCAGAATTACATCGTTCATTTCTGCAAGCTCTTTTATCTCTTCGGCTTTTCCCTTCCCGATAAAATAGGCGGGATCCGGTTTTAGTCTGTCCTGTACAACTTTCATTACCGTGTCGGCACCTGCCGTATCGGCAAGCATTTCCAGCTCGTCCAAAAAATTATCAACATTCTCTTTTGAGTCCGTTCGTTTTTTAAGACCGACTAATATTGCTTTTTCACGCTCAGGTCTTTGTAAATCTATTGTCATTTATTTTCCTTCGAATTCTAAAATTTCTTTTTTACTTACTCGTGCAACAAGTATTTCAAGTATTGCAAAAATTAAAGCCAAAGCTAAAAAAAGTCTCCAAAACTCTTGTCCGGTTGAAGATGTTTTTAAATTTGATATAATATCATCCTTTGGTGAAATTACTTTAAATTTGTTTTTTCCTTCTAAAACAAATTTAATTTTTCTTAACTCTTCGTTGGTGTAATTGGTAAAGTCTAATTCCGTTGGAGAAACATTTACTGCAAAGGATTCAATTTTTTTTCCGTTACTAAAAATATTATAAAATCCGGAGTAATAAGTTTTTTTAAATGAATAAAACTTTTTGCCTTTAAGTTCATTGGAGTTAATGATTTGTTCGTTGCCGTTTGGTGTTACTACTTTGATAGTAGGGCTTGTGAAAAACCTTGCACTAATTTTAAATTCCGACCCTGCAATTATATTTAGGTTTCTACTTTGTCCCGAAGTAATAAAAATAAGTAAGCGGTTCACAAGCGGAGCAAAAACAGGCTTTATAGGAAAGTTACTCCATTGCAAATTTGGAGGAACGTTAAAAAGAAACAAAACTCCTTTTCCCAAGGAGTATTCGGACAGAAATTCGCTACGGTCTTCAAGTGTAATAACGGCTCTTCCTTTTCCGTTTGATTTAATTCGAAGATGTTCTTTTATCTCGGGGGAATTGATCCCGTTTTTTTGTTTTCTTTCAAATAGCCCTTCAAACAAAGGATGAGAAAAATTTATTTTTTCAAATTGTAATGGAGGCATTGATTCGGTTGAGGATAAGCCATAGTATTGTGCTGAAGTTAATGTATGAAGCGCTTTAAGAAATTTTCGTTCGTTAAAATCGGAAGAAGGAAACCAAACAACACCACCCCCTTTTTTTATAAAGCTCTTAATTTTTGCGGTATTGCTTACAGGCACACCTATAATAAACAAAGCGTCATACTTGTTTAAATCTTCGGAGGATAGAGTTGAAATATTTTGAAAGGAAATCTCACTATGTAGTTTTTGATCGGCGGTAAGAGCCGTTATCAGAAAATCGGCATCGGATTTTTTAGGGGCGGTAACAAGAACTTTTCTTGTCGCTTTTACGTAAAACGAAAAGTACCGCTCGTTATCAAATGCGAGTTGGTCATCCGAAAGAGAAGCTTTTGATTCAATAAAACCGGAAGTCGTAAGTGTTCCGGATAAATTTAAGCTAATATTTTTAGTGCTTTCCACGGTTAAAGATTTTTGCGCAACTCTGTTCTTATTGATAAAAAGGGAAATAGTACCGGTCAAAGAATTTCGTAACGAGCTGTTTTTAATCGATGCGGTAAAATTTACAGGTGTTTCTACCGAGATTAGGTGGTTGGTTAAGCTAAAACTTTTCAGAGAAAGATTCCCTGTTAAATCGCCTTTAAACGGAATTAAATAGACAAGAGAGTTTTTGTTCAAGCCTTCAGCCGATTTAATAAACTCTTTTCTTGAAAAGGTATTTCTATTGAAATCACTGAGAATGAAAACATCCTTTTTTAATGTTGAGATTGCGGATATTTTTTTTATTGCCAAATTTAGAGTCTTTGATAAATTGCATGAAACGGAAGTAAGTGCCAAATTTTTTATGGATTTAATTAGTGACGCTTTGTTTGTCGGGCTTACGGAATTTGCGTTAATTTCGGATGTTCGTAAAAAAAAGAGAATATCGTCATCCGTGTAATTGTAAAGCAAATCTGAAATTGTTTTTTTTGCTTGGTTAAATAGTGTTCCGTTTCCGGTTAAAACCGACATGCTCGGACTGTCGTCCAAAATAAATACAGCGGTTTTTTTTGCTCTTTCTCCGCCTAAAGGAATTCCGGAATTTAAGGCAGGCTTGGCAAAGGCAATTACGAGTGAGATAATAATCAATAAGCGGAGTAGTAAAAGCAGCCATTGTTTAAACTTTAACTTTCTGATTTTAGTTTTACGAAGTTCTTTCATGAAGTAGAGCGTGCTGAAATCAACACGTTTTAATTTTCTCATGTTGATAAAATGAAGGGCGATAGGAATAAGCCCGGCAATAAGTCCGATTAGCACACTCGGATTAAGAAAAGTCAAATTATTAAACTCCTTTTTTCTTAATTAACTCTTCATAATGCACAATGACTTTGTCCGTAAGTTTTTCAATATCAAAATCTCTGCGTGCTTTTATCCTTGCTTGTTCGGACAATCTGTTGCGCAACGACGGATTATTGATTAAAAGGATTAATTTGTTTGTAAGATCGGCAGCATTTCCGGTTTCAAAAAAAAGACCGTTTAGTTCATCATCAATAATATCAAGTGGTCCGTCGGAGCCGGAAGCTACACATGCTTTCCCTGCCGCCATTGCTTCGGCAAGCGAAATACCAAAAGCCTCGGCATGAGAAGGGAATACAAAAACATCTAACGCAGAAAGAATATCCGGAATATCGTTTCGGTAACCGGTAAAAATTAATCTGTTTTCCAATTTATAATCTTTGCTCAGTTCATAAATTTTTTGGGCGTACGCGGTTTCTCCTCTACTCGGTTCGCCTACAACTAAAAACCTAACATTATTAAACCGATCGGAAATAGTTTTGGCGGCTTTCAAAAATTCCTCATGACCTTTGCCGGGTGTAAACCGCGCCGTCATACCAAAAAGTAACTCTTCTTCCGTAATATTAAACTCTGTTCGTATCTTCTTTCTGTTTTTATTATCAGGAGCAAAACTTTTAATATCAACCCCGTTGTGGAGTATTGTAATTTTTTCCGGAGAAAGAGGCGTGGTTTCAATCAGGTTTTTCTCAATTACTTTGCTGATTGCAAATGCTTTATCCACCCTTGAATAAAGGCGTCTATGCAGGTAATCTTTTTTTACAACAAAAGAACCCATTTGTTTGGTTATTACCAACGGAATTTTTTTTCGCGATAAATTCAAAGCGGGAACAAGACTCCACAAATCTTTTGATGCCTGAGTATGTACTAAATCAAAGTTGCCCATACTTATAATTTTTTTAATCTTAAATATGGCGCTTGGCTCAAAATAACCTTTTGCTTTAACGGAATGAGTAATTATTCCCCGTTCTTTTGCTGCAAGATCTATTTTTGATGCAGGATAACAGATTAACTCAGTATGAATTCCCCGCTTCAGTAAAAGAAGCACGGCATCGATTGTAAACATTTCCATTCCGCCCCAACTTTGCGAAAGGCATGAGTAAAGAATTTTCATTTGTAAATTCTCTTAATTCTGGCGTGAGGAAAATAGTGCTCAAGAATTTCGTCAAACTGATAACCTTTTTCTCCCATAACGGCTGCACCTATTTGACAAAGTCCTACTCCATGTCCCCATCCTGCACCATGCAAAACAAACTTTTGGGGAATGTTGTTTACAACATTCTGTTTCTCAACAAAAAAGGCGGAACTGTAAAGGTGGTTGTCCGAAAGGGTTTTGCGAATTTCCAATTCTTTTCCGATGATAAACCGGCGCTTTGTTCCTACTATTTTCAGTTTAATTATTCTTCCCGATTTACCGCGAGCTACAGGAATAAGGTCTATGATTTCTCCGAAATCGTGATGAAGATTTTGATGTATAAGCGATGAAAGTTTATCCTGAGAAAGTTCTTTTTTCCATCTAAAAAAATCTTTTGTTTCTTGATCAAAATCAACAAGAACTTGTTTTAAGATTTTTTCGTCATTAGTATTGCAGAAAGCTTCCGGCGAAGAACGAACCCATTTTCTAAATTTTGCTTCGTCTCTTAAATCAAAATCGGAAAAATAAGTAGGTGAAGAAAAATCATAAATACTTTCGATACACGGATGTTCTTTTTTCGACCATACGTTTTCATAAAGCTCGGAAATACCTCCGCAACTTTTGGAATATCGCGTATCGCAGATTTCATCCTCGTACATTAACACTATTCCGCGAGTTTTATCAATTGCCGTTGCCGTAGTTAAAGCGGTAGTTTTCTTTATTCCTTGATAGCGTTGGCAATGGTCGTCGGCGCAAAAATCATAAAGCGTGTGAGAGTTCCGTTCGTGCCAAACCAGCTTTTCTCCTTTTTCGCGGTGAATGTTTGAAGGGTTTTCTTTTGATTTTTTTAACTGTGCAAGCGTCCAGCTCCGCGCAACAACAGCTTGGCTTTCCAGCAAAGCGGGTGAGGCGTTTTCGCTCATTTCCGAACCGATTACGCTTTCAAGGTAAAGCTCCATCGGAATAATATTAACCAAAGTAATTCCGCCGTTCTCTTTAACAAACTTAAATTCGCCGAGAAAATGCTGGTCTTCCTCTCGCTCCCAATGGAAACCTTTTCCGATTTTAACATTGTGAATCCAAAAACTTGCGCTATCTTCATTAGCAGCAATAAAAATATCTTTTTCGTTAATGTAATATGTGCCAAGTGTTGATTCAAACAATATACCGCGACTTGAACTTTCAAAATATGCGCTACCGCGAACATGAATTTTTAATCGCGGAACGTAATATTCCCCAATGATATTTAACGCAATTTTATTAGCGTTTTTTATTCCGATTGTAATTATTGGTTCGTTCATAACTTTTATTATTTTGAGTTTTTAATATAACACTTTCGATGTTTAGGAATAAAATCATGTGAACTAAAAATTATACGTGGTAAAATTAGAGATAATAAAAGAATGTAAAAATGAGGGAAAAGATTGTGATAAAAATAAATTCGTAAATAAAAATTTTTGAAATCTTTCAAATAATCTTGTATTTTTAATTTTCCTATTTGATAAATAAGGTCTATGGCGAGTAAATTCAGTAAGTTCATACAGTATATCTCCAAAAAGAACAATGACCTCCTGGTAAAGGCCAACCTTACCGAACATACATTTATGATAATTATTGCAATAATTATCGGGGCTTTAGCTGGATTTTCGGCAATAATTATTCGCGCTTTAATCGAATGGATAACCGAAATTTCTTTTCTCGGACATGGCAGCATTCTACAGAATATTACAGATTCCCCTTGGTATATAATCCTTTTTGTTCCCGCACTCGGCGGTTTAATTGTAGGCCCGATTATTTACTTTTTTGCTCCCGAGGCAAAGGGTCACGGAGTTCCGGAAGTAATGCAGGCAATCTTTTTGAAAGGGGGGAAAATTCGTCCCCGCGTTGCATTGATTAAGGCTTTTGCTTCGGCAGTCTCAATCGGGACCGGCGGCTCTGTAGGAAGAGAAGGTCCGATTGTGCAGATTGGTTCCAGTTTAGGTTCAACAATAGGACAATTTTTTAAGGTTCCCACAAAGCGAATGAAAACGCTTGTAGGATGCGGTGCGGCGGCAGGAATCGCGGCTGCCTTTAATGCTCCGATAGCAGGAGCGTTATTTGCTCTCGAAATAATTTTAATGGATTTTGCGGTTGCACAGTTTTCGCCGATAGTGATTTCTTCTGTAATGGCTACGGTAGTTTCTCGTGCTTTTGAAGGGGATTTTGCCGCATTTGAAGTTCCTCGTTATCAGTTGGTCAGTCCGCAGGAATTAGTTTTTTATTTAATACTCGGTGTTTTGGCGGGAGTAGTTTCATACTTATTTATTAAGGTTTTATATTCGTTTGAAGATTGGTTTGACGCACAAGAAAAAATTCCGGAATATTATCGTCCCGTAATCGGCGGACTTGGAGTTGGTCTTATCGGATTACTGGCTCCGGAAGTAATGGGCGTTGGATATGATACAATAAACTTTTCTCTGAATGGAAACATAGTTTGGTATTTTGCCTTAATATTGGTTTTTATCAAAATTTTAGCAACTGCGGTTACGCTTGGCTCCGGAGGTTCCGGAGGTATTTTTGCTCCTTCGTTATTTATGGGTGCTACGCTGGGCGCATCCTTCGGAGCGGCTGTTCATTTGCTATTCCCGGCAATTACTGCCACTCCGGGCGCATACGCTTTGGTTGCGATGGGCGGATTAGTGGCAGGAACAACACGCGCGCCGATTACGGCTATAATTATTGTGTTTGAGCTTACCAACGATTATCATATTATTTTGCCGCTGATGATAACAACTATTATCAGCACGATTATTTCTTCCTACTTTACCAGAGAGTCAATTTATACGCTTAAACTTGTAAGGCGTGGAATTAATATAAAAGACGGCTCGGAAGTAAATGTTATGAAATCAATATTTATCAGGGATATTTATGATTCCGATTTCGTTGCGATTCATCCTGAAGACAAGTTTAATACCGTTGTAAGAAAAGTGGTTCAATCACACGGACAGGAGTTTCCCGTGTTAAAAGATAATGGCGAAATTATCGGAACAATTTCCGTTGAGACAATTAAAGATTTTCTTTTTGAAAACGATGAACTTCAGGAAGTATTGGTTGCCGCCGATGTTTACGAACCTAAATATGAAACTGTTTCACTTGATGATAATTCCCAAGCGGCAATGGAAAAAATGAGAAAATATGATTGGGAATCCCTACCTGTAACCGATGCGGAAAATTCCAAGAAAGTAATCGGAGTTGTTCATATTAAAGATATTCAGGACGCTTACTACAAGGCAATTGAAAGGATTGACCTTGCCGATAGCTTTGCGAGCAGCATTCGTAAAACGGACGAAGGAGATGAACTTCATTTTATGGAAGGATATTCCATACTTCAGATTCACGTTCCTAAACAGTTTGTCGGAAAATCAATTAAGGATTTGAATATTAGAGCGCGCTTTGGTGTCGATATACTTTCGGTTAAAACCATAAGCAAAAAATCGTCACAGATAAAAGCAATTCCCAGCCCTGACTACATCTTTCAGGAAAATGACTCTATTATCCTTGCCGGTGAGGTTAAGAATATTAACAAGATTAAAATTATTGATTAGTATAATAGTTTTCTTTTTCTCTCTTTTACAAATCGATAGATTGCCGCGCTCTCTTCGTTCGCTCGCAATGACTCTTTTTTTTCTTTTCGATACAGACGAATGTTGCGAGGTGCAATCTGTTGTGTCGTGTGTTTTGACGGTTTTTTCTCTCTTTTACAAATCGATAGATTGCCGCGCTCTCTTCGTTCGCTCGC